>JBMOJJ010000195.1:0-7133 GCA_049315845.1 Rhodoferax sp.
GGAAGCCACCGAGATGCCGCGCTGCTTTTCGATTTCCATCCAGTCGCTGGTGGCATGGCGCGTCGCCTTGCGCGCCTTGACCGAACCGGCGATCTGGATCGCACCCGAGAACAGCAGCAGCTTTTCGGTCAGCGTGGTCTTGCCGGCGTCGGGGTGGGAGATGATGGCAAAGGTGCGGCGGCGGCGGGTTTCGTTGGCAAAAGACACAGATAAATTCCGGTTGGCTCCACGCGGGTAGAGGGCCCCGGATTCTAAACGGCGAGGCCGCAGCTCATCTGCCACGAAAGCCGATCAAGAGAGTAATCGTCAGTGTTAATGAGTGTTAATGAGGGTCAGATTCCAATTGTTCACATGAAACGCAAAATCTACATTGGAACTTCGGTCTTCAGCTACCTGACGCCCCGCTGCGTAGAACTCGCGAAGGGCTTGGTTGCTGCTGGTATCGTGCCTGCCAAGGCGAGTGAAGATGCGAGACATATTGCCAACCCAGAAATCCAGGCAGGAATCGCTGCGCATTTTCAGCAATAGGGCTTATTCCTGCCATTCATTTGTACACTTGACGAACTCATGGGAGACGACAATGACTGATAGCATCATCGATGAGGTACGTGCGATTCGGGAGCAGCACGCCGCCAGCTTGGGCTTTGACCTCGACCGCATTTTTGTTGATCTTCAGGCGCGCCAAAACAAGCATGAATCCGAAGGATGGGTGATCATTACCGCGCCTGCTAGCCCGCCACCCGAGTCAGAATTGAACTTGCATCGGACTCGCTTCGCTCGCCACTGCTATTCTGGGAACAGCAGTGTGACGTCGAACCTAAAGCCCCAGCCCTGGGGGCCGCTGTCCGGACTGGCGGCCCAGTAGCGCACGCTGCCGCCCACGCTCATCAACTGGCTGTCGATCTTGGTGACCTTCGACACCGACAGGATGAGCGGCACGGCCCACTGATTGCTCTTCCAGTTGTAGCTGCTCTCGGTGCTGGCACCATAGGTCCAGGCGGTGGGCGTGGTGTGGGATAGGAATGGCTGCAGGAAGGTCGTGCTGACAGCTGCGCGGGCGCTGTCGCCAGCAAACGAAGAGATGTGGTTCGCCAGTGCGCCGTAGGTCCAGCCGTGCTCCTGCTTGAGCAGGACTGCGGTCGGTCCCGCGCCCCACTTTTTGGCGCTCAGCAAGTCGTCCGAACCGGTGGGCAAGAGGAACACCGGGCCCGCGCCCCAGATCCAGCCACCCGTCGTTGGCGCCTTGGGTGAGAAGAACACGCTTTGCACGATGTCGCCAATGCCCGACTGACTGCCCGCGCCGGGAAAGATGTCCTGCTGCGACACCACCGGCAGGATGGTCCGAGAGATCAGGTTCCAGTTTTGATCCAGGGGGATAGGCACCACCGGCTGGAGGTTGAGCAAGGTGCGTTTGCCGCTATCTGTGGGCCCAATCTTGTCGTCGAAATTGAGCTGCAGCGGCACGCTGATGAGTGCTGCCACGGGGTTGGAGAGTTTCTTGGCGAGATCAGCCGAGCTCTGCTGGGAAAGCGCTGGTGCAGCAAGACCGCTCAGTGCCAGCGCAGCTACGAAGGCGAGGAGGTTTGGTTTGGGAATGATTTTCAATGCTCGTCCTTGTGTTGGCTGTATTGTTTGGGTGTGGTCAATGCGTAGCCAAATTCTCCGCATAGGCAAGGGCGGCCATTCTGGCAAGGGCCCCTAGCTGGCAATCGTCCTCATTGTGCTCGTTGTGGTCATCGTGCGTAGGGCGTATCAATGCCTTGGTGGATGCGAGCGGCCGCGTGACCCGGTTGTCGGCCACCTTGCGTTTGTTCGCTTGCGGGACCGGGAAAACCCTGCCTTCAAACACGGTCCCCCATACCTCGATGTCTTTGAGGCGCGTCGGTTCAACCTGATACGGGTCTTGTTCAAGCACCGTAAAGTTGGCGATCTTTCCCGGCTTGATGCTGCCCAGCAATTCCTCCTTGCGCCATGAGTAAGCGGCTTCGATGGTGATGGCGCGCAGTGCGACATCGACCGAAACGCGCTGCTGGGGAGCGGCTACGCGCCCGCTGGGCGTAATCCGGTTGACGCCAGCCCAAGCCAGGTACAGTGGGTCCGACGGTGCCATGGGTAAATCGGAATGAAAAGACAGGTGTTTGGTATGTTTCAGAATGGAGGCCGAGCGCACCATCAGATCGGCTCGTTGTTTGCCCAGATTTTGCGCGTACTTGTCGGCAAAGCCAACCGGGTAATACGGATTGACACTAAAAATCGCCCCATTCCTGGTGAATCGTGCAATCTGGGTTTCTGTCGAATTGGCAAAATGAACGACGACAAAGCGATGGTCCGGGCGCGGATTCTCCTTCATGCGTTTTTCCAGAGTCGCCAATACGACCTCTGAGCCAAGATCTCCATTGACGTGGATGTGAATCTGATAGCCAGCGTCCCAGAACAGTTTTGCACGGCGCTCAAGGTCGTCCGGGTTGATCATCCATTCGCCGTGATGTCCATCGGCATAGGGTTCCTTCATCTGCATCAGTTGCGAAATGATCGCACCGTCGGCAAACAACTTGATTTGCTTGGGGAAGAACATCAGCTTCTTGCCGGGCGCTTGCGGGGCGGATGCGATGGTTTGCTCGACCACCTCCAGTGCCCGATCCATGCCAACCTGATCCACAATGCCGCGCCCGTCGGCCAGGAAAGTCGAGTACATCGGCGTGTCGCTGGCACCCAGGATCGTCTCGTAAAGCTTCCACATTTCGGGCGTCACGATGGCGCCCGGTTCGTTGTAGGCAGTCACGCCGTTGGCGTGTTCGTAGGCCACCATTTGCTTGAGACCGAACGCCAGGCGTTGCGGCGTTGCGATCAATTTAAGGGTGCGCGGCAGCACGACCGTGTTCATGAAACCCTGTTCCCAGAAATGCCCCTCGGCGTAATTCGTCATCGTGCTCGCGGAACCTTTGTTCGCCACATCTTCCTGGGTAATGTTCAGGAGCTTGAGGGCGGCGGTATTCAGGATCACTTCATGGCAGGAGCGTTGCCAGATCACAATCGGGCGCGTACTGCTGATTTCGTCTAGAACCGCACGGTTGAGCTTGCCGTGCCACAGATTGTGATAGCCCCAACTGATCAAGGGCTCATCCGGGGTTTTCAGGTTCTTCTGTGCGTCCTTCAGGCGCTCGATATATTCCTCGTGGCTGTTTGCAGCCTTGATTGTGCGGCCGGGCAAGGACCAGTCCTCTATGGCGATGATTTCGGTCGCCAGAGTCAGGGCACCCAGCACGGGGTGCAGGTGCTGGTCGATGAAGCCGGGCATGACGATCTTGTCCTGAAGGCTTAGATCTACCCGAAAGGCGCGCTGTCCCGCCATGGCACGCAACTGTTCGACGCTGCCGACACCCAGAATGCGCGTGCCAATGACCGCGACCGCTTGAGCTGTTTTCTGGTTTTTCTCCATCGTGATGACTTTTTTGGCCGGGAAAATCACGATTTCGACAGCCGCTTGAGCGGGAGAGGGCGATAGTGTGCTTGCCAGTGAATGATTCATACTCCCGTCAGCCAGTACGCCGCCGGTAATTCCACACAGGCTAAGAGCACAGACCAATTGCTTCAGTGAAGTTGTCATCATGGCGCCTTTTGATTTCTCAATGGATAAGCAGGTACCATCATAGGTGATTCGTGCTGGCCAAGCGGATATTCCGGGAGCCAATGAATGTGGTCAAATCGCCGCCGTGCCTGCGTTGGGGTGACCGGCCACTCGTCCACGACGAAAGCGAATTGGCGTGCCGGGTTCTTCGCAGTCTCCCTGATCTGCGACAAGTTCAAGCGCCCCGAAAGTCCGGGGTCGGCGGCAGAAAGTGCTAAATTCCATGGGCTCCTCAAGACACAGAAGAAAGAATCGATCATGGGAAATGGTACGGAAGCCAGCCTTCAGGCCCACCTTCTGGTGCGACGCACGGTGGCGCTGGTGTTGGCCGGTGGGCGCGGCGCGCGGCTCAAGCAGTTGACCGACCGGCGCGCCAAGCCGGCGGTTTACTTCGGCGGAAAATTCCGCATCATCGACTTCGCGCTTTCAAACTGCCTGAATTCCGGCATTCGCCGCATGGCGGTGGTGACGCAGTACAAATCCCATTCGATGCTGCGGCACCTGCAGCGGGGCTGGAGCTTCTTGCGGGCCGAACTCAATGAAATGGTTGACCTGCTGCCGGCGCAGCAGCGCGTTGGCGAGGAGCACTGGTACCGCGGCACGGCCGACGCGATCTTTCAGAACCTGGACATCATCCGTTCCAGCAAGCCGGAATTCATCGTCATTCTGGCCGGGGATCACATCTACAAGATGGATTACTCGGTCATGCTGAAAGATCACGCCGAGCACGGCGCCGGCTGCACGGTGGGATGCATCGAGGTGGCGCGCGCCGAGGCAAGCGCCTTTGGCGTGATGGCTGTCGATGAGCGGCGCGCGATCACCGCCTTTGTCGAAAAGCCCGACAATCCCCCGCCGATGCCGGGCAATGACGCGATGTCGCTGGCCAGCATGGGCATCTATGTGTTCGACGCCGATTATTTGTACAGCCTTCTCGAAGAGGATCTGGCCAACCCCGATTCCGACCATGATTTCGGCAAGAACGTGATTCCGCGCGCGGTGTCGCAAGGACGGGCGCTCGCGCACCCGTTTCGCATGTCCTGCGTTTCCCGCGTGGCGGGTGCCGCGCCGTACTGGCGCGATGTCGGAACGATCGACGCGTTCTGGGCCGCCAACCTGGATCTGGCCTCGACCCTGCCCGAGCTCGACATCTATGACACCGACTGGCCGATCTGGACCTACCAGCGCCAGTTGCCGCCGGCCAAGTTCGTGCCCGACACGGTCGGTCAGCATGGCATGACGGTCAACACGCTGGTGTCGGGCGGCTGCATCGTGTCGGGCTCCCATGTCTCGCATTCGGTGCTGTTCTCCGAGGTGCGCGTGCATTCCTATTGCCACATCGAGCAGGCGGTCCTGTTGCCCGACGTGACGGTGGCCCGCCACTGCCGTTTGAGCAAAGTGGTGGTGGACCGCGGCTGCCAGATTCCGCAGGGCATGGTGGTTGGCGAGGATCCGGTGCTGGACGCAAAGCGCTTCGAACGCACCGAAGGCGGGGTGGTGCTGATCACGCGCGAGATGCTGGCCAGGCTGAAATAATGCGAGCGATCAAGGTCCTGCAGGCCAGCGCCGAAATCTTCCCCCTGCTGAAAACCGGAGGACTGGCGGATATCGCAGGAGCGCTGCCCGCCGCGCTGAACGCCGCGGGCTGCGAGGTGCGGGCGCTGTTGCCGGGCTTTTCGACGATTCTGGCAGACCTGCAGGATGTCCAGGCCTGCTTGGAACTGACCGCGCCGTGGGGCGAGACGGTGCTGCTGCGCCTGGGGCGTCTGGCAAGCCTGGACCTGATGGCTTACGTGATTGACGCGCCGCAGCTGTACTGCCGTCCCGGCGGTCCCTACGAAGACGCTCGGCGCCGGCCCCACGCAGACAATCATCGCCGCTTTGCGCTGCTGGGTTTTGCCGCGGCCGAGCTGGCCTGCGGAATGGACGCCGATTGGCAGCCCCGCGTGGTGCACAGTCACGACTGGCACGCGGCCCTGGCGAACGCCTACCTGGCCTTCTCGGGCGCGCGCCGCTGCAGCCTGGTGACCAGTGTGTACACGGTGCACAACCTGGCCTACCAGGGCGTCTTCGGGCCGGAACTGTTCGCCGAACTCGGGCTGCCCGACAGCGCATTCTCAGTGGACGGACTGGAGTACCACGGGCAGGTTTCGTTCATGAAGGCGGGCCTGTTCTATGCCGACCGCATTACGACCGTCAGTCCGACTTATGCGCGCGAGATCCAGACGCCGGAGCAGGGCTGCGGCCTGGACGGTCTGTTGCGCGCGCGCTCGGGCGTTCTTTCCGGCATCCTGAATGCGGTCGACGAGTCGGTCTGGAACCCGGCTCGGGATGCGCTGATTCCCGTTGCCTATGACGCACGCAAGCCGGCTGGCAAGGCGCGCTGCAAGGCGGCGCTGCAGCAGGAGCTGGGCCTGTCGGTGCGAAGCGATGCGCTGCTGTTCGGCGTGGTCAGCCGCCTGACCGAGCAAAAAGGCCTGCACCTGGTGCTGGCGGCGCTGGATTCGCTGCTGGCGCGCGGCGCCCAGCTGGTGCTGCTGGGCAGCGGCGAGCCTGCTCTGGAGGCGGCGTTGTGCGAGCGCGCGCAGGCGCGCCCAGAGGCTGTGTCGGTGCGCGTCGGCTACGACGAAGACTATGCGCATCGGATCTTTGCAGCCAGCGATGTGACGCTGGTGCCGTCGCGCTTCGAACCCTGCGGCCTGACGCAGATGTATGGACTGAAATACGGCAGCCTGCCCTTGGTGCACCGGGTTGGCGGCCTGGCCGACACGGTGGTGGACTGCACGCTGGAAGACCTCGAACAGGGACTCGCCAACGGTTTTGTCTTTGTCGATTTCAGCGTCGACGCGTTCGAGCGCGCGCTCAGCCGGTCGTTTGCGCTCTACGCGCGGCGCCCCGAATGGAACCGCGTCCGTGCCCGCGCGATGCGCCAGCAGCTTGGCTGGGAGCGCGCTGCCGGGCAGTACGTCGCCCTTTATCAGGATGCTCTAAGCGGCCTGCAGTAGCAGCAGACCGTGCGCCGGTACCGGGCAGGCGGGGTTGCCACGGCTGTGCCAGTCCGACCGGCCACACGCCTGACTGGTGTCGAGCAGCGCTTGCCAGGCGCCGGCGGGAAGCTGGAAGGTCTGCGCGTGGCGGCCGGCGTTGAACAGCATCAGCAAAGGCTTTGCCGAGCGCCCCGGCGTGCCGATCAGGCAGACAAAGCCCCGCTGCCACGGGTCGTGCCAGTCATCGCCTTGAAGCGGTGAGCCGTCGGCGTTCAACCAGGCGATGTCGTGCCGCCCCAGCGCATCGGCCACGCCGCTGTACCAATGGTTGGCGAAGGGCAGCAGCAGGTGGCGCAGGCCGATCACATGCCGGGTATAGGCGATCAGTTCGGTGTCGGCGCCGGCCCAGTCGATCCAGGTGATCCTGTTGTCCTGGCAATACGGATTGTTGTTGCCGCCCTGGGTCTGGCCCAGTTCGCTGCCGGCGCAGAGCATCGGCGTACCGTGCGCCAGCAAGGTGC
>JBMOJJ010000196.1:0-7124 GCA_049315845.1 Rhodoferax sp.
TGATGGGCATCAATGCCGTCAAGGGCGTCGAGATTGGCGCCGGTTTTGCCAGCGTCTCGCAGCGCGGTAGCGGCCATGGTGATTCACTTTCGCCGCAGGGCTTTCGTTCCAACAACGCCGGCGGTGTGCTGGGCGGCATCAGCAGCGGACAGGATCTGGAAGTTTCGATCGCCGTCAAACCCACCAGTTCCATTCTGACGCCGCGCGAGTCGATCGATATCTTTGGCCAGCCGACCGAGGTCAGCACCAAGGGACGTCATGACCCCTGCGTCGGCATCCGTGCCACGCCGATCGCCGAAGCCATGCTCGCGCTGGTCGTGATGGACCACGCCCTCAACTACCGGGCGCAGTGCGCCGATGTGGTCGCCCCTTTGCAGCCCATCCGGGCCTCGGTCTAGCTCTGCGATCAGGGCTTGGCGTCGACTGCGTCGAGCCACTTCTGCCAGGGGCTGAAGCCGGTCACCAGAGCGCTGGCCAGCAGCACCAGAGCGCCGCCCGCATAGATGCCGCTGCTGAGTTGCTCGCCCAGAAACAGGTGACCCCAGGTCACGCCAAAGACCGGGATCATGAAGGTCGGGCTCATTGCGGCCACCGGCGACACATGCACCAGGATCCGTATGTGCAGCCAGTACGCGAAACCGGATGTCACCACCCCCATCACCGCCACGGCCGCCAGCGCGCCGGGTGTGAACTGCGCCTGCGGCAGGCTCCAGAGCGCGCCCGGCAGCAGCAGCAGCAGTGACACGGCATGGATGCCGGCCGCAATTTCCAGCGGTTGCATGCGCTGGATGGCGCGTTTCATCAGCGGCGTTGAAACACCGTAGCAGGCCGATGCGGCGACGCAGGCCAGCGCTGCCAGAATGACCGCAGGCGAGGGTTTGACCGGACCCAGCCCGACGATCAGCGCGACGCCGGCAAAGCCGCAGGCGCAACCGAGCAGCTTGCGCACGGTCAGCGTGTCTTCCTTCATCCAGGCCGCTGCAAAGATGCCGAACAGCACGGCCGTTGTGTTGAGCAGCGCGCTGTAGCCCGACGGCAGCTGCAAGGCGGCCCAGGCGAACAGCAGGAACGGCAGCGCCACCGACAGCAGGCCGAGCCGGGCCAGTTCGCGCCAGTGTTTGAGCGGCCAGCGGTGCCGCATACCGCGCATCAGGACGGTCAGCGTCAGCGTGGCGACGCCGATCCGCAACGCCGCCAGCACGTTCGGCCCGAGCAGCGGGCTGGCGATGCGGATCAGCATGAAGGAGGCGCCCCACAGCGCAGACAGCGCAACCAGCTGCGCAAAGTATTTGGTTTTCACGGATTGCGCATTGTGCCGGGTGTGATGCGCAACGCTTGTCCGCAACACGACAGCGTCGATAATCCCGGCATGATTTTGAAAAAACCCGAACTGCTGGCGCCGGCCGGTTCGCTGAAGATGCTGGAGACCGCCTTCGCCTTTGGCGCGAGCGCCATTTACGCCGGGCAGCCACGCTATTCACTGCGGGTGCGTAACAACGACTTCGGCACGATCGAGGTGCTGCAGCAGGGCATTGAGCGGGCGCATAGCCTGGGCAACAAGTTCTATCTGGTCTCCAACATCTTTCCGCACGACAACAAGGTCAGGAACTACGTGCAGAACATGGCACCGGTGATCGCGCTCAAGCCCGATGCGCTGATCATGTCGGACCCCGGCCTGATCATGCTGGTGCGCGAGACCTGGCCCGAAGTCGAGATCCACCTGTCGGTGCAGGCCAACACGGTCAATTCGGCGGCGGTGCGCTTCTGGAGGAGCGTCGGCGTCAGCCGCGTGATCCTGTCGCGCGAGCTGTCCCTGGAGCAGGTCGCGCAGATTCGCCAGGAGTGCCCGGACACCGAGCTCGAGGTGTTCGTGCATGGCGCGCTGTGCATCGCCTATTCGGGGCGCTGCCTGCTCTCGGGTTACTTCAACCACCGCGATGCGAACCAGGGAAGCTGCACCAACTCCTGCCGCTGGGACTACAAGACCCAGCCCGCTGTCGTCGATGCATCCGGCGATATTCTGGCGCCGCAGGCCGCAGTCGAGCGCGAGCGCGCCGAGGTCTACGTGATCGAGGAAAGTCAGCGCCCGGGCAGTTTCATGCCGATCGAGGAAGACGAGCACGGCACCTATGTGATGAACTCGAAAGACCTGCGTGCGATCGAGCATGTGCAGCGCCTGGTCGAGATCGGCGTTGACTCGCTCAAGATCGAGGGTCGCACCAAGAGCCCGTATTACGTCGCGCGGACCGTGCAGAGCTATGCGCGCGCCATCGACGATGCGGTGGCCGGTCGCGCGCTCGACCCGGCCTTGCTCGGGCAGCTCGAAGGGCTGGCCAATCGCGGCTACACGTCAGGCTTTTTCCAGCGCCACACGCCCGAAGCAACGCAAAACTACCTGCGCGGCTATTCGGAGTCGGGCCGCAGCCTGTACGTTGGCGATGTGCTGTCGTTCGACGCGGCGCGCGGACTGGCCGAGGTCACGGTCAAGAACCGCTTTGCGGTCGGCGACTGGCTGGAGATCATTCAACCCGGCGGCAACCAGGATCTGCAACTCAGCCGCATGGAGAGCACCGAGGCGCAGGCCATGACGGTGGCCCCGGGCAGCGGCCATACGGTCTGGCTGCCTCTGCCCGCCGGCAGCGTCGGCGCCTTTGTCGCCCGCTACCTGACGGCACCCGAGCTGCAGGGCATTGGAGCCTGAGGCATGGCCGCAAGCGCTTCTCCGCCACCGATCGAAATCAGCGAGGCCGAGGTTGAGCTGACGGCGATCCGCGCGCAGGGGGCCGGCGGGCAGAATGTCAACAAGGTGTCGAGCGCGATTCATCTGCGCTTTGACATTGCCTGCTCTTCCCTGCCGGACGATGTAAAGCAGCGCCTGCTGGCGCTGCACGACAGCCGCATTAGCAAGGACGGCGTGCTGGTCATCAAGGCGCAGCAGCACCGCACGCAGGAGATGAACCGGCTCGATGCGCTGCTGCGCCTGCACGAGCTGGTCAACAGCGTGGCCGCGCCGCCCAAGCCCCGGCGCGCGACCAAGCCGAGCTATGGCTCGCGCCAGAGGCTGCGCGTTGCCAAGCGCCAGCGCTCAGAGACCAAAGTCCTGCGCGCCCGCGTCATTGACTGACGGGTTCTTGGCGCGTCTGCTCAGATAGACCGAGGAGGTGGCGGTGGCGGTCAATTCGCCCTTCTCGTTGACCAGTTCGGCCCTCAGGTAGCCGACCGTCCTGCCGAGCTTGACGATGGCGCCGGTGGCCCGGTACTTGCCGGCACGCGACGGTCGCAGAAAGCTGACGTTGATGTCGATCGACGAGAGCGTCACCGCGAACCTTTCCGTCGCGATGGTCAGATGCGCCATCGCGGCGTCGAGCATCGAGGTGATGAAGCCGCCCTGGACAATGTCATGCGAGTGGCAGCAGTTCAGGCCGGGCTCGAACTCCATCGTCAGCCGGTTTTCTTCAGGCCTGAATTCGACCACGCGGCCGTTGAGCGTCTGCACGCAGGCCGGCCGGTTCTGGTTGAGCAGGTCGATGATGTTGTCAGGGGTCATGAGGGTGTCGCGATGGGGCTGGTGGCACCCAGTGTAGCCCTGTCAAGCCGGCCATCGTTTCGCGCGGCACAGGCACGATAATGTCCGCACGCCGGAGCATCCCGGCGCGGATTCACAAGATAGGGGAGGCAGATGGCGATCCAGTGGTTTCCGGGTCATATGCATTTGACCCGAAAGGCGATCAGCGAGCGCGTGCGCAACATCGACGTCGTGATCGAACTGCTTGACGCGCGGCTGCCCGGTTCGAGTGCCAACCCGATGCTGGCCGAACTGACCGCCGCCAGGCCTTCGCTCAAGGTGCTGAACAAGCAGGACCTGGCCGACCCCGAGCGCACTGCCTTGTGGCTGGCGCATTACAACAGCCTGCCGGGCACGCGCGCGCTGGCGCTGGACGCCAGCGTTGCAGCGCCGGCCAAGGCGCTGGTGCAGGCCTGCTTCGAGCTCGCTCCGCAACGCGGTGGCATGGTCAAGCCGATGCGCGTGCTGATTTGCGGCATTCCCAATGTCGGCAAATCGACGCTGATCAACACCCTGACCGGCAAGCGCGCAGCCAGAACCGGCGATGAAGCCGGCATCACCAAGCTCGAGCAGCGCATTTCGCTGGCGGATGATTTCTACCTGTACGACACCCCGGGCGTGCTGTGGCCGCGCATCATCGTCGCCAGGAGTGGCTACAACCTGGCCGCCAGCGGCGCGATCGGGCGCAACGCCTTCAACGAGGAAGAGGTGACGCTGGAACTGCTGGACTACCTGAAGCATTCTTACGCCGCGCTGCTCCAGGCGCGTTTCAAGCTCGACGCGGTGGCCGGCCTGAGCGACGAGGAATTGCTGGAGGCGATCGGCCGCAAACGCGGCGCGCTGCAGGGCGGCAAGCGGGTCAATCTGCAAAAGGCGGCCGAGATCGTCATTTACGACTTCCGAAGCGCGGCCATCGGTCGCGTCACACTGGAAACGCCGCAGGAATTTGCCCAGTGGCTGCTGGCCGGACAAAAGCTCGACGCCCAGCGCAAGGTCAAGAAGGATGCGATCGAGCTGGACCGGCAGATCCGGTTCAAGAAGATCCCGAGGCCAGCCAGTCCGCCCGCCGGCTGATCAGATTTTCAGCGCCAGGTCCGAACATGGAAAGGCGACACAGGGCAGCACGTAGCCTTCGGCCTTTTCTTCGGCGCTCAAGCCCGGCCATTCGATCTGGTAGCTCACTTTGCCGCGCACCAGTTGCGCGATGCAGGTGCGGCAGGTGCCGTTGCGGCATGAGCTGGGCCAATCCAGGCCGCCCTGCTCCAGCGACACCAGCAAAGGCTGGTTTGACCATGCGTCGAACTGTTGACCACCGGGCTCGGTGCGGCCGGTGAATAAAGCGGGTCTGTCAGGCTCATCCATCGGCCGATTCTAGGCGGCACGTTATCATTTCCCCCATGAGAAATGTTCTACCCCTGAGTCTGCTGCTGCCGCCGGACATCGATGATCCGAAACCCCTGGTGATCTACCATGGCCGTAGCTGCCCGGACGGCTTTGCGGCGGCTCTGGCCGCTTGGCTGTTTTACCAGGGGCGGGCCGAGTTTCTGGGGCTGGACCACGGTGACGTCAAATCGGTGGACGATCTGCCGGCAACCGACGGACGAGCGGTCTATATCCTCGATTTCTCGTTTTCGCCGGCGATCATGCGCGACATCGAGGAGCGGGCCGCCAAGCTCGTGCTGCTGGACCACCACAAGAGCGCCGCCGACAAGCTTTCAGGCTTTTCCTGCCGCTGTGGCGCGATCCATTTCGACCTGAAGAAATCGGGCTCCAGACTGGCCTGGGAGTTCTTCCAGCGCGAGCAGGCCTTGCCCGATCTGGTGCGTTTCGTCGAGGACCGCGATATCTGGGTCTGGCAATACCCGCAGAGCGCGAGCTTCCTGGCAGCGCTGGACATGGAGCCGATGCAGTTCGAGCGCTGGCATGAGATCGCCGGTTTCGACGCGCAGCAGTTGTCAAGCTACATCGAGCGCGGCCACGCGATGGACCAGAAGTTCCACAAGCTGGCCCTTGACATTGCCGAGGCCGCGCAACCGGTCGTCTTCAACGGCCAGAGCGGCCTGATGGTCAATGCACCCAGCGCATTCCACAGTCTGGTGGGCGACATGCTGTGCAAGCGGAGCGGCACTTTCGCGCTGCTGTGGAACGTTGACAAGAGCGGCGCTGTCAAGGTTGGTTTGCGCTCGGAGCCAGGCTTCAGCTGCATTGCGCTGGCCGAGAGCATGCACGGCGGCGGCCATGCGCAGGCCTGCGGCTTCAAGATGGCGCGGGAACGGCTGCCTGAACTGCTCGGCGGAACCTTTGAAGCGGGTCATTGAGCCCCGCGCAGCACGAATCGGTATCCTCCGTTTAACATCGGAGCCTATGCCGCACACTTTGAAGATCGATTTTGTTTCCGACATATCCTGTCCCTGGTGCGCGATCGGCCTTTCGGCGCTCGAGCAGGCACTCGGAAGGCTCAGTGGCGAGCTGTCTGCCGAACTCTGCTTCCAGCCATTCGAACTGAATCCGCAAATGCCGCCGGGCGGACAGGATATCGGTGAGCATCTGGCGCAGAAGTACGGCTCGACCGCAGAGCAGCAGGCGCAGATTCGCGACACCATCCGCCAGCGCGGCGCCGATGTCGGCTTCACATTCAACCTGGCCGGGCGCGGCCGCATTTACAACACCTTCGACGCGCACCGACTGCTGCACTGGGCGGCGCAGCAGGACCCGGCCAGGCAGCTGGCGCTGAAGAAGGCACTGCTGGCTGCCTGCCACAGCCGCGGTCAGAGCGTGGAGTCGCACGAGGTGCTGCTGGGCGCGGTGCGGGAGGCGGGGCTGGACCCGGCGCCCGCGCAGGCGATCCTGGGCAGCGATCAATTTGCGTCCGACGTGCGCCAGGCGCAAGCCTTCTACAGCAGCCAGGGGATTCATTCGGTGCCTGCGGTGATCATCAACGACCGGCATCTGATCTCGGGCGGCCAGCCGGTCGCCGTGTTTGAGCAGGCCTTGCGCCAGATCGCGGCGGAAAATCAGCAGCCCAACTGATCAGCCAGATCCTGAAAATCCCTGGCATGCCAGTTGTTGGCGGGGTTGGGCGACACGTCTTTCGGATTGGCGGCGCCGAACTCGGCAGCGCGCTCGATGTAGGCGGTGTGCAGGCCGCAGGCCCGCGCTGCCGCGAGATCATCGTGATGAGCGGCCACCAGCATCACCTCTTGCGGTGGCAAATCAAACACGCTGGCCACGCCGAGGTAGGTGGCCGGGTCGGGTTTGTAGGCCCGGAACACCTCTGCCGACAGGATGCAATCCCACGGCAGACCGGCGCGCTTGGCCATGTTGGCGAGCAGGCCGATGTTGCCATTGGAGAGTGTGCAGATGGTGTAGCGCGACTTGAGCCGGGTCAGACCGGCGACCACATCGCTCCAGGGGTCGAGCCGGTGCCAGGCCTTGTTCAGGTGCTGTTTTTCGGCTTCGCTGAGATCGGTCAGACCAAATGGAACCAGGAGCTGATCGAGGATCAGCCGGTGCAGATCGTCGATCAGGGTCCAGCCCAACTCGCCGCAGCGCACCCGCT
>JBMOJJ010000558.1:0-1632 GCA_049315845.1 Rhodoferax sp.
CGAGGTTCCAGGGTCTGAATCCGTTTGTTGAATGACCGGGTTGTGTCTCTTGTTGCCGTAGACATTGAAAACTGATCGAACCAGCCGCCACGGTCAAGAACAGACACTTTGCCGACGCCCGTCACCGACCGCATTCTGGCATCCAATTTATGTTGCGTCGCCAATTCGTGGCTTGCCTGGGGCTGGGTTGCCGGTTCTTGGTTGGCTGTTGATGCCTGTGCGTCTGTTGTTGGTCAGCCAGCACCGGACTTCCACCTCACTGGCACCGACGGCAAGGTGGTACGGCTGAGTGACCTCCGGGGCAACATACAGTCGCTGCAAAAGCAGGCCACCTGCCAGGGGTGTTGTGTGGCTCACCATCAACTCCACCGAAACAGGCAGAGGGGACTACCTGAAACCGGCACAGCTCAGCGCCAGCATTCCGTCTGCCTTTGGTTTCCTCTGCCACTGACGGTCGGTGCTTTCCGGCTTGATTACACCGTGGCAGTGCCGCCCAGATCAGCAAAATTGCTGATCCTGCTCGCACCATCCGGGAATCGCGCCACGACCTCCAGTTGCCCACCCATCGCTTCGATGTGACTGCGCAGGGTTGAAAGGTACTTATCGGTGCGTTTCTCCAGCTTCGCGATGGAGGGTTGCTGGACGTTCAGTGCGTCAGCCAGCATCTTTTGCGACGGGCCACGCGCATGGCGCAACTCGTTGAGCGGCATTTCGGCGAGCATCACCTGCGCCTTGATCTCGGCCCGTTTCTGGGACTCTGGCGACATCCGGGACCGCAGGTCAGAAAATCTATGGGCCATCAATCAGCCCTTCCTTTCGAAGTGGCTCCAAGTGTTCATCGTAGAGTCCGTCGGCGATTGGGATGTTTACGTCGTACCAGCGGTCGTCTCCGGTCTTGTCTCCACCGATCAGTAGGATGACCGAACGTCTGGGATCGAGCGCGTACAAAGTTCGAAACGGCCGACGCATCGTGCTGCGTTCGCAGCTCACGCATGTGGCTGTTCCTCGGACCGTTGATTCCGCTGCTGTGCGGGAAGCTTAAGTTGGGGCCACGATCTTCCAACAGGCGCACTGACGCATCGATTGATTCCTGCTCGTCTTCTGACAAGCCAGCCCACCCGTCGCCGAAATTGTCTGTGTACTCAACTTTCCATCTCGCGAAGGCAGTATGGCCTTGAAGCCGTCAATGGAATATTCATGTCAGTCAGGGCTCGTCCGGCACCCGGACCACCTGCAGGCCGATGGCCTCCAGTTCTTCGCAGAAAGCCTGCGGCGCCAGCCAGTCGGTGACGATCATGTCGATCCGGCTCAAGGGGCAGGTAAGAAAGCTGGAAACGCAGTTCATCTTGGTATGGTCGGCGACGATGATCACTTTGCCGCTCGAATTTTCGATCATCGCCTTGTTGACGCTGGTCTCCGTGCTGACCGCGCTGGTGCAGCCCTTCTTGATGCTGACGCCGTTGATGCCGAGCACGGTGACGCTGGAAAATATGCCGTGCAGGCCGGCCAGTGTCAGGTCGCCGACCAGCGATTTGGAATGGATCCGGTAGTCACCGCCGAGCAGGATCAGTTCTTGCTGCGGGTCCAGATCGAGCGCCAGGCAGGCGGCGTTGTTGGTGACGATGCGGGCCT
>JBMOJJ010000197.1:0-7105 GCA_049315845.1 Rhodoferax sp.
GACATCGTCAGGCTATTAAACCGAAACGCCCATTCGAAAGAATGGGCGTTTTTTTTGGTTCTGAATTCGCTGCTGTGCGATTATTTTCCAACTCGCAGTTCCCGGCGTAGAACCTTGCCGACATTCGATTTCGGAAGTTCATCGCGAAACTCGATGTATTTTGGCCGTTTGTATCCAGTCAGATTGTTCTGGCAGTACTTGGCAACATCTTCCTCCGATAAATGAGGGTCGTCCTTGACGACAAAGACCTTGATCGCCTCGCCCTGCTTCTCGTCCGGCACGCCGATGACGGCACATTCGACGACCCCGTCACAAAGTGAAATCACGTTTTCCAGTTCGCTCGGGAAAACGTTGAAGCCACTGACCAGAATCATGTCCTTTTTCCGGTCAACGATGGTCGTATAGCCGCGTTCGTCCATGACCCCGATATCACCGGTCCGCATGAAGCCGTCCGCCGTAAATGCATGCTTGTTTTCCTCCTTCTGCTGGTAGTAACCGGTCATCACGTTCGGACCGCGGATGCAAATCTCGCCAGATTGGCCTTGCGCCAGCGATTGGCCAGCATCATCCTTGATCGCAATGTCAATACTGGGCAGTGGCAGGCCGATGGTGCCGGAAAACTCCTTGGCAAGCACCGGATTATTGGTCCCTATCGCGCAGGTTTCACTCATGCCCCAGCCTTCGACCATTGGACAGCCGGTGACTTCGAGCCAGTGCTTGGCGGTTCCTGCCGAGGCCGCCATGCCGCCGGCCTGGGAAACGCAAAGACTTGAAAAGTCAACCGATCTGAATTGAGGGTGCTGCAGCAAGGCGTTGAAAAGTGTGTTTACCGCCGGTAGCAAATGAAATGGCCGCTTCTTCAGCGTTGCCACGAAGCCGCCGAAATCCCGCGGGTTCGGAATCATTGTCAGGTGGGATCCCCATCGGATAGCCAGAAGACACAGTGACAACGCGAAGATGTGATACAGCGGCAGCGCCGCTATGCTGTTGATCTTGCGAACATCGCCTACCCGTTCCAGCGCCGGTGTGAACCAGGCCTCAGCCTGCAGAACTGCTGCAACGATGTTGCGATGGGTCAGGATGGCGCCCTTGCTCAGCCCGGTCGTGCCTCCGGTGTACTGAAGAAAGGCGATGGAATCGAGCGTAGTGGGCGCTGACTTGAATTGCTTTGTCGCACCCTGCGCGATGGCCTGCCTGAAAGACGTTGCAGATTGCCCGTCGGTCAGTGTCAGCTTGTAGGCGGGCACCATCTTGGCCAGGTGTCTGACTGCAAAAGTGATCCAGCGGCCATACCAGAATCCGAGCAAATCGCCCATCGAAGCGACAAGCACATGCTTGATCGGCGTGTTCCCAATGACCTCCGACAGCGTTGCCGCGAAGTTCTCGAGAACCACAATGACGGTTGCGCCAGAGTCCTTGAGCTGGTGCTCAAGCTCGCGTGCGGTGTACAGCGGATTCACATTCACGCAGGTATAGCCGGCTCGCAGGACGGCGGCCATGGTGACCGGGAATTGTGGAATATTGGGCAACATGATGGCCACCCGCGCATCGGGCTCCAGCCCTTTGCCTTGGAGCCATGCGCCCAAAGCCGCCGACGACTGATCGAGCTGACCGTAGCTCATCCAGCTTTCCATGCAAACAGAAAAGGGATTGTCCGCGTTCTTCTGAAAAGACTCCTCGAGCAAATGTGTCAACGATCGATATTGTTCCGGATGCACATCATGCGCAACGCCCGGCGGATAACTCTTGAGCCAGATTCTTTCCATAGGTTTTCCTTTGTTCATATTTTCATCCGGACCGCCTGTCTCGGTTACGGGGATTGCCCCAGTAACAGTGTCATTTCGGTCTCGCAGGCGTCAGCGCTGGAGTCGAACAGCCGGTCAATCAGAGCGGATTCGCGGTCCATCACCGTGGCAAGAAAAAAGCCCGCCCCATCACCATGGCGACCCATTTCGGCAAAGGTGTCAAAGCCTGATTCAAGAAACTGCTGCAGGGATGCCATGCCGGCCAGATTGGCTGGTCCGCGCATCATCTTCAGCATCATGCGCAGCCCGCGCGTGCGCGTCAACCGGTCCAACTCGCGACCAACGCTCAGCACCGTCTCCAACTGGATATCCCGGTCCGAACGCCGCCCCACCGAGCGCCAGGCCTTGAGATAGCGTGCCACGTCAGACTTGTCGGCATTGCCCATCCAGCTTCGGGCCATGGCAAGATCAAGATCTTCCGTGAGACGGTGCAATTGCGCCAGAGACACAGCGGTTTGGACAACGTCCTGAGGAAAGAGACGCTCCAGAGCGCCGGCGATTCGCGCAAACTGGGAATCGCGTTCAGAGTAGTCCTTTTCGCTATAGAGTTCCTGCAGAAAAAAAACGGCGGGGTTCTTGTACTGCTCAGAATGAAGAAAATCGAAATAGGTCCCTGAAAACCGCCGGGCCTGAAAATGTTTGATCGCGCTGACGGCGCTTGCCAAGCCGGGCTTGCCGGCGACCGATTCCCTGAGCAGGGTGACATGGGTGACCGCGTCGCGAATGATCTCAGATGGTTTCATAGGAGTCCTGAGTCTAGCTGCTGCCACTTGATTCACAATAAGCGGTTACGCCCATGATTTACACCAGATTCAAGACATGAACCCCGACGCGCAAAAGCTGTGGCCGGCGCCAAAATGGGCGCTGGCTGTTTTGCTGGCGGTGCTGGGCATGCTGGGGCCGTTTTCCATCGACACCTATTTGCCTGCCTTTTCGGGCATCGCCGACTCCTTGGGAGCGACACCGGTCCAGATGCAGCAGACACTTTCGGCCTATCTGTTCGGCTTCGCGTTCATGAGTCTGTTCCACGGCGCAATTTCAGACAGTCTGGGGCGCCGGCCCGTGGTGTTGTGGGGATTGACGGCCTTCACATTGGCGTCGGCTGGCTGTGCACTTTCGCAAAACATTGGACAGTTGGTGCTGTTTCGGGCCATGCAGGGATTGTCCACCGGCGCCGGAATTGTGGTTGCGCGCGCTGTGGTGCGGGACATGTTCGCGCCAACCCAGGCGCAGAAGGTGATGAGCCAGATCACCATCTATTTTGGAGTGGCGCCAGCCGTAGCGCCTATCATCGGCGGCTGGCTGTTTGTGCACCTCGGTTGGCACAGCATTTTCTGGTTCCTCACGGCACTGGGTGTCACGCTCTGGATTGCCAACTACAGACTGCTCCCAGAGACGCTGCACATCAGTCAACGGCAACCTTTCAATACCCGCAACCTGATGCAGGGCTATTGGCAACTCGGCCTGGATCCGCGCTTCTTGTTACTGGCACTGGCCAGTGGCGTGCCATTCAATGGCATGTTCCTCTATGTTTTGTCAGCGCCGTCATTTTTGGGCGAGCAGCTCAGCTTGGTTCCAACCCAATTTTTCTGGTTTTTTGTGCTCACGATCGCCGGCATCATGGCCGGCGCATGGGTCAGTGGTCGCATGGCCGGCCAACTGGCCCCCAAAAAACAAATCAAATACGGTTTTTCAGTCATGTTTTCGATTGCGCTGATCAATCTGGGGGCCAATCTCCTTTTCAAGGCTCATGTGTCATGGGCGCTGATTCCGATTGCCATCTTTGCCTTTGGCTGGGCACTGATGGTGCCTGTTGTAACACTGCTGGTGCTTGATCTGCACCCTGCTCGCCGCGGCATGGCGTCCTCCTTGCAGGCCTTCATTGCTTCAACGGCCAATGGGTTGGTAGCCGGAGCTGTTGCACCTCTGGTCATGCATTCAACGGTGGCAATGGCAGCCACTTCCCTGGCAATGATGTGCGTTGGATTGAGCGCCTGGTTCTATCTGCATTGGCGCTGGCC
This sequence comes from Rhodoferax sp., assembly GCA_049315845.1. Lineage (GTDB taxonomy): Bacteria > Pseudomonadota > Gammaproteobacteria > Burkholderiales > Burkholderiaceae_C > Rhodoferax. The sequence continues at coordinate 3,827 of JBMOJJ010000197.1, forward strand.
GGACATAGGCCGGACGGTTGCATCCATGAGCTTGAAAGACCCGCAGGAAACTTCGCAAGGAAGCGCACACAGGGGAAAATAATGTGAAACATAGCGGGTAAACTGGGATAATACTGTATATTTATACAGTTTTAATGACCCATTGACCTTCTTTTCATGTTGTCGAGTCTCTTGTCGGATCCTTTTCCTGAGTTGGGGGCTGCCGTCTGGCGTGCCACTGAACTGGGTTGTGCTTCTGGTGCTACGCTGGCCACCGGGCATGCCGAGCTGGACCTCCAGTTGCCGGGCGCTGGCTGGCCGGTAGGGGCGATCAGCGAAATTTTGCAGGCAAGTGGAATGCGTAACGAGTGGCGACTGCTGCTACCCGCTTTGAGTCGGCTGACAGAGGGCTGCGTCGTTCTGGTGGGGGCGCCGCATGTTCCATTTGGGCCGGGACTGGCCGCTCAGGGGCTGGACATGCGTCGACTGCTTTGGGTGACTGCGGCTACATCTGGTGAGCGCCTGTGGGCGGCAGAGCAGGTCCTGCGCAGTGCCGCGGTGACGGCTGTCCTGGTATGGTTGTCACAGGCACGCACCGAGCAACTTCGGCGATTGCAAATGGCTGCTCAGGTGCACGGCAAATACCTGTTTTTGATGCGGCCAGCCCAGTCGCAAACAGAGTCCTCGCCAGCTGTCCTGCGGCTACTGGCTGCAAACCAGCCGGATGGCGACACGCTGTTGTTGCATATCATCAAACGCCGTGGCCCGGCGATGGATCGGCCTTTGCTGCTGCCAGCGCGTTCAGCACGGCTGGCCGTCCTGCTGAAATGCAGCAATGTCCCAGCTGATTTTGCTGCGTCAGAGGCTGTGCCCCTGCATGCCCATCCCTTTGGCTTTCTGCAGAGGAACGATGATGTTCTGGCTCGCACTGCAAGCCTTGCCTGACAGCGCTTCGCCTGAATTGACAGATCACCGCATGGCCCTGGGCTGGTGGGCCCTGCAATTCACTCCCAAGGTGGCGCGTATCGATGATGTGCTGGTGCTGGAACTGTCTGCCAGCGAACGCCTGTGGCGCGGCCGGGCTTCATTGCTGGGCCATATGCTTGAATCAGACAAGCCTGTTGCCAAGCTCAGATACGCGCAAGGCAGCACCTCCCTGCTTGCCTTTGCGCGTTTGCAGACGGCAAGTCCTGAGGCGGCCATGGCACCCGATGATCTGCCACTGGCAACGCTGACTGCGGCACATCCTTATCTGGACACTTTGGAGAAAATGGGCTGCAGCCGCTGGGGTCAGCTTCGAGCACTGCCGCGTGGCGGTGTGGCGCGTCGTTTTGGAGCGGGCCTGCTCGACGCACTGGATCGCGCCTACGGGGAAAAACCTGACTGCTATATGTGGCTGCAGTTGCCCGACATGTTTGAGGCCACGCTGGAGCTTGGCGCCCAGGTGGAGACCGCCTCGGCGCTGCTGTTTGGCGCATGTCGCCTGTTCAATCAGCTGCAATTCTGGTTGCAGGCGCGCCAGCTGGGTGTGCTGTCGGTGGCGCTGAGCTGGACCATGGATTCACGGCGGCACACTGCCAATCAGGGTGAACTGGTGCTGCGCAGCGCCGAGGCCGGCACTGACACCGTCCACCTGCAGCGTCTTCTGGGAGAGAAGCTGTCACGCATCATCTTGCCGGCGCCGGTGCTTTATCTGCACCTGCGCTCTCTGGAAACCGAAACGCTCAGCGGCAAAACAGCCAGTTTGCTGGCCGACGAACAAGCGGTGGGCGACAATTTTCAGCAGATGCTGGAGCGTCTGAGCGCGCGTCTGGGGAGTCAACAGGTGTTGCAGGTGCGGCCTTGCGCCGAACACCGACCGGAGCGCATGCAGGACTGGCAATCCGCATCAGAAGCGACGCGCCAGTTCCTTGTAAGAGCCGGCGGGACGAGGACCGGGGGGCAGGAAAAATTCAAGATCGACTCGCTGTACCCGACCTGGCTGCTGGCTGCGCCGCTCAGGTTGACAGAGCGCGACCGGCGCCCGCAGTACTGTGGACCGCTGATCTTGCTGGCAGGGCCGCAGCGGCTGGAGGCAAATTGGTGGAGTGGCAGTTCTGATTGTGCTTTGCGTGATTATTTTGTGGCGCGAAGCGAGCAGGGTGGTTTGCTGTGGATTTATCGTGAACGGCTGGCCCGGCCGTCTGGCCGGGCTGACGCGGATTCAAAGTGGTATTTGCATGGATTCTTTGCCTGAGACTCCTTGCCCGGCCTACGCCGAACTGCATTGCCTGTCCAGTTTCAGCTTTCAGCGCGGCGCTTCACAGCCCGAGGAACTGGTGGCACGCGCTGCCGCGCTGGGCTATGCGGCGCTGGCGATCACCGATGAGTGCTCGGTCGCGGGCATGGTGCGCGCTCATACCGAGGCGAAAAAGGTGGGCTTGCAACTGTTGCCCGGTGCCGAGTTCGCCCTGCCGGGTTTTTCCCTTGTCGTTTTGCCCCAGCATTTGCAGGGCTGGGGAAATATGTGCGAATTTATCAGTCTGGCACGGCGCAGCGCGGCAAAGGGTTGCTACCGGCTGGCCTGGTCAGATGCGCATTGGACCATGCTGACCGGATGCCAGGTCTTGCTGGCGTTCTCATCGGCACCGGATTTTGAAACTGCCTGCGCTATTTGCCAGAGGGCCAGGATTCTGTTCGGGTCGAATCTGTGGCTGACGGCCGAATTGCTGCTGGGTCTGGATGACGCGGTTTTGCTGCACAAACTGCAGCAGCTTGCGGGGCTCAACGGCATACCGCTGGTGGCCAGCGGAAATGTGCATATGCACCTGCGCTCGCGCAAGCCGCTGCAGGACGTGATGACGGCTGTGCGACTGGGCCGGACCGTGGCGCAGAGCGGCTTTGCGCTGCAGCCCAATGCCGAAGCCCACCTGCGCTCGCGCCAGCGCCTGGCCACCATCTATCCGGCCGAGTTGCTGGCCAATACCCTGCTGATCGCACAGCGGTGCCGATTCAGCCTGGACGAACTGCGCTACCAGTACCCGATGGAGACCGTGCTGCCCGGCTTGACGCCTTCGCAAACCCTGCGCCAGTTCACGCTGGCGGGGGCGGCCAAGCGCTACCCGCTGGGCATGACGCAGCAGGTGCAGGAACTGCTGGAACATGAATTGGCACTGATTTCAGAACTCAAGTACGAGATGTATTTCCTGACGGTGCATGACATCGTGAGCTTTGCCCGCAGAAGCCACATCCTGTGCCAGGGGCGCGGCTCTGCCGCCAACTCCGCCGTCTGTTATTGCCTGGGCGTGACCGAGGTCGATC
>JBMOJJ010000198.1:0-7080 GCA_049315845.1 Rhodoferax sp.
AAATTCATAGGATCTCCTGCGAGTAAAAGAGCAAGCATAGCGCCAGATTGTGACAAAAAGACGTCAAAAAGATGTCAATTCGCGCAAAGCTTGATTAAGCACATATTTTGCACGGTGGCGCAACCGGGTTTTCATCAGGCAGGGGAGGTAAATGGGCCTAAACTGCTTGCGTCGCCGCGGTGCTGCGATGTCGGAGGACTCACGCCAATGGAATTGAATTTCCCATCTGTCATCCAGACCCAGGTCTTGATCATTGGCGGCGGCGTTACCGGCACGGCGCTGGCACGTGATCTGGCCTTGCGCGGGGTCGACTGCATTCTGGTCGAGAAAGACGACATCAACGCCGGCGCATCGGGGCGCAATCATGGCTTGCTGCACAGTGGCGCGCGATACGTTGCCGGCGACCCCGGTGCGGCGATGGAGTGTCGTGCCGAGGGCGAAATTCTCAAGCGTGTGGCGGCGCAGACGATCCAGGACACGGGCGGCTATTTTGTCGCGGTGCAAGGAGACGACGAGCGCTACATTGCTGACTTTCCCTCGTACTGCGAGCGCTCCGGCATCAGCGCGCGTGCGGTGGACGTTGCCGAAGCGCGCGCCATGGAGCCGGCGCTCTCGGACCGCACGATCGCCGTGTTCGAGGTACCCGATGCGGCCATCGACCCGTTCCGGCTTTCGCTGGAGAGCATGGCGCAAGCGCGCAGTCTGGGTGCGCGGCTGCTGCGGCGCACTCACGTGGTCGGCTTCGAACGCGCGGGGCGGCGCATTGGCGCCGTGCATGTTCAGTCGCTGGATAGCGGGCAGGACCTGCGGATCGAAGCGGCGCAGGTGGTCAATGCCGCAGGTGCCTGGGCGCGCGAGGTGGCGCTGCTGGCCGGCGCGGCTATCGCGATGACGTATTCCAAGGGAACGCTGCTGGTCACGCACACACGTCTGGCCAGTCGCGTCGTGAATCGCCTGCGTCGGCCCGGTAACGGTGACATCATGATGCCGGGTGGCACTGTCTCGATCGTCGGCACCACGTCAATGCGGGTCGACACGCTGGAGGACATTCGCGCGACCACCGCAGAGGCCGATCTGATCATCGCTGAGGCCGCGCCCATGCTGCCAGTGCTGACGAACACGCGCTTCATCCGCGCTTACGCCGGCGTGCGTCCGCTGTTGGGGTCCGCTGGTGCGGACAGCCGTGCGGTCTCGCGCGGCTTCGCCCTGTTCGACCACGAGGAGCACGGTCTGGACAACTTCGCCACCCTCACCGGCGGCAAGCTCACCACCTGCCGGCTGATGGCCGAACGCGCCGCCGATCTGGTCTGCAAGCGTCTGGGTGTGACGCGGGCCTGCCTTACCGCCACGACGCTGTTGCCGCAGGCAACTGAAAGTGCACGGACAGCGCCGGCTCACTCGGCGCGCGAGTGGTTGCGCTCCCACAAACCGGATGACACCCTGCTTTGCGAATGCGAAATGGTTTCGGGCAGTGCTGTCGATGCCATCTACGCTGCGCTGCGTGCGGCCGGCGACAAGCCGACGCTAACCGACATCGGTTTGCGCAGCCGCGTCGGCAAGGGTGCTTGCCAGGGAGCCTTCTGCGGTCTTCGCGCTGCGGCCCACCTCTATCAAACAGGGGACTTCCAGGCACAGCAGGGCCTGGCCGAGATTATCGATTTCTTCAGCGAACGCTGGCGCGGTCAGCGTCCCGTTCTGTGGGGCGAGCAACTGGCTCAGGCCGAGTTGGCCGAGGCGCTGCACTGTGGTCTGTTCGGAGAAGAGTTGCGCCAGGCTGCGCTACTCGCGGATCTCGGGCCAGAGGTAATGCCGTGAGCGGCGAAGTGGCAAAGTGCTACGACGTCGCCGTGATTGGCGCCGGCATGGCGGGCATGGCGGCGGCTCTGTTCGCGGCAGAGCGGGGCCTGTCCTGCATCCAGATCGGCAGCGGCGGCGGCATTTTGTTTGCCAGCGGGCTGCTGGACCTGCTGGCGGTTCATCCAGTTGAACAGCATCGCCTGTGGCAGTCACCTTACGGCGCTCTCGCCGCGCTCGCGCTCGAGCAGCCCGGGCATCCTCTGGCGCGCGTTGATCCGGCCTCGGTCCGCACAGCGTTTGAGACCTTTGTCGCAGCCCTGGCCGGCGCGGGGATGGCTTACGCGCCACTGGGCGAGAACAACAGCAGCGTGATCACCTCGATAGGAACGGTAAAGACCAGTTTCGGCGTGCCGCTGACGATGGTCGCGGGTGTTGATGCACTGGCGCGGCACCTGCCGTGCCTGCTGGTGGATTTTCGCGGCCTGCGTGAGTTCAGCGCGCGACAGATTGCACAGACCCTGACCGACAGCTGGCCGGCGCTGCGACACCAGCGCATCGAGTTTCCGGGCTTTGAAGCGGTGCCCGAGCTCTATGCCGCCCATCTTGCTCGGGCCTTGGAAAGCCGGGACACGCGCGAGCGCACGATGGCGCTCATCAAGCCGCTGCTCGGCGATGCGCGTGTGCTCGGGCTGCCGGCGCTGCTGGGGTTGGGTCGGTCCAGCGCGGTGCATGCGGCGTTCGAGGTCGGCTTGGGAGTGCGTGTGTTCGAGATCCCGACCATGCCGACATCCGTGCCCGGTCTGCGCTTGCTGGGCGCACTGGAGGCGGTTATGGCAGCGCGCGGCGTGAGGCGACGTCAGCGCGCCAGCGTGCGTGCACTGACCTTCGATGGCGGGACGGCCACGCTGGCGCTCGATGGCACAGCAAGCGGTGAGCGCATCCAGACCCGCGCGGTGGTGCTGGCCACAGGGCGTTTCAGTGGGCGCGGACTCACGGCCGATCGGCAATCGGTGCGCGAGAGCCTGCTGGGCTTGCCGGTGCAGCAGCCCGCTGCGCGTGAGGGCTGGCACCAGAGCGACTTTCTGGCGCCAGCGGGCCACGCCATCAACCGCGCCGGCTTGAGGACGGACGATGCCTGGCGGCCGCTGGACACGAACGGCAAGCCTGCCTGGACCAAGCTGTTCGCCATCGGCTCCATCCTGGCCGATCAGGACTGGATGCGCGCCAAGTGTGGCTCGGGGTTGGCGATTGCAACCGCTTGGGCAGCGGTGGAGCAGATCACGCAGCAACTCTGCGGGGTCGAGGCCCTCTAAATCATGTCGCGCCTGCTTTTTCAGACCACTCTTTACGCTTCGCTGCTGCTGTGCGCGCTGGGCCTGCTGTGGCGCATGTCGGCCTGGTGCCGCTTGCGTATCGGGCCTGACGTACAGGCGGTGACGCTGTCGCAGCGCTTGCACGCGCTGTTGCGGGGCCTTGCGGCGGCACTGCTGAGTGGACGCGTGCTTCACGTCCTCGGAGCCCTGTTCCTCGACGTTCTGCTGCAGCGCCGCCTGTACCGCATCGACAAGTCGCGCTGGCTGGCACACCTGCTCATGTTTGCCGGATTCACGCTGCTGCTGTTAATGCACGCACTGGCAGCCGTCGTGACAGTGAAGCTGTTCCCAGGCTACGAGTCGACCCGGGCGCCCTATCTCTTTCTGCGCAATCTGTTCGGGGCGATGCTGGGGGGCGGACTGGTGCTCTTCCTGGTCGGATTGCGGCGTCGGCGCTCACGCTTTTCGCCAGCACGCCGTCCCATGGCCGCAGCGTTTGTCGCGCTGCTCGGCTTTGTCCTGGTGACGGGCTTTCTGCTGGAAGCCAACAAGATGGCCTCACCGCAGGCTTTCTACCGCATGGCCAAGGAGTTCAACGGCAGCGTCGATCCGGCTGGGCTCAAGCCGCTGCGCGCCCTCTGGGCCAGTGAGTTTGGTGTGGCGTTTGACGGTCTGAAGGAGCCGATCACACCGGAGCTGATGCGGCAAGGCCGCGTCATGCATGAGGCAGACTGCGAAACCTGCCACGCAAGGGCGGCATCGGCGTTTGTTTCGTACCCGGTGTCGCGCTTGCTGGCGCCGCTGGCGCGCGTGTTGGACCAGGCGCAGGCGCCTGCCTGGCTGCTCTACCTCCATGTGTTCGCCTGCTTGATTGGCCTGGCGACGCTGCCATTCACCCGCTTCTTCCACGCGGTCGCTGCACCGATCAGCCTGGTGGCCAATGCCGCGGCGCCGGCTCAGGCCTTCTCCAGCGCCGGACGTGCGTCGCACCGCGCGCTGGCACTGGACGCTTGCGTGGCTTGCGGTCTGTGCGATGCAAACTGCTCGGTGGCACCGCTGGCGCGGTACCTGGACAACCGCTATCTACTGCCCTCGCACAAGCTCCGCGCTATCGGTGCAGGGGACCAGGCATTGCGGGTCGCCGAAGGCGCTTTCCTCTGCACCGACTGCGCACGCTGCTCCAAGTCCTGCCCGGTGGGACTGGATCTGGAAGACCTGTGGCAGGCCGGGCGCGGCGACCTGGCTGGCGCGGGCCTACCAGCGCCGGCGCAGTGGGTGCAGGCACGTCCGGCACTGGCCTGGGCCGAGTCCTTGCAGAGCAGCACCTGGCCACACAGCTTTTCTGACCCGGACGCTCTTGACGCGCCGCTCTGTGCAGATCGCAGCAGTTTTTCGCGCTGCGTGCAGTGCCAGACCTGCACCAACGTCTGCCCGGTGGTGGCCCACAGCACAGACCCGACCGGCGCCGTCGATCTGACGCCACAGAAGGTGATGAACCTGCTGCGCCTCGGTCTGCGCGACCTCACCCTGGGCTCGCGCATGGTCTGGAGTTGCGCCACCTGCTATCAGTGTCAGGAGCACTGCCCTGAGGGCATACGCGTGGCCGACATCATGCTCGAGTTGCGAGCGCTCGCAGTTCAGCGTCTGGGCACCGTCCGCAACAGCAGGGCGCCATCATGACCATCATGAGCTACGCGCTGTTCCTGGGCTGCAAGATCCCCTCGCGCTTGCCGTCCTACGAACTTTCAACCCGTGCTGTATTGCAGCACCTGGGCGTCGCGCTGGTCGATCTGGACTTCAACTGCTGCGGCTACCCGGCACGCAACGTCAACCGCGACGCCTTCGTGCTGGCTGCCGCCCACAACCTCGCCCTGGCCGAGCGCGCCGGCCTGAACGTTCTGACGCCTTGCGCCTGCTGTTTTGGCACCTTGCGCCATGCGATCACCTTGCTGGATGAGGACGCGGCGCTGCGCGAGCGCACCACGCAGGCGCTGGCCGTCGAGGGTCTGAGCTGGTCGGGAACAATCGAGGTCGAGCACGTGCTGCCCGTACTGGCTCGCGTGATCGGCTTCGACGCGCTGGCTGGCGCGGTGTGTGAGCCGCGCACCGGTCTGCGGGTCGCCGCACAGTATGGTTGCCACACACTGCGCCCGAGCAACGTGGCACGTTTTGACAATGCGATGGCGCCGACGATCTTCGAAGAGTTGATTCGCCTGACCGGTGCCACGCCCATCGACTGGCCGCGCAAACTGGACTGCTGCGGCGATCCGCTGCATGAGGCCAACGCGGCGCTGTCAGAGCACATGACGCACGCCAAGATTGCCGATGCACTGGCCAGTGGTGCTGAAGTGATGTGCACCGCCTGCCCGCACTGCCATCTGAGCTTCGAAGGGGTCCAGGCGAGTCATGCGGACACCGCCGATCCGTCAATTCGCACGCTGCTGTACACACAACTCTTGGGGCTGGCCCTGGGGCTGCCTGAAAAATCCCTCGGGCTTTAAGTTTTCTGGGGGCACGGACGCGCCGAAAACTTGGCCGCGCTGGCAACAGGACGCAACGATTAAATGGAGGCAATGACAGACAGGAGGGCAGCGTTTGTGGATGCGCGTGGCAGTCCCCTTTCGGGAGGCTCAATTTGCTGCCACACAGTCACAGCAAGTAGGCTGCCAAACATACAGGGATTTGGTGACGCGGACGGGGATTGAATTTCCACCCGGGGTGATATGTCAGTTTCATATGTCAGTTTCATATTGACAAGCAATAGAAACGGCGTGACAATTCGTTACGACTTTTACGAGCGGAGAAGTCGAACCAGCGAGTGAAACATGGATAGCCTAGGAAACATCAACTTGCTTATGGCTAAAAGTCTCGATTTTTCGGGAGAGCAGGAAGATGACTGGCGTGAAAGACTCAGCGCCAGTTTGAACAAGTTGGTCGATGCGGCGCTAGTCCAGTTAAGAGATGAACAAATAACATGGCGAAGTGCCGCCACAAGCCTCGAAAAATTGGGTGTGCCACTTGACATCATATGCAAGGTTCTCTTGCCCTACAGCGGAAAGGTAGTAAGCAATGATGTTGACCGGCGGCACAGTACAAATCAGCGCGAGCTAGTAGATTGGATTCTTTCATTGCTTGACAAAGAAGGGATTTCTTGGGGTATTGCAGCCCAGTCATTGGATAACGCAGGAATCTCCGTTGCGACCATTTGTAGAGTGCTCTCGTCTTATGGGTCCGAAGAAATTACGCAGAGAGAAGCCCCAATGAAGAGTGTTTCAATGGTTGGGCCTCCTGTCAAACGAATAAATCAATAAGTGCTTGGCCTGACTGTTGGGCAAACATCTGTTCGCCGATACGCGGATATCAAAATGAGGTGTGGATGAAGAGGAGCAAGCTACAACTCGAAGCTGACTCCGTGAATCGCGTGTGCATTGCTCTTTCTCGTCTCGTTCACGCCAAATCAGAAGCAGAAAGACAGATGGCAAACAGATGGGTCTTGGCATGGGAAATCCACTATGCCAAGATATGCGGAATCGCTTTCAAAACCGAATATCAAAGGCAGTCTTCAACAAGTCTGCATTACTACAGGCAGGAAAGCGTCAAGAAAGTGCAAACACTAGCGTCGGTGCTGCGCCGTGCTGAAGAAGGCATTAAGATGTCTTGGCGCATCATGCTTTGGATATTTCAGCGAGACAAGTCTCCTGCCAATCGATCTCAGACTGATTTCCCTTATCTCAGCGTATTGGCGACCAGATGATCGTCCAAAGCAACTGAGGGTCAACGCCAACTTGCCTGATATCTCAAGCCCCCAACTCGGCGCCCTGTTTAGCGACAGGGCGCTTTCTTTATGGGGGAAGCAGTTTCTGGCACCTTCCCTGAAGCTGGGCCCCCCGCGAGCCGATCTTCGGAACTCAACGACTTCATTCGAGCAATTCGTAAAAACACTTCTAGATGGTCAGTCTTCTGTTCGGTG
>JBMOJJ010000199.1:0-7050 GCA_049315845.1 Rhodoferax sp.
CGACCAGAAGCGGTATTAGCCAGGCACTCATCCATTGCGGACTTTCAGCAAGGAAAATTGCCATCACCAGTCACTCGTTCGCCTAAAAAACTTATCCTCGTCTACTAAATATCCTTGTTCCTCCATGAGGCAAGCAGTACCAGGCGACCGAACCCCCAATCGTCGGTCTTGAAGACGATGCGCCCAATGTTATGTGAATGGCGGCTTTACCCTTATTCAGTGGATCGTGACATTGGCGATGGAAGGGATGCAGACATCGGTTCCTGGCAATAGCATTGAGGCTAGGGAATGTACCGAATCACCATTGAAACACTTGTGTTACATTTTTTCAAAATGATCCAAGTGTTTCATGACCGTTCAAAAACTGTTTGCCAGCATTCCGCTTGACGGGCTGAGCCCCGAATTGGCGCGCGCCGCACGCTGGATCGAAGCGCATGCGCGGGACGTGGCGCTGCATTCGATGCGCGAATGCGCCCGCCGGGCCCTCGTCACCCCGGCCACATTGAGCCGCCTTGCTCCGGCTCTGGGCTTCTCCGGTTTCGACGCAATCAAGAAGTTGTGCCAGCAGTCATTCACAGCGCAGGGCGGCTACACCGGGCGCGCCGAAGTGCTGCAGGCCAGCGCCCGTCACAGCGCGGACTGGCTGGCACTGCTCAATGAAACGCAGTGCGCCAACACTGGATCGGTGGCACACCTGAACCAGGTGCAGCCCATCGAAGCCGCCGCTGATGCCATGCTCAAGGCCGCCCGCGTGCATTTTCTGGGACTGCGCGCCAGCCACGGTCTGGCGCTGTACCTGAACTACAGCTACGGTCTGCTCGCCAGCAACGGGGCACTGGTGCAAGGCTTGGGCGGTACCCTGATCGACCAAGTCGGTGAGCTCGGCAGCGACGACCTGCTGCTCGCGATCTCGTTTGCGCCCTACACCCGGCAAACGGTGGAAGCCGTGGCCCAGGCGCTCAAGCAGGGTGTGACGCTGGTGGTGCTGACCGACAGCGCGCTGTCGCCGATTGCGCGCTCGGCCGCGCACACCTTGCTGTTTCGGGCTGATAGCCCGTCGTATTTCCATTCCATGGTGGGTGCGCTGGCGCTGGCCGAAGCCCTGCTGGCGGCGGTCGCGGTGCGCGGCGGGCGCAAGGTGCTGGCCCGCCTGCAGTCTCGCCAGGACCGGCTCGACAGTTCGGACGCCTACTGGAAAAAGCAGGGCAGCAAACCCACCGCTGCCCGTACCCCGACTTCTTCAACCCGGAAATAGCCTTTATGTCCACCCAGTCCACCCATGTCTTTCACCGTCATTTGCAACGCACACCGCCGGTGGCGGTCAGCGGCAAGGGCGTCTACCTGACCGATGCCAGCGGCAAGCGATACATCGACGCCTCCGGCGGCGCCGCCGTCTCCTGCCTGGGGCACGCGCATCCCGACGTGCTGGCGGCAATGCACGCGCAGATCGACAAGCTGGCCTATGCCCACACCAGCTTCTTCACCACCGAAGTGGCCGAGCAACTGGCCGACAAGCTGATCGAAACCGCGCCCGATGGCATGAGCCATGTCTACTTTGTCAGCGGTGGCTCCGAGGCGATGGAGGCCACCCTCAAAATGGCGCGCCAGTATTTTGTCGAAATCGGCCAACCGCAGCGCCAGCACTTCATTGCACGCCGGCAGAGCTACCACGGCAACACGCTGGGCGCGCTGGCCATCGGCGGCAACCAGTGGCGGCGCGAACCTTTCGCACCCATCCTGATGCCGGTCACACACGTGGCCCCCTGCTACCCTTACCGCGAGCAGCAGGCCGGGGAAACACCCGCGCAGTACGGCTTGCGGCTGGCACAGGAACTCGAGCAGGCGATTGTGGCGCAGGGGCCGCAGCGCGTGATTGCCTTCGTCGCGGAGACCGTGGGCGGCGCAACCGCCGGTGTGCTGACGGCGGTGCCGGGTTACTTCAAGGCCGTGCGCGAGGTCTGTGACCGCCACGGCGTGTTGCTGATCCTGGACGAAGTCATGTGTGGCATGGGACGCACCGGCACGCTGCACGCCTGCGAACAGGAAGGCGTCACGCCGGATCTGATGGCGGTGGCCAAAGGACTGGGCGCCGGTTACCAACCGATTGGTGCGGTGCTGGCGCAGGGCCGCATTGTCGAGGCCATGCGCGCGGGCTCGGGCTTCTTCCAGCACGGCCACACTTACCTCGGTCATGCCGTCGCCTGTGCGGCGGCACTGGCAGTGCAGCAGGTGTTCGAGCGCGATCAGCTGATGCCCCAGGTGCGCGCGCGCGGCGACTACCTGCAGCGCCTGATGCACAGCAGCTGGGACGCGCATCCCCACATCGGCGACATCCGCGGCCGCGGTCTGTTCTGGGGCATCGAGCTGGTGCAGGACCGCGCAGTTAAGAAACCCTTCGATCCGTCACGTAAACTGCATGCGCGCGTCAAGCAGGAGGCCATGGCGCGCGGTTTGATGGTTTACCCGATGGGTGGAACAGTTGATGGTCTTTTGGGTGATCACATCCTGCTGGCGCCGCCCTTCATCGCCAGCGAATCCGAATTGACGCTGATCGTTGAGCGACTGAGCGTTGCGATCGATGCGGCAATAGCAGCAAAGTAATATTTTTTTAACCTGGAGAAGTTGATATGCGTAAAAAGTTAGCCCTGAGCGCCTTGAGCGTGGCCCTGACCCTGGCCGCCAGCCTGGCTTCTGCACCCGCGATGGCACAGCAGAAATTCGTCACCGTCGGTACTGGCGGCGTGACCGGCGTTTACTACGCCGTTGGCGGCGCCATTTGCCGCCTCGTCAACAAGGACCGCGCCAAGACCAATCTGCGCTGCTCGGTTGAGTCGACCGGCGGCTCAGCCTACAACGTCAACACCATCAAGGCCGGCGAGCTTGACTTCGGCATGACGCAGTCCGACGTGCAGTTCCAGGGCTACAAGGGCGTGGGTTCGTTCAAGGAAGCCTTCCCCGACATGCGCTCGGTGTTCTCGGTTCACCCCGAACCCTTCACCCTGCTGGCACGCAAGGAGGCCAACGTCCACAACTTCACCGACTTCAAGGGCAAGCGCCTCAATGTCGGCAACCCGGGCTCGGGCACGCGCGCTGCGATTGACGAATTGCTGGTCGCCGTGAACATGAAACTGTCCGACTTCTCTCTGGCCTCGGAACTCAAGGCCGACGAGCACGGCGCTGCCCTGTGCGACAACAAGATCGATGGTTTCTTCTTCGGCGTCGGCCACCCATCGGCCAACATCCAGGACCCGACCACAGCCTGCGGCGCCAAACTGGTGCCGATCACCGGCCCTGGCATTGACGCACTGGTCAAGAAGAACTCCTACTTTGCCTACGCCACCATTCCGGGCGGCATGTATGCCAACAACCCGCTGCCGACCAAGACCTACGGCGTGCTGGCCACCATGATCACATCGGCCAAGGTGCCGGCTGATACCGTGTACGTCATCACCAAAGCGGTTTTCGACAACTTCGACGAGTTCAAGAAGTTGCACCCGGCCTTTGCCAACCTCGATCCGAAGCAGATGGTTGCCGACGGCCTGACCGCACCCCTGCATGAGGGTGCAGCACGCTACTACCGGGAAAAGGGCTGGATCAAGTAAACCCTTGACGGCTGCTCTTTTTCCGCTGTGCATCCATCCATGAGAACCCCATGACCGCACCTACTTCGACACCCAAGCCCGTAGACCTGCAACAACTGGTACAGGAGGCCGATCTGGGTGGCCGCTCCCCGGTTGGTGCGGTCCAGGTTCTCATGTTTGCCATCTGCATCGGATGGTCGATGCTGCAGCTTTGGTACGCATCACCGCTGCCGTTTGCGCTGCGCGTCTTCGTGCTCAACGACACCGAAATGCGCGCCCTGCACCTGGCGCTGGCGCTGTTCCTCGCCTATATGGCCTATCCGTTCGGCCAGCGCTCGTCGCGCGTGGCGGTGCCGGCAGCCGATTGGGTGCTGGCTTTGGCGGCCGCTTTCTGCGCCGCCTACATCTTCATCTTCTACCGCGATCTGGCAACGCGGCCGGGCCAACCCACTGGCATTGACATGGCGGTGTCGGTGGTCGGTGTGCTGCTGCTGCTCGAAGCCACGCGTCGCGTGGTCGGCCCGCCGATGGCCATCATCGCCGCGCTGATGCTGGCATTTGCCTTCGCCGGCCCCTACATGCCTGACGCCGTGGCGCACAAGGGCGTTTCACTGTCAAAGGCGGTCTCGCACTACTGGCTCTCGACCGAAGGCGTTTTTGGCGTCGCACTCGGCGTCTCGTCGAGCTATATCTTTTTGTTCGTACTGTTCGGCGGCCTGCTGGAAAAAGCCGGCGCCGGCAGCTATTTCATCAAGGTCGCCTACTCGCTGCTCGGGCATCTGCGCGGCGGCCCGGCCAAGGCCGCCGTCGTGTCCTCTGGTCTGATGGGCATGATCTCGGGGTCGTCGGTCGCCAATGTCGTGACCTGCGGCACCTTCACCATCCCGCTGATGAAACGCGTCGGCTATCCGGCACACAAGGCCGGTGCCATCGAAACCGCAGCCGGTGTCGACGGCCAGATCATGCCGCCCGTGATGGGCGCTGCGGCCTTCCTGATGGCCGAATACGTCGGCGTGCCCTATGCCGAAATCTGCCGCAACGCCGCACTGCCCGCCGCCATCTCCTACATCGCGCTGTTCTACATTGCCCACCTGGAAGCCCTGAAGATGGGCATCCAGGGCCTGCCGCGCAACAAGGATTCCAGCACCATCGGGCGCCTGGTGGGTTTTGGCCTGACGGTCTGCAGCGTGATCCTGCTGTCCAATCTCATCTACTACGGTCTGGGCTGGATCAAGACCATGATGGGCGAAGGCGCGATCTGGGTCATTGTTCCGGCCATCGTCGTGGCCTACGTCGCCATCGTGCGTCAGGTCTCGAAAGAACCCGACCTGACCATCGATGACCCAAACGCCGAGATGCTGGTGCTGCCGCCGGTGAAAGAGACCATCCTGGCCGGCCTGCATTACCTGCTGCCGGTGGTGCTGCTGATCTGGTCGCTGCTGGTGGAAGAACTCTCGCCCGGGCTGTCGGCGTTTTATGCCTCGGTCTTGCTGGTCGTGATCCTGTTAACGCAAAAGCCCCTGCTGGCTTATTTCCGCAAACAAGCTCGTCCAATGTCGCGTGTCAGGGAAGGCTGGGCGGACCTGATCGAAGGCCTGCAACTGGGTGCACGCAACATGATCGGCATCGGCATCGCCACCGCCTGCGCCGGCGTCATCGTTGGCACGGTATCGGTCACCGGACTCGGACTGGTGATGACGGACCTGGTCGAAGTCATCTCGGCCGGCAGCCTGATTGGCATGCTGGTGCTGGTGGCCGTGGTCTGTCTGATCCTGGGCATGGGCATGCCGACCACGGCCAGCTACATCATTGTTTCCACCTTGATGGCCCCGGTGATCGTCGAGCTCGGATCGCAGACCGGTCTGGTGGTGCCGCTCATCGCAGCCCACATGTTTGTCTTCTACTTCGGTCTGATGGCCGACGTCACGCCGCCGGTCGGGCTGGCCTCGTTTGCTGCCGCCGCGATTGCCAAGGCGGACCCGATCAAGACCGGTATCACGGCTTTTTTCTACAGCATCCGAACCGGTATCCTGCCCTTCATGTTCATCTTCAACACCGAGTTGCTGCTGATCGGCGTGCGCTCGTGGTGGAGTCTGGCGCTGACGATCGGCTCGGCCATCATGGCGATGCTGGTTTTTGCAGCTGCAACGCAGGGCTGGTTCGTGCGGCGCAACCGCTGGTATGAGTCGGCCGTGCTGCTGCTTGTGACCTTCTCGCTGCTGCGGCCTGATTTCTGGCTGAACCAGATCGCTCCGAAATACCGCCTGGAACCCGCGACGCGACTGGTTGAACTGGCCGGCAGCAGCGCCGCCGATACCGGACTGCGGGTGCGCATCGAGGGCACCACACTGGAAGGAAAACTGGTGAAGAAAACCGTTCTGCTGCCCCTGAGCGCGCAAGGCACGGCAGCCCAGCGCATCAAGAGTGCCGGGCTGACGCTGATGAGCACGCCCAGCGGTGTGGAAGTCATGGCGGTTGGCCTCAAGAGCGGGGCCGACAAGGCCGGCTTTGAGCAAGGCTTCACGATCAGTGGCGTGGAAGTGCTGGCGGATCGCATGGCCAAGGAATGGCTCTACCTGCCGGCCATGCTGCTGCTGGCAGCGATCTTCTTCCTGCAGCGCCTGCGGCGTGAAGAAGTCATTGCGCCGCCGCGCCCTGCAGCGGCTTGAGCCACGCCTGAAGCAATGGCACTGAAACATCCGCGCATCGCGCTGATCCACGCACTGGCGCATTCAGTCGAGCCGATCAACACCGCGATGGCGCGCGACTGGCCCGAGGCCCAGCGCATGAACCTGCTCGACGACAGCCTCTCCAACGATCTTGCCGCAAATGCTGGCGATCTCGACCGCGCCATGCACGCGCGCTTCGAGCGGCTGGCCCGCTACGCGCTGGACTGCGGCAGCGATGCCATCCTGTTCACCTGCTCCGCCTTCGGACCCTGCATCGAGCAGGTGGCCTTGCAGCATCCCGGCGTGCCGATTCTCAAACCCAATGAGGCGATGATCGCGGACGCTGCGGCACTGCAGTTGCGCGTGGGACTGATCGCCAGCTTCGCACCAACGCTGCGGTCCATGCCGCCGGAGTTCCCGCCCGGTGTGGCGCTCGACTGCGAGTTGGCTGCAGACGCCATGACTGCCCTGAACCAGGGTGAGCTGGCACGCCACGACGAGTTGGTGGCGGCCGCCGCACTGGCGCTGGCACAGCGTGGCTGCGGCCTGATTGCCCTGTCGCAGTTCAGCATGGCGCGCGCCAAGACTCTGGTTGCGCAGCGCACCGGCCTGCCGGTGCTGAGCACGGTGGACAGCGCCGTGGCTGCCCTGAAGCTGCGCCTAGCCGCGAGAGAAGAATAGGCAAAACTGAGTGCAAGCGAACAATCAACAGGTTAGCAAGCTCGACCGACGCGGAACTGGCCAGCGTGACCGCCAAATGGGAAATCTAATCTCGAAAACCGAATGACTGCTCTTGGCAC
>JBMOJJ010000200.1:0-7022 GCA_049315845.1 Rhodoferax sp.
CAGTCACTGACAACAATCTTTCAACCGGTGTCGAGGCGGATTTGGGCTTCAACAGCGATCCGACGCTGCATGTCATCATTGCTCCGCTCGCTCCTGGCGCAAAGCATGACGAGGTCGAGAAGGCCATCCTTCAGGAAATTGAAAGACTAAAAAGGGAAGGCGTCTCTGCAAGCGAACTCCAGGCTGCGATCGCAAAGACCCAGGCCGACGCTGCCTTCAAGCGCGACGGGTCCTTTGCCGTTGCCGAATATTTGAATGAATGTATTGCCGCGGGCGACTGGTCCCTTTTTTACGCACTGGATGACGCTACCCAGCAAGTCACGACAGCCGACATCCAACGCGTTGCAAACAGCTATCTGAACGAGGATCACAGCACCACAGGATGGTTTGTGCCAACGGTTCCGGGCAGCGCAAGTTCGGCCCCGCAGAAGGCAGGAAGGTCACGCCTCCATGGTCCCAGTTACTACCGCAGTCCTGACGCCAGCGCAGCTTCAGCGCCAACACAAGAAGGCAGCGGTGAAGCCGCTCCAGCCCGGATGTCAGGCGGCAGGATTGCGCCGAACGCGAGCCGGATGATGATTGCAGGCATTGATGTCATCGCTTACCCCACCGGCGTCAAAAATGTGGTTTCGCTGCGGGCATCGTTGCCGGCCGGTCGGAGCATGGCGGGCGCGGGCAATCCCAGTATTCCGGCTCTGACTGGAATGCTGCTCGATCAGGGAACTCAAAAGCAGGACAAGTTCGCTATCACGGAAAAGCTCGAGGCGGTCGGGGCCAGCATTCATTTCGATGTTGGCACCGACCTGCTGCAAATCAGCGCCAAATCCCTGAAGAAAGATGTCCCCCTTGTTCTTGAACTGATTGCCGAGCAGTTGCGGATGCCCGCTTTCTCGGCGGAGGAACTGCTGAAGGCGAAGAAGCAGTATGCGGGCAGCATCAAGCGCAGCCTCGAGGACCCGGACTTTCGCGCTGCCGACGCGTTTTCGCGCGCGATTTATCCGGTCCATCATCCGAATCGAATTCCGGATGCGCAGGATCTGCTGGCGGCAATCGAGGCTGCAAGGCTGGAAGATATCACGGCATTCCACAAAGCGCATTACGGCCCCGCGCAAATGAAGCTGGTGCTGGTCGGCGATCTGGATCTTGGGCTAGTGCAGGCGGAGCTGGGCCGGTCATTTTCTGGCTGGCAGGACGGTGGCAAGGTCGTGGCAACCGCGTTTGAGAGCGCAGCCCATGCGCCACAAAGCCAGAATGTGGTCATGCCCGACAAAAACAGCGTATCGGTTGTGCTGGGTCAAGCCAGTGGTTTGCGCTATCGCGATCCGGACTATCAGGCTCTGCGCCTTGCGACCGCGATTCTGGGAAGCGGGTTTACCGGTCGCCTGATGGCCCAGGTGCGTGACAAGGAGGGACTGACCTATGACGTGGGAGCCCGCCTGGCCAACGACATGTTGGTGGACGGCGATTGGAGGATATTTGCCACGTTTGCTCCGGAGCTTTTGGAGCAGGGCCTGGCGTCAACAAAGCGCCAACTTGCAATGTGGCATGAGTCCGGCGTGACGGATGCTGAAATCGAGGCGCGCAAAAGCAGTTTGATCGGTTCCTTCAAAGTTGACCTGGCCACCACGGGAGGAATGTCGAATGCCTTGCTGTCGGCGGTCAATCGCGGTTACGACCTCACATGGCTCGATGATTTCCCGTTGAAAGTGAATGCGTTAACGGGGGAGCAGATCAACGGGGCGATCAGAAGGCATCTCAAGCCGGACCAAATGGTTTTGATCAAGGCCGGGACATTTCCTTAGAAATCCTTAGAAATCAAGACACTTAGGATGTTTTGAGATACAATCCAAGCTCACGACCAAACGGGCGGGTATCAACCGCCCGTTTTTTTTGGTCGATCGTTTTTGCATGCATCTGAACAAAAGTGGCACAGAAAGAAATTATTGAACAAACGGTGGCCGGTCTGGGCTACGAACTGGTGGAAATTCAACGTTCCACGGCCGGTTTGCTGCGCGTGACGATCGACCTGCCGTGGATTGGACGCGCTGAGGCCGGCGCGGCGAACCCTGCTGTCGAGCAGTTTGTGACGGTGGAAGACTGCGAAAAGGTCACACGGCAGTTGTTGTTTGCACTGGAAGTTGATGGGGTTGAATTCAAGCGTCTGGAGGTGTCCTCGCCGGGCATCGACCGTTTGTTGCGAAATGAAGGCGATTTTGAGCGTTTTGTGGGGCAGGTTGTTGATATCACGCTGAAGGCGCCGCTGGGCGTCTCTACATCGGACGTCCGCGCCAGCCGAAAGAAGTTTCGGGGCACTCTGGAACGCCGGCAGCCTCAGCAGGGCGCCTCGGATGCGGTGATCGGCTGGCAAATCGTCTGGAGCGAAGCGCCTGCCGTCAAACCGGGGCAAAAAGTGAGCAAAAAGAGAGTGCCTGCGCCGCTGCAGGTCTTGGGGTTCACGCTCGACGAGTTGAGAGAAGCGCGATTGGCGCCTATCGTCAGCTTCAAGGGGCGCGGTGCGAAGCCGGAATTGGATTGAATTGAAACAGGAGAGTCATGGCATGAATCGCGAAATGTTAATGCTGGTGGAAGCCATCTCACGCGAGAAAAACGTGGAGCGTGATGTGGTGTTCGGTGCGGTCGAGGCCGCACTGGCGCAGGCAACCAAGAAACTTTACCCGGGTGATGTCGATATTCGAGTCGCGGTTGACCGCGACACCGGCGTCTACGAGACCTTCAGGCGCTGGCATGTGGTCCCGGACGAGGCCGGCCTGCAACTGCCAGATCAGGAGATCCTGCTGTTCGAAGCGATGGAGCAGATTGCCGACATTGAAGTCGACGAATACATCGAGGAAACGGTTGAATCGGTGCCGATCGGCCGGATCGGAGCGATGGCTGCCAAGCAGGTCATTCTGCAGAAGATCCGCGACGCCGAACGCGAAATGCTGCTGAACGACTTCATGTCGCGCGGTGACAAGATATTCGTTGGCACCGTCAAGCGCATGGATAAAGGCGACATCATTGTAGAAAGTGGTCGGGTCGAAGGCCGTCTGCGACGCAACGAGATGATCCCGAAGGAGAACTTCCGCATGGGCGATCGCGTGCGGGCGATGATCATGGAGGTTGATCTGACGCTGCGCGGCGCACCGATCATTCTGTCGCGCTCGGCCCCCGAGTTCATGATCGAGTTGTTCCGCCAGGAAGTCCCGGAGATAGAGCAGGGTTTGCTTGAAATCAAGTCCTGCGCCCGTGACGTCGGTTCGCGCGCAAAAATCGCTGTGCAGTCGCATGACAAGAGGGTCGATCCGATTGGCACCTGTGTCGGCGTCCGCGGCACACGGGTCAATGGGGTAACCAACGAGTTGGCCGGTGAACGCGTCGATATTGTGCTTTGGAGCGAAGATCCGGCGCAGTTCGTGATTGGCGCTCTGGCCCCGGCCAATGTCATGTCCATCGTGGTGGACGAGGAACGCCATGCGATGGATGTCGTTGTCGATGAGGAAAACCTCGCGATCGCGATTGGTCGTGGCGGGCAGAATGTGCGCCTGGCTTCGGAATTGACCGGCTGGAAGATCAATATACTTGACGCCGCCGAGTCAGCGCAAAAGCAGGCCAGCGAGACCGATTCAGGTCGCAAGTTGTTCATGGAAAAGCTCGATGTCGATGAAGAAATCGCCGATCTGCTGATTGCCGAGGGCTTTACCAGTCTGGAGCAGGTGGCTTATGTTCCTCTTGAAGAAATGCTTGAGATCGAGAGCTTTGACGAGGATACGGTCAACGAACTGCGCACACGGGCCAAGGACGCTCTGCTGACCATGGAGATCGCGCTGGAGGAGAGCGCGCAGGAAGTCTCGCTTGATTTGCGTGACCTTGAAGGCCTGAACCCCGAACTGATCAAGAAGCTTTCGGATGCCGGCATTCATACCCGCGATGACCTTGCCGACCTCGCCGTCGACGAACTCACTGACATCACAGGTCAGTCTGCGGATGACGCCAGGATCCTGATCATGAAAGCCCGCGAACATTGGTTTGCCAATGAAGCCTCCCCACAAGCATAAAGCAAATGCCATGAAATCATATTTTCAGTGATGGCTGCCCATTGCCCGCAGGGCTTGGTATGCCGAACTAATAGGTTACAAAACAAATGTCCAGTACGACCGTCGCCGAGTTTGCAAGTGAACTCAAGAAATCAACCGAGACACTGCTTGAGCAGTTGAAGTCAGCGGGAGTGGCCAAGTTGGCCGCTTCGGATAAGCTCAACGACGCTGACAAGCAGCGTTTGCTGGCTTATTTGCAGTCCACCCATGGAGCGGCAGGCTCAGAGCGCAAGAAGATAACGCTGGTGAAAAAGTCGACCAGTGAAATCAAGCAGGCAGATGCGACCGGAAAGGCCCGCACGATCCAGGTTGAGGTGCGCAAGAAGCGGACCTTTGTCCGTCGCGAGGATGGTGTCGATGTGCCGGCCGAGGCGCCCGAGGTCGAGCATTTGGTTGAGCCGGTGCCCTTGCTTGACAACGCCGAACTGGCGCGCCGCGAGGAGCAGGCGAGCCGACAGGCGGAACTGATCCGCCGCCAGGAGCAGGAACTGGCTGAGCGCCGGCGTCTGCGTGAAGAGCAGGAGGCAAGCGCACGGGAAGCCGCCGCGCTGGCTTCGGAGAAGGCGGCGCAAGAGGTGGCCGCCCAGGCTGTGCTGGAAAGTGGCAAGCTCAAGATTGCGGAGCCTGAAGGACAGGATGCGATCGACAAAGCCGCGGCAAAGGTCGCGGAAGTCGCCGAGAAGGCGCAGGCGGCAAGCAAGTTGCTTGAGCTGGCGCGGGCGAAGGCCGTGGCTGATTCAATAACCCAGGCTGCCGAGGAAGTGGCGCGCGCCGATGACCTCGCCGGGCGCAGGCGAGTCGCAGAGGCGGAAGCTGCGGCGATCCGGTTGATGATGTCGGCGCCCGCCAAGAAACCACCGCCGAAGAAGGTGGAAGAAAGCAAGCTTGCCGGCAAACCTGGCGCGCTTGACGCCGCCAAGGCCGCCAGCATCAAGGGGACCCTGCACAAGCCGGCCGCAGGAGCTGTGCCGGCGAAACCGGCTCGACCGGGCGCCGCCGCGACGCCGGCAACTGGTACTGCTGCGGGAGCCGGCAAAGAAGTCAAATCGGCCGAGCTGTCCAGCAGCTGGGCGGGTGATCCCGCCAAGAAGAAAGCCATACCGACCCGCGGCGCCGTCGGTGCGGGGGGCCCCGGGCGTGCCAACAATTGGCGCACCGGTCCGCGCGGCAAGCGCGGCAGCAACGACAGAGACCGCGATGACCACCATGCGCCGGCGGCGCCGGTCGAGATGCGTGTCATCGAGGTTCACGTGCCGGAAACCATCACCGTGGCGGAACTGGCGCACAAGATGGCGGTCAAGGCTTCCGAGGTCATCAAGCAACTGATGAAGCTCGGCCAGATGGTCACGATCAATCAGCCACTGGATCAGGACACGGCGATGATCCTGGTGGAAGAAATGGGCCACAAGGCGGTGGTTGCGGCGCTGGACGATCCAGAAGCCTTCACCGATGACGAGGTCTCGCGGCAACAGTCCGAGTCCCTGCCGCGCGCACCGGTGGTGACCGTGATGGGCCACGTGGACCATGGCAAGACTTCCTTGCTCGATTACATCCGGCGGGCCAAAGTGGCATCCGGTGAAGCCGGTGGCATTACCCAGCATATTGGTGCCTACCACGTGGAAACACCGCGCGGCATGATCTCCTTTCTGGATACTCCCGGTCACGAGGCTTTCACAGCCATGCGGGCGCGTGGCGCCAAGGCGACCGACATCGTCATCCTGGTGGTGGCGGCCGATGACGGTGTGATGCCGCAGACCAAAGAGGCCATCAAGCACGCAAGGGCGGCCGGGGTGCCGATCGTGGTTGCGATCAACAAGATCGACAAGCCCGATGCCAATCCGGAACGCGTCAAGAATGAGTTGGTGGTGGAGGAGGTGGTGCCCGAAGAGTTTGGTGGCGACTCCCCCTTCATATCGGTGTCAGCGAAGACCGGGCAGGGCGTTGATGCGCTGCTGGAACAGGTTCTTTTGCAGGCCGAGGTGCTGGAACTGCGGGCGCCTGTCGATGCGATGGCCAAGGGCCTGGTGATCGAGGCGCAACTCGACAAGGGGCGCGGCCCGGTCGCAACCGTTCTGGTTCAGTCCGGCACGCTCAAAACCGGCGACGTCGTGCTGGCGGGTTCGACCTATGGACGGGTTCGGGCTATGCTGGACGAAAACGGCAAGAGTATCAAGAGCGCCGGTCCTTCGATTCCGGTCGAGATTCAGGGCTTGACCGAAGTGCCGCAGGCGGGTGACGACTTCATGGTCATGGCGGACGAACGCCGTGCGCGCGAAATAGCCACCTACCGGGCCGGCAAGTTCCGTCACACCAAGCTGGCCAAGCAGCAGGCGGCCAAGCTAGAGAACATGTTTACCGACATGGCGGCGGGCGAGGTCAAGATGGTTCCCATCATTGTCAAGGCCGATGTGCAGGGTTCGCAGGAAGCGTTGGCGCAGTCGCTGCAGAAACTCTCCACCGACGAGGTCAAGGTTCAGATGGTCTACACCGCGGTTGGCGCGATCAGTGAATCCGATGTGAATCTGGCAATCGCCGCCAAGGCCGTCATCATCGGGTTCAACACCCGCGCCGACGCCGGTGCCCGCAAACTGGCCGAGAGCAACGGGGTCGATATCCGCTACTACGACATCATTTACGACGCCGTCGATGAGCTCAAGCTCGCAATGTCGGGCATGTTGACGCCGGACAAGAAAGAGGAAGTCATCGGTACCGCCGAGATTCGACAGGTCTTCAAGGTCAGCAAGATTGGCTCCATCGCCGGTTGCATGGTCACCTCCGGTCTGGTCAGGCGCACTTCGCGACTTCGGCTGCTGCGTGACAACGTGGTCATCTTTACCGGGGAGCTCGACTCGCTCAAGCGTTTCAAGGACGATGCCAAGGAAGTCAAGGAAGGCTTTGATTGCGGCTTGAATATCAAGAATTACAACG
>JBMOJJ010000201.1:0-6992 GCA_049315845.1 Rhodoferax sp.
CTCCTATAGTGAGCCGTACATTATGCCACGAACTTCGACCGCTGTCCGTGTGCGACGACAAATACGTCGCGACTTGTCCCAAACGACAGCCGGATGCGAGCCGTTTAACCTGTTGCGGCCCTGTGCTGCTCGCGCCAGGCCCGCGCTTTGGAGAAATGTCCACAGCCGATGAAAGGCAGCGGCGGGCGCAGGGCGGAAAACGGCGACGGATGGTTGGCCGTCAGCACCAGATGGCGTGACGCATCGATCAGCGCTCGCTTGCCCTGCGCGTGTGCGCCCCACAGCAGGAACACCGCGGGCGCGCCGTCGAGGGAAACCTTGCGAATCACGGCGTCGGTCAACCGTTCCCAGCCTCGCCCCGAATGGCTGGCGGGCTGGCCTTCCTCCACCGTCAGGCAGGTGTTGAGCAGCAGCACGCCCTGGCGCGCCCAGCGCATCAGACTGCCGCCCGGCTCTGGAAAGGGCGGGAACGGCGTGCCCAGGTCGCGCTGCAGTTCCGTGAAGATGTTTCGCAGCGAAGGCGGCAGCTTCACGCCCGGCGCAACGGAAAATGCCAGACCTTCAGCCTGCCCGCGCCCGTGGTACGGGTCCTGCCCCAGAATCACCACCCGCACCGATTCGGGCGCCGTCAGTTCGAGCGCCCGCAGCGGCTGTGGCGGAAACACCACCGCGCCGGCTTGCAGACGCTGCCGCAGGAAGTCGAGCAGGCCGCGTCCCACCTCGGACTGAAAGAAGTCCGCCGCCAGCGGCTGCCAGCCTGGCGCCACCGGCCAGGCGCTAGGGTCGGCCGCCACCAACTGGTCCACTGCCGGCTGCGGCGTGCTCGTCCCGACCATGCCTCAGCCGAACAGTGCAGCGAGCGCTTCGCCCGGATCGGGCGCACGCATGAAGGCTTCGCCGACCAGGAACGCATTGACGCCGGCTGCGCCCAGACGCAGCACGTCGTCGCGGCTGTGGATTCCGCTCTCGGACACCAGCAGCCGCCCGGTAGGAACCTCCCGCATCAGCGTCAGCGTGGTGTCCAGTGACACCTCAAAGGTCTTGAGATTGCGGTTGTTGATGCCGATCAACGGCGTTTTCAGTTGCAGTGCGCGCAGCAATTCGCCCGCGTCATGCACTTCCACCAGTACCGCCATGTCCAGGCTGTGGGCGATCGCCTCCAGATCCTTCAATTGCCCGTCATCCAGAATCGCGGCAATCAGCAATACGGCGTCGGCCCCCATCGCGCGGGATTCATAAATCTGGTAGGCGTCAATCATGAAGTCCTTGCGGATCACCGGCAGCTGGCAAGACGCCCGTGCCTGCTTGAGATAGTCGATCGAACCCTGGAAAAACTGTTTGTCAGTGAGCACCGACAAACAGGCAGCACCATGTTCCGCATAGGTCTGTGCAATGTCGGCCGCAATGAAATCCTCGCGCAGCAGGCCTTTGGAGGGGCTTGCCTTCTTGATTTCGGCAATCACCGCAGGTCGCCCGGCCGCAATTCTGGCGCGCATGGCGGCCAGGAAGTCCCGCGTCAGAACCCGGGACTCGGCGTCGGCGCGCATCGCCGCCAGCGACTTGCGCTGGACGGCTGCCGCGACTTCGTCGCGTTTGACGGCAACAATTCGGGTCAGGATATCGGTCATCTGGCTTCACCCTGAACCCGATTGGTAAATTCAACCAGTTGCGTCAGCTTCGTTCGCGCCGCTCCCGACTCGATCGCCGCCCGCGCCAGTTGTATGCCCTCGGCCATCGAACCCACGACATTGGCCGCATACAGCGCGACGCCCGCATTCAGGACCACGATATCCTTGGCGGCGCCAGGCACGTTGTCCAGCACGTCCACCAGCATCGCCATCGACTGCTCGGGCGTCTCGACCTTGAGCGCCCGGTTGCTGGCCATCAGCATGCCGAAATCCTCCGGGTGGATCTCGTACTCGGTGATCTCACCGTTCCTGAGTTCTCCCACCAGCGTCGCGGCACCGAGGCTGACCTCGTCCATGCCGTCCTTGCCATAGACCACCACCGCATGCTCGGCGCCCAGGCGCTGCAGCGCCCGCACCTGGATACCCACCAGATCCGAATGAAACACGCCCATCAACATATTCGGTGCATCGGCCGGATTGGTCAGCGGCCCGAGCAGATTGAAGATCGTCTTGATGCCAAGTTCCTTGCGCACCGGAGCCACGTTCTTCATGGCCGGATGGTGATTCGGCGCGAACATGAAACCGACCCCCACCTCGGCAATGCAACTGGCGATGGCCTGCGGGCTCAGGTTGATGTTGACCCCCAGCGACTCCATCACGTCGGCGCTGCCGCTCTTGCTGCTGACGCCCCGGCCACCGTGCTTGCTCACCTTGGCCCCGGCTGCGGCGGCCACAAACATGGCGCAGGTCGAGATATTGAAGGTGCTCGAGCCATCGCCGCCAGTGCCCACGATATCGACCAGGTGGGTTCTGTCAGCCACGTGGACCTTGGTGGAAAACTCGCGCATCACCTGCGCAGCCGCGGTGATTTCGCCGATGGTTTCCTTTTTCACGCGCAGCCCGGTGATCAGCGCGGCCATCATGACCGGTGACAACTCTCCGCTCATGATCCGGCGCACGATGTGCAGCATTTCGTCGTGGAAAATTTCCCGGTGCTCGATGGTGCGAAGCAGCGCTTCCTGCGGGTTGATCTTGTTGCTGTTGGGCATGTTCATCCTTGCAAAAATATTCCGATAAGGCTCTGTTGCGGATCAGGCAGCAAGAAAATCGCGCATGACAGCCAGCGCGTGGTCAATGCCCGCCTCATCCACGCCCAGATGCGTGACAAACCGCAGACGGTACAAACCGCTGGCCAGCACGCCGCGCGCGGCCAGGTAGGGGAGCAATTCCGCCGCTCGCGCCCGCGCCTTGCCTGCCAGATCGACAAAGAGAATATTGGTCTGCGCCGGCTCTACAAGCAGTCCGTCGAGCGCGCCCAGGCCCAGCGCCAGCCGTCGGGCCAGCGCGTGGTCGTGCGCCAGTCGCTCGACGTGATGATCCAGCGCGTGGGATGCTGCCGCCGCCAGCAGACCCGACTGGCGCATGCCGCCGCCGGCCATCTTGCGGATGCGGTGCGCGCGGGCAAGAAACTCGCGACTGCCGCATAGGGCCGACCCAACCGGCGCACCCAGGCCCTTGCTGAAGCAGACCGAGACACTGTCAAAGCACTGCGCAATGCGGCGCGCCTCATGAATGATTTGGCCCCCACGGTCGCCTTGGGGCGGCCCGGCGGCGCCCGCCTTGCCCTCAACCAGTTCCGCCTGCGCGACCGCGGCGTTGAACAGGCGGGCGCCATCCAGGTGCCGTGCCAGTCCTCTGCTTCTGGCCAGTTCGGTGGCTTGCTGCACATAGTCCATGGGGAGCAACTTGCCGCCGAAGGTGTTTTCCAGCGCCAGCAAGCGGGTTCGGGCAAAGTGCGCGTCGTCCGGCTTGATCGCGGTCTCGATGTCGGCCAGCAGCAAAGTGCCATCGCTCTGGTGATTCAATGGCTGCGGCTGCACGCTGCCAAAGACCGCGGCGCCGCCACCCTCCCAGCGATAGCAATGCGCCATCTGGCCGACGATGTACTCGTCGCCGCGCTGGCAGTGCGACAGAATGCCGCACAGATTGCTGTGCGTCCCGGTGGGCATGAACAAGGCCGCTTCGAAGCCCAGCAGCGCCGCGATCTTTTCCTGCAGCGCGTTCACGCTCGGATCGTCGCCATAGACGTCATCACCGAGCGGTGCAGCCATCATGGCGGCGCGCATGGCGGGCGTCGGCTGCGTGACCGTATCACTGCGCAGATCGATATTCATGATCGGTTGACTTTCAGGAAGTTTGCCAGCATCGCGTGGCCGTGCTCGGTCAATATGCTCTCCGGGTGAAACTGCACGCCCTCGATGTCCAGCGTGCTGTGCTTGACACCCATGATTTCACCATCCTCGGTGCGCGCCGTCACCTTCAAGCAGGGCGGACAGCTTTGACGGTCGATGGCGAGCGAATGGTAGCGGTTGACGGTGAACTGCGCCGGAAGCCCGGCAAAAACACCTTCCTGCGTCGTGCTGATGACACTGGTCTTGCCATGCATCAGCTGCTGCGAGCGCACGATCTTGGCCCCGAACGCCGCACCAATCGCCTGATGACCCAGACAGACGCCTAGGATCGGCAGCTTTCCGGCAAAGCGCTGGATCGCCGCCACCGAAATACCGGCCTCAGCAGGCGAGCAGGGGCCGGGCGAAATCACCAGCCGGTCAAGTTTTCCGGCCTTGAGCCGCGCGTCGATCTCGTCCAGCGTGATTTCGTCATTGCGGCAGACCTCGACCGCAGCCCCCAGCTCGCCCAGGTACTGGACGATGTTGTAGGTAAAACTGTCGTAGTTGTCGATCATCAGAACTCTGATTTTCTCGTTCATGGTCTACTCCAGCCCTTCTTCGACCAGTTCGCTGGCCCGCAGCAGCGCGCGCGCCTTGGCTTCGGTCTCGCGCCACTCGAGTTCGGGCACCGAGTCGGCCACCACACCGGCCGCCGCCTGCACGTACAGCGTTTGATCCTTGATGACCCCGGTGCGAATGGCAATGGCCACGTCCATGTCGCCAGCGTAACTCAGGTAGCCGCAGGCGCCGCCATAGAGACCCCGCTTGCTCGGCTCGAGCTGGTCGATCACTTCCATCGCGTGCACCTTGGGCGCGCCGGTCAGCGTACCGGCCGGGAACGTCGCCTTCAGCACGTCCATGCTGGTCATGCCCTGATTGAGGATCCCCTCGACATTGCTGACGATGTGCATCACATGGCTGTAGCGTTCGACGCTGAACGCCTCGGTCACCTTGACGCTTCCAATCCTGGCGATGCGCCCGATGTCGTTGCGCGCCAGGTCGATCAACATCACATGCTCGGCGCGCTCTTTCGGATCCGCGAGCAACTCCGCCTCGGCCGCCTTGTCCTTTTCCGCCGTGGCGCCCCTGGGGCGCGTGCCGGCCAGAGGCCGTATCGTGATCTTCTGCTCGAACATGGCGCCCGCGCTTGCCACTTCGTGCGCCGCGCCGGACGCAGCGGCGCTTTGGCCCGTCGCTTCGGCAAGCGCGCACGGCACCTGTTCCTGACGCACCAGGATCTCGGGTGAAGCGCCGACGACATGGAAGTCGCCGAAGTGGTAGTAGTACATATAGGGGCTGGGATTGAGCGAACGCAGCGCCCGGTACAGGCTCAGCGGCGACTCGGTGTAGCGCTTCTTGATGCGCTGGCCCACCTGCACCTGCATGAAGTCGCCCGCCTCGATCAGGCGCTTGGCGCGCTCCACCGCAGCGAGGTAATCGGCCTTGGCGAACTCCCGCTCGGCCGGGTAGGTCTGGGTGGGCTTGACGACCGGCGCGCTGACCGAGTATTTGAGCTGCTCCTTGAGGTCTCTGAGCCGCTTCTTGGCATTGCTGTACGCCTCGGGCTGGGCCGGATCGGCGTAGACGATCAGATACAGCTTGCCAGACAGGTTGTCGATCACGGCCAGCTCTTCGCATTGCAGCAGCAGGATGTCGGGGCAGCCCAGGGTGTCGGGCGGGCAGGAGGCGACCAGCTTCTTCTCGATATGGCGCACCGTGTCGTAGCCGAAATAACCCGCCAGGCCACCGCAGAACCGCGGCAGCCCAGGACGCAACGCCACCTTGAAACGCTGCTGGTAACAGGCCACAAAATCCAGCGGGTTGTCGTGGTTCACCTCGGTCACCTCACCGTCGGTCACGACTTCGGTCGTGGCATCGGGCCCGAAGCCCCGCGCCCGCAGCAGCGTGCGCGCCGGCAGTCCGATGAAACTGTAGCGGCCAAAACGTTCTCCGCCCACCACCGACTCCAGCAGGAAGCTATAGGCCCCGCCGCCCTTCGAGAAAGCCAGCTTCAGGTACAGGGACAAGGGGGTTTCGAGGTCGGCAAACGCCTCCGCCATCAGCGGGATCCGGTTGAAGCCCTGGGCGGCAAGGCTCTTGAATTCAAGTTCGGTGATCACGGCTTGGGCCTTTCGATTCACCACCGCTCCGCCTGCGGGCAGTGGCCATGTTCATGCAGGATGCCCCGGACGGGGGACGGTTTCGCAAGGGGATTCCGGGGGGCCGGTGCCAATCCGCAGTGCAGGCCTGCGAGGGGCCCCACAGCCGGTTCAGAGAGGCTGGGGCGCGCCGCAGGCAGGCAGGGCAGTGCGCGGACGCCAGGGCCAGGCTCCCCGGTCGCTGCAACCTGTGATGCTGATGCGGTGAATGAACATGTGCGCAGTGTAGCCGACCCGAAACGCCTGCAGCAGCGGCAGCCCGCCCGTCAGGTCACGGCGGTGCCGGCCTCGATCCAGGCGGAAAAAGCCGCATGGTCCAGTGGCGCGCTGAACAGATAACCCTGACCCTTGCCGCAGCCCAGCGCCAGCATCAGATCGGCCTGCCCGACCGTCTCGATACCTTCGGCCACCGTGTTCATTCCCAGCGTTTCAGCCACCAGGATGGTGGCCTCGATCAGCACCCGGTGGTAGTCGCTGGTCTGCGCCATGCTGACAAAGGCACGGTCGATCTTCACCGTGTCGATCGGCAGCTCATGCAGGCAGGACAACGAGGAGTAACCGGTGCCGAAGTCATCCAGCGCCAGCGTCACGCCCAGCGCCTTGATCTCACCCAGCTTCGTCTGCACCGACTCGTCCTGCGCCGCCAGGCTCTCGGTGATCTCCAGCTGCAGCTGCGCAGCGTCCAGCCCGTGGGCGCGCAAGGCGTCCTGGATGTCGGCCACCAGCGAAGGCTCGCGCAACTGTGCGCGCGACAGGTTCACCGATAGCGACTGCGGTGCAAAAGTCCCGTGCTGCGAACTCAGCAACGCAAACTCGGCACAGGCGGTGCGCAGCACATAGCCACCCAATCGGCCAATCAGGCCGATAGCCTCGGCCACCGGGATGAACTCGACCGGGGACACCATTCCGCGCTGCGGATGGCGCCAGCGGACCAGCGCCTCCATACCGGTCAGCTTGCGTGTCGTCAGATCAAC
>JBMOJJ010000202.1:0-6981 GCA_049315845.1 Rhodoferax sp.
TCGCCAAGGCCGAAGAGATTGCCGCGAGCGACCCCAAGTACGTGCTGCTGCAACAGTTCAAGAACCCGGCCAACCCGGCGATTCACGAGTCCACCACCGGACCGGAAATCTGGGAAGACACATTTGGCAAGATCGACATCCTGGTCTCGGGTGTCGGCACTGGCGGCACCATCACCGGCGTGTCGCGTTACATCAAGAAGACCAAGGGGCGTGCCATCACGTCGGTCGCAGTAGAACCCACGGCCAGCCCGGTGCTGACGCAGACGCGCGCCGGCGAGGAAGTCAAGCCCGGCCCCCACAAGATCCAGGGCATCGGTGCCGGCTTCGTGCCCGATGTGCTCGACCTCTCACTGGTCGATCAGATCGAACAGGTGACGAACGAAGAAGCGGTGGAGTTTGCCCGACGGCTGGCACGCGAGGAAGGCATATTGAGTGGTATTTCCTGCGGTGCCGCTGCAGCGGTGGCGGTGCGCTTGGCCAAGCGGACGGAAAATGCCGGCAAGACTATCGTTGTGATTCTGCCCGACTCGGGTGAGCGCTACCTGAGCTCGGTGCTGTTTGAAGGTGTCTTTGACGCCAGCGGCGCGGCCGTTGCCGCATGAGCGCCGCGCTGGGCCGCCCCAAGCAAGCGAACGCCCCCTCGGGGGGCAGCGAGGACACGACAGTGCCGAGCGTGGAGGCTCCGTTATGAGGGTTGTCAGGCTGCGGCCCGCGACGGCACAGGCGCCGCTGTTTGACCTGACGCGTGTGGTGTCGGAACTGGCGCAGGTGCGTCAGCAATGGCGCGAATCGCAAAAACGCTCGACCGAACCGGGCGGGCGTGAGCTGCCCTCAATCGAGGCGCTGGCCCAGATCATCGACGGTCTGCGCGGTGTCCTCTTTCCGATGCGATTGGGCCCGCCCGACCTGCGTCAGGAGAGCGAGGATTTCTACGTCGGCCACACCCTGGACACTTTGCTGCACGCCTTGCTGACCCAAGTGCAACTGGAACTGCGCCATGAAGCACGGCATCTGGAGGCTGCTGACAGCGCAGCACTCGAAACGCGCGCGATTCAGATCGTGAGCGACTTCTCGCTCTCGCTGCCGCGCATCCGTGCCCTACTTGACAGCGATGTGATCGCAGCGTTTGCGGGCGACCCGGCGGCGCGCAGCGTCGATGAAGTGCTGCTGTGCTACCCCGGCATTCAGGCCATGATTCACCACCGCGTGGCTCACCGCCTGTACGAACTCGGCGTGCCGCTGCTGGCGCGCATCGTGGCCGAATTGGCGCACGGCCAAACCGGCATTGACATCCATCCCGGCGCCAGCATCGACGAGGGTTTTTTCATTGACCATGGCACCGGTGTCGTGATCGGAGAGACCGCCATCATCGGCAAACGCGTGCGCATCTACCAGGCCGTAACGCTCGGCGCCAAAAGCTTCCCGACCGATGCGGCCGGCAATCCGCTCAAGGGGCTGCCGCGCCATCCCGTTTTGGAAGACGAGGTCGTGATCTACGCCGGCGCCACGGTACTGGGCCGCGTCACGCTCGGGCGCGGCGCCAGCGTAGGCGGCAACGTCTGGCTGACGCACGACCTGGCAGCCGGCGCGCATATCACGCAGGCCCAGTCGCGCCATGAAGCCGGGAAGGCTTGAGCCCAGCATGCAAAGCAGTACCACTGTGAGCCCGCTGATCAGCAGCTTTGGCCTGGCCGTCCGCCAGCTACGTGGGCGTGAGGGCTTGTCGCAAGAGCGATTGGCCGAGCGCGCCAACCTGAACCGCTCCTATATTGGCGAACTCGAGCGCGGCGAGGCCATCGCTTCGTTGCTGACGCTCGAGAAACTGGCGCAGGCGCTCAATTCCCGCCCCAGCCATCTGCTCTCGCACACTGAGCGCATTGTGCAGAAACGCCATGTGTACGGCATCGCATTGACGTCTATAGCCTGTTGATCGACGGCTTTGACCCCCAGACAATTCACCCCATTCTTCAACCATCCTCCCAACAGGTTCACCATGACAAAAGTACATCCCGCCCCAACCACACTGGGCGACAGCGCGGCACGCCAACTGGCCAACGCAACCAAGACCACGGCGCAACTCTCGACCATCTCGCCGCGCTGGTTGACGCACTTGCTGCAATGGGTTCCGGTCGAGGCCGGCATCTTCCGCCTTAATCAGGTCAAGAACCCCGAGTCCATCAAGGTCACCTGCACCGCACGCCAGACAGAAAACCAGCTGCCACGCACCTTCGTCAACTACGACGAAAAGCCGCGCGAGTTTTTCCTCAACGCGGTCAGCACCATTCTTGACGTGCACACCCGCGTCTCCGATCTGTACAGCAGCCCGCACGACCAGATCAAGGAGCAGCTGCGCCTGACCATCGAAACGATCAAGGAAAACCAGGAAAGCGAACTCATCAACAACCCGGACTACGGATTGCTGTCGCAAGTGACGGACGAGCAACGCATCTTCCCCCTGACCGGCGCGCCCACGCCCGACGATCTGGACGAGTTGCTCACCAAGGTCTGGAAAGAGCCCGCCTTCTTCCTGGCGCACCCGTTGGCCATCGCAGCTTTTGGCCGCGAAGCCACGCGCCGCGGCACGCCACCGCCCACGGTGAGCCTGTTTGGTTCGCAGTTCATCACCTGGCGCGGTGTGCCACTGATCCCCAGCGACAAGATCCACGTCGCTGACGGCAAGAGCAAGATTCTGCTGCTGCGCGTGGGCGACAAGCGCCAGGGTGTGGTGGGCCTGTTCCAGCCCGGCTTGCCCGGCGAGCAAAGCCCGGGTTTGTCGGTGCGCTTCATGGGGATCAATGACCAGGCCATCTCGAGCTACCTGATCTCTCTGTACTGCTCGCTGGCCGTGCTCACACCCGATGCGCTGGCCATTCTGGACGATATTGAAGTGGGCAAGTACCACGATTACGCCGACACCTACAAGTAAACCGTAACCATGACTTCCGGTTTACTCCCCTCCAGCGGGGCGCAGCCACCGATCGACGTTGACTCGCTCGCGCGCATGGCCTCTGCCATGTTCTCGGCTTTGCCTGGCGAGCAATTGCGCACGGCAGGCGTGCAGGCACCCATCAACATGGCGCCGGCCGGCTCACCGCTTTCCAGCGCGTCCGGTCTGGGTCCGGGCGTTCCGGGCACGCCCATTCCACAAGGACTGGTGCCCGGCCAGAATCTGATTCCGGCCTCGCCCACCAGCCATGCTTCTCTCGCGCACCGTGCGCCCGCGCTGCTACCGCATGCCACGGCTGGCAACGGTCTGCCCGACCGGCTGGTGAGCGAGTTGCCGGCGTATGAGCCACGCTTTGGCAGCGGTGCGCTCGGTGTTCCTGAAGCGGCCGGCGCCGGGGCACCACTGCCCGCGACGGCGGGAACACCTTCGCCTTTCTACTTCGTGAGCAACAGTTTTGGCTACCCGTCAGCGGCTGCATTGCCGGTGAACGCACCGGTGGCGGACTACTTCGCCGACACCACGCCGCCGTCCCGGATTGCGAGCGCAGCGGCACCGAGCGCGCCAACTGCTGCGCCAGCGCCAGCCGGTGTAATTTCGTCCGAGCCCAAGTACTACTTTGTCGATTCCGTGGTCTTGCCCAGCGGCTATGTAACGCCCGCCAAAGCGGCGCCGCACGCCAGCAGCGCCCCCTTGGCCGGTTCGGACGCGCGTCCACCGTTTGACGTCAACGCCATCCGGCGCGATTTCCCGATCCTGCAGGAACGCGTTAACGGTCGCCAAATCGTCTGGTTTGACAACGCCGCCACAACGCAAAAGCCACAGGCGGTGATCGACCGCCTGTCGTACTTTTACGCGCATGAGAACTCCAACATCCACCGCGCCGCGCACGAGCTGGCGGCGCGCGCCACCGACGCCTACGAGGGTGCGCGCGAGAAGGTGCGCCAGTTTCTCAATGCACCCGACGTGAACGAGGTGATTTTTGTGCGCGGCACCACCGAAGCCATCAACCTGGTGGCCAAGAGCTGGGGCGCCCAACACGTGGGCAAGGACGATGAGATCATCGTCAGCCACTTGGAACACCACGCCAACATCGTTCCGTGGCAGCAACTGGCATCCGAGAAGGGTGCGAAGTTACGCGTCATTCCGGTGGACGATTCGGGCCAGGTACTGCTGGACGAATACGCCAAGCTGCTGAACGACCGCACCAAAATCGTGGCCGTGACGCAGGTCTCGAACGCGCTGGGCACAGTCGTCCCGGTCAAGAAGATTGTGGAGATGGCGCACCGCGCTGGCGCCGTGGCGTTTGTGGACGGCGCGCAATCGGTGAGCCACATGCGCGTTGACGTGCAGGACATCGGCGCCGACTTCTTTGTCTTTTCCGGTCACAAGCTGTTTGGCCCGACCGGCATCGGCGTCTTGTGGGGTAAGCGCGAACGGCTCGAAGACATGCCGCCCTGGCAGGGTGGCGGCAACATGATTGCCGACGTGACTTTTGAGAAGACCGTGTACCAACCGATTCCGAACAAGTTCGAAGCCGGCACCGGCAACATCGCTGACGCGGTGGGTCTGGGCGCGGCCATCGACTACATCCATCGCATCGGCATCGAGAACATCGGCCGCTACGAGCACGACCTGCTGGCCTACGCCACGCACCACCTCAAACCGATTCCTGGCGTGCGCCTGGTGGGCACGGCGGCAGATAAGGCCAGCGTGCTGTCCTTTGTACTCGATGGCTACAGCACCGAAGAAGTCGGCAAGGCACTCAACGAAGAAGGCATTGCCGTGCGCACCGGACACCATTGCGCGCAGCCGATCTTGCGCCGCATGGGGCTGGAGGCCACAGTACGGCCATCACTGGCGTTCTACAACACTTGCGAGGAAGTGGACCGGCTAATCTCCGTGGTGCAGCGCCTGGCGCTGGCGCGCCAGCGCCGCAGCTGAAGTATCGGTACAGGCATGGCAAAGCGCTCGCTCAAAAAAGCGCTGCACGGCCTGGACCGGTCCGACGAAGTATTTGCGTCAGCAGCCGAGCTGTTCAAAGTCATGTCGGCCGCCATGCGGCTGAAGATCCTTGCGTGTCTTTGCGACGGCGAGCAAAACGTGAGCTATCTCTTGAGCAGGATAGCCACCACCCAGCCCAATATGTCCCAACACTTGAGCACGCTGCACCGGGCAAAGATTCTGGGAAAACGCCGCCACGGTATTCAGATTTTTTACCGCGTCATTGACGAACGGGTGCTTGAGATCTGTCGAACCGTTTGTGCCCATGTGGAGAGAACCGACACACGGCTTTGATTGCGCTCGTTCGCGTGGACTATTTTGATTTTCCCAAGTACAGGGCTAGCAACCAAACGCCACCTTTTGGAACCCGAAGGCGGAGAGACTCAGCTATTGATTTGTTGCCTATGGGTGACCGCTTTTGACTATTGTGTTCGGTCTACGACCGCTATAGAGAACAGGGCTCTACTTCCGGTCCTGGTCGTCAAGAGCCATTCGCAGTCGCGACCTGTATCACCGCTCCCGCTGCGAAGCCCGAATACAGCACTTCAGCGATTGCAGTTATCCGCCTGACAACAGGCCTCAACAGGCTCCGCAACTCCCACCCCAACGTGACCTACATCGACAGCGAGCCTTCGCGGAACTCGGTCTTGTCAAGCCAGACATTGACTAACACCGGCTTGCCGCTCTTGGCCAGTTCGCGGGCGCGCTTCAGCGCGGCGGGAACCTCGGCCATGGTCTTGACCAGGATGCCTTCGGCGCCAAAGCCGGCTGCGACTTCATGGTAGTTGGTGCGGGCCAGCACGGTGGCGACATCGTCATGCAGCATCTTGACCTGCTCGCGCGCGATCTGGGTCCAGCCGGCGTCGTTGCCGACCAGCGCGATCACCGGGATGCCGTGGCGCACGAAGCTGTCGAACTCGACCAGGCCGTAACCGCAGGCGCCGTCGCCAAAGATGATCCAGACCTCGCTGGCCGGGTTGGCGAGCGCCGCGCCGAGAGCGAAGCCGGCGCCGACGCCGAGCGTGCCGAACGCACCCGGGTCGAGCCAGCTGAGCGGCGTGCGCGGGTGCATCACGTAGGACGCGGTGGCGACAAAATCGCCGCCATCCGCCACCAGCATCGCGTTGTCGCCGGCCTCCTGCTCGAGCGCCCGGAACAGCGCGATCGGGTTCACGAATTCGCCTGTGGCGCCGGCCTGCTGGTCGATCTCGACTTCGCGCTCGAGATCGCGGGCACGCAGTTGCGCGACCCATCCGCCCAGGCGCGAACCCGCGTTGCCGCTGGCCGGCTGCGCCTGCGCCAGCGCCTGCAGGAACAGGCCGGCGTCGCCGATCGCGGCGATGTCGGGTTTGCGGTTCAGGCGTGCATCCTTGGCGCTGCGGTTGGCCGCGATCAGCGTGGCGTTGCGCCGCACATGCTTGCCGTAGTCGAGGCGGAAGTCGCACGGCACGCCGGCCAGCAAAACACAGTCGGCTTCGCGCAGCGCATTGCGCCGTTGATGGCGCATTTGCAGCGGATGGTCGCGACCCAGCAGACCGCGCGCCATGCCCGACAGATAGACCGGTATGCCGAGCCTGGCCACCGCATCGGCAAGGCGCCCGGACTCCTGCGAGAGCACCAGCGCCTGGCTGCCGATCACCATCAGCGGCCGCTCGGCCTTGGCAAGCGCCGCCAGCGCCGCCTGCAGGCTGGCATCGGAAGCGCGCGGCGCCGCCACCGCTCGCACCTGCGGCGCCGCATGCTGCTGGCTGCCGTGGAACATCTTCTTCACGTGGCGGTTCAGGTAATAGCGCAGCAGCCGGTCCGGCACCGAACTGCCCTTGCCGGCCGCGTCGGCGTACCACTGGCGGATCGAGGCCTCGTCGTACAGCAGGTCGACCGGGCACTCGATGAACACCGGCCCTGGCACGCCCTGCTGCGCCACCGCGAAGGCCTCGTCCACCGCCGGGCCGAGATCGCAGACGCGCACAATCTTGCGGAACAGCTTGACGTGCGGCTCGACCAGTGGTCGCTGGTCAATGTCCTGCAGGGCG
>JBMOJJ010000203.1:0-6961 GCA_049315845.1 Rhodoferax sp.
TCCCGCTCAAGGCAATGTTTCTCGAGACCCAGAATTTGCCGCCGGTCGTCGCGCTCCAACTCGTTCCTGCATCGCCGTAGATGCGGAAACCGACCTGGCCGGATGCGTAGACATTCCAGTCGGCGGCGCCCCATTCCCCCAATAGCCCGCCGTAAACTGTCCCAGAACCCTGGTCAGGAGACCAGTAACTCGTAGTGCTGTACTTGGCGCCTCGAGTCTCGACCCCGGCGAAAGGCCTGAAATTCTTGCCAAGCGGTCTCCAGGCAGAAGCCAAATGCACGCTGCTGGTCACCACTGTGTTGTCGTCCGAGATGTCAAAGTAATCAACTCGTGCCGTCAGGCTGCCGAATGAGTAGGTGCCGGTGGCACGGATTCCCGCATGCATCGCAGACAGATGCGATGCCAGGGCGTATGGATTCGTTGCTATCCGTCCCCAGTTGACCCGGCCGCCGTCCAGTATGACCTGGTCGTCAAGAACCTTGACTCGAACACTGCCGTACAAGCTGTTGTCGCCCGCGTTCGGTAGGCTCAGCTCGAAACTTGGCTTCAATGCCAGATTCAGGCTCTGGTATCTGAAGGTGACGTCCTGCTGCGTGGCCTCGATGCCCGGCATCGTATCCTTGACAGCGCTGGTTTCGATCTCCATGATGTTCTTTCCACTGCTGTCCCGCCAGCGGTGGTTGAGCGTGGCCGAGCGGCGTCGTTCCTCGGTCGAATCCTGACCGCTGCCAAAGCTCAACAGAGTGCGGGGGCTGAGTTCGCGCGATGCCATCTCCACTCCTTCCATCGCATCTGCGTTGGCCGGATTGGCAGCAAGCGCCTTTTGGTAAAGAGGCAAGGCCTCGTCCTCGCGTCCGTTCCAGCGATAGATATTTCCCACGCCGACGTCAGCCTGGTCCGCCAATTTGCCGTTAGCCAAACTCTGGTAAGTCGGAATCGCTTCCTTCGTGCGACCGGTCCAGGCCAGGCTATTGGCCACGATCAGCACCAGTTCGTCATCCAGCTTTTCCTTCGATATCAGTGCAAGCCCTTCGGTGCCGGCCGCCTGATAATCCCCCGCTGCAGATAGATCTACGATGCGCTGCTGATCCGGTTGCCGCTTGGGTTTCGCCGCCTCCGCTTTTGCCGCCCTATCAACTGCGTCTGCGCTGATCGGTGGAATGTACTTGAACGGAGCAAGCTGCAAAAAGTCGCCGACTGTGCCTGTCACGCTGCCTCCACCACCTCCCGGCGGAGAATTGACGGACTGCGCAGCAACGAACAGCGGTGTGAGTTGGCAGACCATCAAGAGCACACACTGCCGCGCCCATGACTTGACATGGCTTGCTGACAACATTCGGCGGGACCGTGGGCGTTGGGTTGGTTTCATGATGAATGCGAGATTCCTTCGCTTGCTAAATCATTGTTGCACACAAATTTCGCTACAGATACTGGCGATGGAATTGAATCAACGCCGTGCTTGAGCATCGCCATGGCCTGAACTAAGAGGCCCGGGTTGCCCTGGGCGCGGCCTTTTTCCCGAAAACCGGAGGGGGTGCCAGGCCGGGTCGGAACTGCGGGACTCTGGGAGAGCCTTCGTCCGTGGTCAAGACCGATGCATCGTCCCGCGCGCGCATTTTGGAGTCATCCGGTGCCCAGGCGCTCAGCAACTGTGCTATTGGTTCGACCGCTGCGACTTTTTGCGCCACTGAACTCTGCGCGAACATCGACGTCGTCTCCGGTCTGTCAGCTGCCGCCGGTTCCGCTGGCGGAATCGATTCACTCAAGGAGGAATAGTCAGGCAGCGTGCCCCGATCGGCGGCGCGCGACAGGGCCAGCAGCTCGGAATTGATTTCTGAGCGCTGTATCAGGAATCTGACGTCATTCATGGCAGTCTCCACGGATCTGCCAAGGAGCCTTTCCAAAGTCGCCAGCAAGACCGTTTGCGGGCAGGCGTTCAGGAACAAATAGCAGAATTCATTGTCGGCAGTGATCAGATCGCCCGAACGAGACAAATTGATTTGCATCAAAATGTCGATCATCGTCAAGTCCTCTGTCGGCCTGCCAATAATCATGGCGCACGGAATGTTGAGCGTCTCTGCCCGATCAAGGATCAGATCGACTTCGCGCGTAAAGCGCATCGGAAGAATGTAGCCGCGCAAACGGGTCGGTGTCACGCTCGCCAGCGCCGCCTCGAAATTGATATCGACATCACGGTTGAAGACTTGCCCGCGCAACGACTCCAGCAACAGCGGCAGACGACTGGTCAGCACGTCCTTGTGAATCACCAGATTCACGCCCAACCGCAACAGCAGGGCCTCGTTCTGGTAGCGCAGAGAGGCTCCTTTTTCCTGAACCACGATATGCGCGCGGTGCCCCAGGCTGAGCCGCAGCGTGTGAACGGTCTCAGCCAGTTGCCGCAAATTGGTGCCGGCCTGGAAGGTCAGAATGGAGGTCGCTGAACGTGTCATTCGCGTCGCGTGCATCATTCCGACCAGGGTGTCGACCCGTTGCCAGATTCCAGTCAATTGCTTGGCCAAACGCCCAGATCAGGGTCCATGTAGAAGAAATGGGGCTCGGCGTCCTCCTCTTCGGAAGCAAGTTC
This sequence comes from Rhodoferax sp., assembly GCA_049315845.1. GTDB lineage: Bacteria > Pseudomonadota > Gammaproteobacteria > Burkholderiales > Burkholderiaceae_C > Rhodoferax. The sequence goes on from JBMOJJ010000203.1 coordinate 2,585, forward strand.
GGTGCTGCCTTCGACCATGCCCTGCTCGGAGGGCGCGATATTGGTGGTCGCTTCATAGAGCCCGGAGTCGAGCGTCAACAGCCGATAACTTCTGGCGGCTATCGTTCCATCTGGCGACTGCCAGTAATCGAAGGTGAGTTCCAGCCCGTCCCGGTTTCCCCCCAGCCTGACAATTCCGGTCAAATTGTCCATCAGCGCGTTGATCGTGTTGGCGTGCGCCTCTGTGACGCGCGAAAAAACCAGCAGAGCAGTCACCTGCCGCTGGCTCAGCCATTTGCCGAGAACATCAATTTGATCCAGAGCCTGTGAGATATCGTGCAGGCTGAGTAATTCATCGGCCTGATCAAAAATCAGATAGCTGTTTTCAGGTATTCCAAAGTACTCCAATTCCCTGACGAAGCCCTCTGCGCCAAAACGAAACATGGTGGTCGAAAACTGATCCTGCATTTCAAACAACTGCAGCCGATTGGCGACAATCAATTCCGGCGTGATATAGCTGTCAAACGATTCGACCCTTTGTAAGAACAGATCGGGATGATTTGCAGAAACAATGACCGTGCAGTGCGTTCCTTCCTTGAGCGCGATGCCAAGGCTTTCGGCCAGCATTGGAAATCGGGCCGACGGGGTCTCGGCGATAAGAACATAGAGACCGCCGCTTATCATGTTGTTGGTCAGATTAACCAGACCACGCATACCGATCTGAACGGCCGGTGTTATTGGCGCAAAGGCAGTTGAATCATTCATAATCGTGTCTCATGTTCTACTTTTTTCATCATAAACGATTTGAACCTGGTGACACGAAGGCGCTGGGCGCCGTTGGCAGGTATGGCAACAGATTGAGTACGTCGATGCTTTCCCATGCAAATTTGCTTCAACGGCGTTGGTTTATCGCAACAGCCCTCTTGTTTTTGGTGATTGCAATGCTGTCCGCCTGCGCGGGGACCCAGATGGCGACAACTGGTGAGCCGATTGTGGCAAATACTTCATCCTGGCCACCTGCCAACCCGCCCGCTGGCTATTTTGTGCCGGCTGGTTTTTTCGGCAAGACAACTGGTGATAACAAGCCAACTCTGGCTGCTTCAGGTCTGAGCCTTCCGACAGCCCTCGAGAGATCCCTTGTATCCCCAACGCCCATTGTTCCGGAGGTTCTACTTTATGTCTCGCCTACGACGCAGGCATTTTTTACCAAAGGTGGACTTGACCCCAAACTCGGTATTCGTGTCTGGGAAGTCTTTCTGAGCAAATACAAAATACCATTTCGTCAGGTAAATTCAATCGAACAACTGGAGAAGTTGCAGCCTGGCGTGCTTTTGTTGCCTTCGACCGTGGCGTTGTCAGACAAGGAAAAGAAGGCTGTGATCGACTTTCGGGGAAAGGGCGGCAGCGTTCTGGCCTCATGGCTGACCGGCGTGCGCGGCGAGGTCGGGGAATGGCGTGGCTTCGATTTCATGGAGAGCGCGCTCAACGTCAGGGTCGTCGGCAATACGGAAGCCGATGAAGACGTCACGTATTTGATACCGTACGGCGACAGCCCGGTGACCCATCATTTGCCTGCTGGACTGAGAGTCTGGCTTGAACGTGCCAGCGGCTGGCACCCGCTGCGTCTGGAGGGCCGCTATCCAGTCGCCCAGGTCATGGATTGGGCTCGCACTTTTGATTCCAATAGAACCAGTGCTGCCATGGTTTTTGATGAACGAGTGCAGGCATCGGGAAGACTGTCACGCTCTGTGGTTCTTGCTTACCCTGAGCGGCTCGCTCTGTCTGCGGAACCAAAATTCCTCGAGGCGATAGCCCATAACGCCCTGATGTGGCTGCTGCGCCAGCCTGCTGCCTATGTTTCCGCCTGGCCCTACCCCTACAGCAATGCAGTGATGATGGTCATCGATACCACCGATGTCGTCGCAGATGTTGATCTCAACTTTGCAAAGATGGTGGAGGACGCCGGCGGGCGGGCGACTTACTTTGTGCTGAGCGATGTTGCTGCAAAGTCAGCAGACCTGCTGAAGAAGATTCAGGCTAGGGGGCACGAGTTGGCTTTTTTGGGCGATCGGTATGAAGGTTTCAAGGATCAACCTTCGGATGTGCAGGCCAGGCGACTCGATGCTGCGCGAAAGGTTGCGAACGATTCGGGTCTGCGAATTGCCGCCGATTCCGGCTTTCATGCGCCTTTGGAATCCTACGACAAGACAACAGAAATGCTGCTCAACGAGCGCTCTTTCGGCTACTACCTGACATCGAATGGCGCCACGGACGCTCGACTTCCTTTTCTTGCGCCACCGCGTTGGGATCGGGACAGCCTGGCCAAGGCCATGGTCGTATTACCCCGCACACAAATCGGGCCTGAAGATGCGATGGAGGAAGGAGATCCTGAAGTCGGACTGCAGACCTTCCTGGGTGAACTCGATCTGTCTGAAAGGATGGGGGGCGTGTCGCTGATCAGGATACCCAACCAGAGTCTTCTCACTGATCTTCAGTTGGCGGAAATCTTCAAGCACCTCAAGGCTCGTCGTGAGCAGATGTGGCTGGCGACCGGCAGGCAGTTGGCCCAGTGGTGGCGCGAGCGCGAGCGTGTGAGCGCTCAGCTGGTCAGCAGTGCTGTTGCGCCATTGCTGACGGTGACAATCAAGGGTGAAGGCCCCTTGAAACAGGCGGCTGCAGTATGGGTCAATCTTCCGGAATCCGGAAGTTCGCTGCGTCTGGTGCCGCGCTCCACCTATGACAAGACTGTCAGACTTGCCAAGGTTGACGCATGGCGCGCGGCCGTTGTGCTGGAGGGTATGGTGCCGGGTGAGTACCAGTGGCATGTATATTTCGATCGGCCGGCCACGGTCGGCGGCAAGTAATGCTCGCAAGTCCAGTGTTTGCGCTTCGAAGTCAATTATCTCGGGTCAATATGAATTTTCAGTTGCTGCAATATTTGTTTCAAAGGGTTTTCCTGTCAACACTCTTCTGTTTTGGCTGCTTCGCCGCAGCACAGCCTGCCGGGTTGCTCTATGATCCCGAGCCGCCTGCTGACTCAGCTTATATTCGCGTCATACATGCCAGTCGAGACGGCGCGATCGATATCTTGGTGGATGGCCGGCTTCGGATCAGCAAGCTGGGGACAGGAGAGGCCAGTGATTACATGGTGCTGGGCGCTGGCAAGCGCGTGATCGCTGTTCATTCTGCGGGCAAGCCCACGGCAAGTCTCACGACGACGCTCGAAGTGGTCCCGGGACGCGCCATGACCGTGGCTCTTACCACCATGCGGGCTGGCTCTGCGCCCGTCCTGTTTGAAGACAAGGCGAATTCAAACAAGCTCAAGGCCATACTGGCCGTCTATCACCTCGATGCTGACGCAGGTCCGCTCGACATACTCAGTGCCGATGGCAATACCAAAGTGTTCTCGGGCGTGTCTTTTGGTTCTCCTGCGTTTCTGCAAGTGAATCCAATCGCGGTTGATTTGGTGGCAGTCAAGGCTGGCAGCAAAGAGTCCAGGGCCAGCACTTCGCTTTCGATGACGCAAGGGGGAACCTATAGCATTCTCCTGTTGCCTGGAGCAGGTGGCAAGCCCATTGCAAGGGCATTGCAGAACAAGATTGAACGGTACAGTGGAAAATAGTATATTGTGATTCACAAGATCTCGAGCCAGACAGCTAATACACAATATTGAATCAGGAGAATAAATCATGAAGAAAGTCATCGCCGCGAAGTTTCTTGCCAAGATTTTTGTCGGCTGCGCTCTTGGCTCCACACTGGCTCACGCGGCCGATGTTGTTCCCGTATTGTTTGGCAAGAACGACTGGCTGTTTACGCCGTATGAATTTGCCAGCCCGGCAGATGCGTCCGACACACAGGCCACCCTGCAGTTGCTCGAAAAAGCAAACAAGCTGTTCGAACGCAAAGGGATTGCGCTTGCACTGGTTCTTGTGCCTTCAAAAATTCGCATTCACTCTGAGCAACTGCCAGACAACAAGCCGCTGGACAGCTACACGGCTGAGAAATATGACAACGTCTACAAAACGATGCGTGCCGCCGGTGTCAGCGTTGTGAACCTGAATAGCGCCTTCTTGAGCAGCCCGCAGCGAACCAGTGATACGCCTTTGTTTTTTCGTCTGGACACGCATTGGTCGCCTACTGGCGCATTTCTTGCGGCAGAAACCGTAAAGGCTGAAATTGAAGGCAACCCCACGCTGAAGGCGGCCTTGGCAGCGACCCCGGAAGAGAAATATATGCTGACCTGGAACAAACAGAAGAATGTGACCAGGGCAAGAGATCTGGTGAAGTATCTGCCCGCAGGATCGGCCAGTTTCCCGCCTGAGCAAACCCTGTCTTTCAAAGTTGCCAGGGTCCAGGCTTCGCAGGCAAGCCTTTTAAGTGCTGGCGAGAATGTCGGAA
>JBMOJJ010000204.1:0-6957 GCA_049315845.1 Rhodoferax sp.
AGGTGAAACATGCACGAACCGTTTGCGGATATTGGCCGGCAGCAGATTATTTTCATGGCCTGTTGTTGTGTTGCGAACGGGCAACGAGGGAAAGGTTTCTGCCGGCTGTCGTATCCCCCAAATGGGGGATGCTTGGAATGGTCCGCCCGGCTTTGCGCTGGTTTTCCCGTGGTCTCCTGGCGTATAGTGGCAACTACTCAGGAAGGCAAATTAACCCCGGATTTCATGGGTATCAAATGCATTCATGGGGTACAGACGGGGGTACAAAATCATTTTGTCGAAAGTGAAACCTAGCATTCATGCGGGTTGCAGACCATCATTCGAGCGCTTTCACACCGACCAGGACATAGTACAAAGGCCGCTAAGAACATACACTTAGCGGCCTTTTTCATTGGCAGATCCACTGCTTTCATTGCATCAGCGGACACAGGCCGCTGTGCGGGATGCAGTCCTAAAGCACTTCGGTGAGTAGGGTACGTAGGGTACGATCGACAATCGATTTTGATTTCCCCCCTTTACGGACACGAGGCGACACAAATGACATCAACGACATGGGTGTGGTTCTCCTGGCTGATGGTCTTTGCAGGCTCTTCTGAAGCGGCAAATTGCTATTCTGTCTATAGCAGTTCCAACGAGCTGATATTTCAGTCGCGAACATCCCCCATCGACCTCAGAAATGCCTCTATCGGCCCAGAGGTCGCGGCTAAATTCCCCGGCGGTACTCTGATATTTGGTGACCGTGGTGATGTTTGCAGCGAAATCACTCCCAAAGCATTAGCCAGGGCGAGTGCGCAAGCCGTACAAACCGAAGAAGCCAACAGGTTGCGCAACACCAGAGCGACGGCGGATGCAGAGCAAGCAGGGGCACGAGCAACCCGTGAAGGTGCAAAAAATGAGGCAGGCAGAAAGAATGACGAACGGCTGGCTGTGGCAGGTCCGGATCGCCAGCCATCCGCTCAACTGTGTCAAATTCATGTTGGAACCGGGACCGCGCTTGTGCTCGGGGCTCAGAAGATTTTCAAGGGTGATCCAGTCGCACTGAAGGAGGCGCAAGAAAAGGCGCGCATAGAGGATGCCAAGTACGACGGTCTTCGCAGAAAAGTGGCCGATGCCACGACCAACCTGATGGATAAGGGCCTGACCAAGGAACAGATTCATGCCCATCTGGTGGGTGTGTGCATGTCCGGATCGAACTGAGAGCGGTTTCGCCGGCAAGGCGCTCGGAGCGGTCGTAATGAACGATCGCGTGGCCGAAGCCCAGTTGTGGAACAACCCACATCAGTTTCATCCGAGCGATCCCCAGCACAGCGAGCAGCGCCAAAAAGGCGACCAGCAAGGGCCATGAAATGCCGAAGGTTCGAACACCGTCAGCTCTGGAACAAGGTGCTCTTTCACTGTCCGGCATTGGTTATCCCTTTCGCGCGCCATGAACCTGTCGCAATATGGAAGCACTGGTGCAAGGCGTGATTGACCATTCGCAATCCGGTGTTGACCAGCTAAGATCACGGTCGGAATTCAGTTCCGACTGTAGTGGTGGTGGCGGACAGCCACTGGAATTGATCGCCTTGCTTTCTCCTTTCGGTCCGATCGGCGCCGGATTGCTCAAACCTTGATTGAAAGAGTCATCGTCATGTCAAATATTGCTTTTCTGGGTACCGGCTTGCTGGGAGGTGCTTTCGCTGAAGCCGCCGCCAAACGCGGCGACACGGTGACCGCCTGGAACCGCTCGGCCGCCAAGGTTGCCGCGCTAGGCCAGTTCGGTGTGATTGCCGCAATTACGCCGGCCGATGCCGTGCGCAACGCCTCTCGGATCCACCTGATACTGAAGGACGACGCGGTGGTTGAAGAGGTTCTGGCGGCAGCGCGCGCCGGGCTTCAGCCAGGTGCGATCATCATCGATCACACCACGACCCTGCCCACGCTGACCGCAGAGCGTGCGCTGCGTCTTGGCGCCGATGGCTTGAATTACCTGCACTGTCCGGTCTTCATGGGGCCGGCAGCAGCGCGCAGCGCCCAGGGCTCGATGATGGTCGCCGGGCCAAAACCGTTGTTTGACATCGTGCAGGCTGAACTTGCCAGGATGACAGGGCGACTGGAGTACTTCGGGGAACGCGCCGATCTTGCTGCTGTTAACAAGCTGTTTGGCAACGCGATGATCATCGGCGTTGCCGCGCTGCTGGCGGACGTTCTGACGATGGCGCAAGCCAGTCAGGTCAGGCCCGAAGACGCGATCAAGCTGTTCCAGCTGTTTGACCTGAACACCAGCATTGCCGGTCGCGGCGCCAATATGGCCAAAGGCAATTTCACGCCGACCTTCGAACTGGCGATGGCACGCAAGGACGTGCGCCTGATGCTGGAGACCGCCGGAGACCGTCCGCTCGCGGTGCTGCCAGGCATTGCGGCGCGAATGGATCAGCTGATCGCGCTCGGACACGCTGCGCAGGACTGCAGCGTCCTGGGCATCGATGCCATCGAGCGCCAGTAGGCCGCCGCCCGCGCAGCGATCTGACGCGGCTTACTTGTCGTACTGATTGAGCAGGGCTTTGGCCGAATCCAGCAATTGTTTGCTGTCGTTGCCTTTGGCAGCAACGTCCTTGAGCCAGTCCTGTGCCACCACTTCGGTGGCTTTTTCCCAGCGCTGGTATTCGTCCTGCGACAGCACATTGACGCTGTTGCCACGATCGGTCGCTGATTTGCGGCCGGGTGCGATGGTGCTGTCCCAGACCTTGCCGGCCCAGGCCGAGGTTTCCGCTCCGCTGTTGGAATCAATCACCTTTTTCAGCTCCGGCGACAGACTGTTGTACTTGGCCTCGTTCATGGCGACCACAAAGATCGTGTTCGACATTTTGCGCTGTCCCGGCCCGGTCTCGGTGTGGGTCTTGGTGACTTCATGCACCTTGATTCCCGGCACCACCTCCCAGGGCAGGGAGGCGCCATCAACGACGCCCTTGGAGATCGCTTCCTGGACCTGCGGCGCGGGCATCTGGATCGGTGTCGCGCCCAGCGCCGACAGCATGCGCGTGCCGATGCGGGTCGGTGCCCGCACCTTGAGTCCCTTCAAGTCCTCCAGCGTCTTGACCTGCTTGCTGGCAAAGTGCAGTTCAGCGCCATCATGCACATGAGCCATCAGGATCCGCGTGCCCTTGAATTCGTCGAGCGAGTGCTTCTGCATGTACTCCCAGAAGGCGCGGCTGCCGCCTTCGGCGGTCTTGGTCATGAACGGCAGTTCAAACACCTCGGATTTCATGAATCGGCCGGCCTGGTAGGTGGGCACCGTCCAGACGATGTCGGCAACCCCGTCCTTGGCCTGATCGAACAGCTGGGGTGGCGTGCCGCCCAACTGCATGGCCGGATAGATCTGGCACTTGAGCCGGTTGGCGGACTCTTTTGCGATCTTTTCACACCACGGCCCTAGCAGCATTTTCTGCGAAGTGGCGTTCGGCGCCAGAAAATGATGCACCTTGAGGGTGACTTCCTGCGCCACGCTTGCGTTGGCGGCAAAGGCCAACATGATCGCGGCCAGCAAGGGACTGAGTGTCTTTGATTTCTGCATGTCTAATCTCCTCTTTTGGGTTGGTCGAACGGGTAATTGCTTGTCATGCGCCAAAGGTGCGCACCAGATAAAGCGAGACGATCGGGAAGAACACCAGCAGCGCAATGCGGATGAAGTCCGAGATCAGGAACGGGATCACACCCTTGAATGTTTCCACCAGCGGCACGTCAACTGCCAGCCGGTTGATGACGTAGACATTCATGCCGACCGGCGGATGTACCAGGCCGATTTCGACCACCATCAGCGCGAGAATGCCGAACCAGATCGACTTTTCGACCTGTGGCAGGCCAAAGAAATCCAGGCCCATGATCATCGGGTAGAAGATCGGGATGGTCAGCAGGATCATGGCCAGCGAGTCCATCACGCAGCCCAGCACGATATAGATCAGCAGGATCATGCCCATCACCAGCAAGGGCGACATGCCGCTGTTCTTGACCCATTGCGCCAGTTCGACCGGCATCTGCGACACCGCAAGCGCCGAGTTCATCATGTCAGCGCCCAGCAACACCAGAAAGATCATGGCGGTGGCCATCGCGGTGCCGAGCAGGCTCTTGCGCACCTGCTCCATTCCCATGTTGCCCGACGCCAGCGCCAGGATGCCACAGGAGGCGGCGCCGATCGAGGCCGCCTCGGTCGGGTTGGCCCAGCCGCCATAGATGCCGACGATCACCACGATGAACACCAGCAGCACCGGCAGCACCTCAAACAGGCAGCGCAGTCGCTGCGGCCAGGGCACGCGCGGGCCGGCCGGTCCGGCCGCCGGATTGAGGGTCACGACGATATGCACCACCAGCATATAGCCGAGCATCGCAATGATGCCCGGCAAGACGGCGGCCATGAACAGCTTGCCGATTGATTCCTGGGTCAGGATCGCGTAGATCACCAGCGGCACCGAGGGCGGAATCATGATCCCGAGCGTGCCGCCGGCCGCCAGCGCACCGGTCGCCAGAGAGCCCGAATAGCCGTAGCGCCGCAACTCCGGCAGCGCCACCTGGCCCATGGTCGCGGCGGTTGCCAGGGACGAGCCGCAGATCGCGCCGAAGCCGGCGCAGGCGCCGATCGCCGCCATCGCAATCCCGCCCTTGCGATGTCCGATAAAGGCGCTGACGAAGCGGAACAGGGAGCGGCTCAGGCCTCCATGGGTGGCGAACTGGCCCATCAACAGGAACAGCGGTATCACCACCAGGTCGTAGTTTGAGAGCCGCGCATAGGCCAGATTCTTGAGCGAGTTCAGCAGGATCGTCGCGTCGCCGCCGGTCAGGTAGACATAGCCGCCGCCGCCAGAAATGAACATCGCCGCGCCGATCGGCACCCGCAGCACCAGCAGTGTCAACAGCACGCCGAAAATGATGAAGCCAAGCTGGGTTCCGCTCATGATTTCACGCCAGTTTTGCTCCAGGGCTGCACGCACATATAGAAGCCGGCCAGTGCCAGCAGCACAAAGCTCGGCACCATCAGCGCCTGCGCCAGCCAGACCGGCAGATCGAGCACCGCGGAGGACTCGCCGGCTTCTTTCAGGCTCATCGCGCCGACGCCGGTGCGCCAGGCCAGCAGCGCTCCGATCAGACCGATCAGCAGCGAGCCGGCAGAATCCAAAAACAGGCGCCTGCCGCTGGCCATATGGGCGGTGAAGAAGTCCACCTTGACGTCACCGTGCATCAGATGGCAATAGGCGAAGAAGGTGGCCGACGCGAAGGCTGCCGCCATCTGTAGCACTTCAACGTCGCCGGGCACCGGCGCATTGAACAGTTTGCGCCCGACAATCGAGACGGCGGACATGATCACCAGCGCGATGAAAACCAGACCGCCGCCGTAGGCAAACCACTTGGCCAGCGCGAACAGCACGCGTCCGTACGGACCTCGTTCCTGATCCAGGGGCTGCGGATCAGGCGCGGAACTCGATTCTTCCTGCATTGTCTTTGTCGCCTCTTGTCATTTTTTCCAAGTGACGATCGTTGCCGTCTTTTGGTTCAGGCAAAGTATAGGGGAAAGCCCATTTCTGGCAAACGGTTTTGTTCAGGCCGGCATGGCCGCGGCGCGTCGAGCCTGCGTACGCGGTCCGTTGCCGCCGGCCGGCGCTGATCAGGTCAACGCCTCCATCACCTCGGTCTCGATCGCGATCTGGGCGCGGTTCTGCTGCAGTTCGGCCCCCTCGATCAGGAAGGTGTCGTCGACGCGCTCGCCCAGCGTGGCAATCTTGGCCAGCTGCAGATTGATCTTGTGCCGGGCCAGCACGCGCGCCACACTGTAGAGCAGTCCGACCCGGTCGCTGGCCGAAATGTTGAGCAGCCAGCGCTGGCCTTTTTCATCCGGCCGCAGCGTGACCCGAGGCGTGATCGGAAAGCTCTTGACGCGCCGCGACACCCTTGCGCGCCCCGGTGGCGGCAGCGGTCCGGCCTGCACAATGGCGCGCGCCAGTTCGCTCTCGACCATGCTGGTGAGCTCGTGGTAATGCTCGGGCAGGGCCGCTGTGATGATCTGAAAAGTGTCGAGCGCGTAGCCGTTTCTTGCGGTATGAATGCGCGCGTCCAGAATGCTGAAGCCCCCCTGGTCGAAGTAGCCGCAGATGCGGGCAAACAGGTCGGACTGGTCAGGCGTGTAGACCACCACCTGCAGGCCCTCGCCCAGCGGTGACTGGCGCGCGCGAACTATCGATTTTCCGGAGCCTACATGACGCGAAAGCTGCCGCGCATGCCAGGCTATCTCAGTGGCGTCGTGGCGCATGAAATAGCCCACATCGAGCGTGTCCCACAGGGCCTTGTGGGCCTCGAACGGCATCGCGTAGAGCGCCAGCAGGATCAGCGCCTCGCGCTTGCGCGCCTCCACCTCGGCGTCCGGATCGGGCGCGCGCCCGCCCAGCGTGCGCAGGGTCATGCGGTAAAGATCTTCCAGCAGTTTGCCTTTCCAGGCGTTCCAGACCTTGGGCGAGGTGCCGCGAAGGTCGGCGACCGTCAGCAGGTACAGGGCGGTAAGTCTGCGCTCGTCGCCGACGCGCCTGGCAAAAGCCTCGATCACATTCGGGTCGCTGAGATCTGATTTTTGCGCCACACGGCTCATGGTCAGGTGCTCAAGCACCATGAATTCGATCAGCCCGCTGTCACTTTTTTGAATCGCGTGCTGCCGGCAGAAGCGCCGCACCTCGGCCGCGCCAAGCTCGGAGTGGTTGCCGCCGCGCCCCTTGGCGATGTCGTGAAACAGCGCCGCCACGTACAGCACCCAGGGCTTATCCCAGCCCGAGGCCAGCTGCGAGCAGAACGGGTACTCGTGCGCATGCTCGACGATAAAAAAACGGCGCACATTGCGCAGCACCATCAGCACATGCTGGTCGACCGTATAGACATGAAAGAGATCATGCTGCATCTGGCCGACGATCTTGCGAAACACCCACAGGTAGCGCCCCAGCA
>JBMOJJ010000559.1:0-1593 GCA_049315845.1 Rhodoferax sp.
TGAACTCCGGGATCGGCGCCAGGATGTAGCCGTGGAAGATCGTGTAGTCGGGCGCCGCGCGGCGCAGTTTGATCACCTCGCCCGAAACGTCCACGCTGCCGGCCGGCGTCATGATCTTGATCGGCACCGACAGGCCCAGCTTCTTCGCCAGCGCCTCGCTGCTGTCGATCGGGTCGCGGCCGAACTCGGAGTCGGAGTAGACAAAAGCGACCTTGGCACCGGGCTTTTCCTTCGCAATGTGGCGCAGCAGGATGCCGAACATCTCGGTGTAGTCGGGCCCGACCAGAAACTGGTTCGGGTATTTCACCGGGTCGTTCAACTCGGTCGCGAAGGAAGCGCCGGCCATCAGGATGTTGCCGGTGCGGTCGAGCTCGGGGTTGATGGTCTTGGAGAACGCGGTCGAGTCGCCGTAGTAGAGGTTGACCTTGTTCTGGCTGGTGATTTTCTTGAAGGCGGCGACCGAGACGTCGACCTTGTAGCCGGTGTCTTCGGGCACATAGCGCAGCTTGCGGCCCTTGATGCCACCGCCGTCGTTGACGATCTTCACATAGTCGGCAATGCCGGCATTGATGCCGACACCGGCAAAGGCGAAGACCCCGGTCATGGGAATGGAGCCGCCGATGACGATGTCTTCAGCGGCCTGGGCCTGCACCAGCGGCGTGACCAGCGTGGCGCCGGCTGCCAGCAGCAATGCGCGGCGACCTTGGGAAACGGGGGATGACTTCATGCATATCTCCTTGTTGCTCAGTTGCGGAATGGCCATAGATGGAAAAAACGGCGAAAGCGCCGCCACACTTCTGCGAGCCCATGCGGCTCGAAAACCAGAAACCCGATGATCAGCAGCCCGAACACCATGGTGCGAACGGGTGAGAGAAAGACCGTCAGCTCAGCGCCATGGGGCAGCAGCGCCACACCGAGTTTCAGCAGTTCGGGCACCATGGTCATGAAGACCGCACCCAGGATCGCGCCCAGCATCGAACCCATGCCGCCGACGATGATGGCGGCCAGGAAGAAGATCGACATCGAGAGCGGAAAACTCTCGGGTGTGACGACCCGGAAGAAGTAGGCCCACAGGCCGCCGGCGACGCCGGCATAGAAGGACGAGAGGCCGAACGACAGCAGCTTGTAGCGCAGCAGCGCAATGCCCAGCACCTCGGCCGAGATGTCGCGGTCGCGGATGGCGATGAAGGCGCGGCCCACGCGTGTGCGAAACAGGTTGGCCGCGCCCAACAGCATCAGGATGGTGACGGGCACGATGAGCCAGTACAGCCGGAACGATGTGTCGAGCGCCATGCCGAACAGCTTGGCGGGCGGAACGCTCAGGCCACCTGTGCCGCCAGTGAACTTCCAGTTGGCAAAAATGAAGTGCGCGATGAACGACGCGGCAATGGTGGCAATGGCCAGGTACAGCCCCTTCACGCGCAGCGAAGGAATGCCCACCACGATGCCGCCCAGCATGGCCACCAAGCCACCAGCCAGCAGGTTGAGCACAAAGGGCGTGCCGACCTTGGTTTCGAGGATTGCCACGGTGTAGGCACCCAGGCCCATGAACGCCGCCTGCCCCAGGCTGACCAGCCCCGCGTAGCCGGTGAG
>JBMOJJ010000560.1:0-1590 GCA_049315845.1 Rhodoferax sp.
AAACGAGATTCGTTCTTCCTGGGCAGCGGCACGATTAGCTCGGTCGCGATTCTTCTTGGGTGACTTTGAGTCTGTAGTTATCACTGGCTCATCATCTTTTGGCACTTTATCACTTCCGATTGGATTGACACCTCCAGTCTTCCATTCTTCGACAACAGAGCTGCGTGCAACATTCTTTCTGCCATAAAGCTTGCGTTTCTTATTGTTTCGTGTAAAGTGCATGTATGCAACAACACTGGAGTCACCGTTCATGAGCCCCTCAAAATCCAAGAATATCGCCATCATCGGCGCCGGCATGGCGGGCATCAGCTGCGCCCGCACTTTGCAGCAGGCAGGGCACCGGGTGAGTGTTTTCGAGAAGAGCCGGGCCGTCGGCGGGCGCATGGCGACGCGCGACAGCGCCTTTGGCACGTTTGACCATGGCGCGCAGTATTTCACCGTGCGCGACCCGCGCTTTGAGCGGGCGCTGAAAACAGTGCCGGGTCTGTGCAAGGCCTGGAGCGCCAACACCGTGCGGGTGCTCGACGAGCGCGGCCAGATCGCCGCTGCCGGCCTGCCGGCGCGGGAAACCCACTGGGTGCCGGCGCCGTCCATGAATGCGCTGCCCGGTCGCTGGGGCCAGCCCCTGCTGGAGCGCGGTCAGGTCGAACTGCAGACCCGGGTCAATCACCTGGACCGCGACGCGCTCAATGCGCATCAATGGCAGCTGCACACCGAGGGCGCCGGTGGCGCGCAGCATGTCTATTCGGGCTTTGACGCGGTATTGCTGGCGATTCCGGCCGAGCAGGCGCGCCTGCTGCTCAACACCACGGCGCTGGCGGACCGTCTGACGCAGCAACTCGACCTGGTTCAAATGGCGCCCTGCTGGAGCCTGATGCTGGCTTTTCCGCAGGCCATGCAGCCCGGACTCTCGTCGCTAGGACCGCAATGGAATGCCGCCCGCAGCACGCACCACCGAATCGCGTGGCTGGCGCGGGAATCGAGCAAGCCCGGACGCGCAGCGGTCGAACGCTGGACCGTGCAGGCCAGCGCCGCATGGTCGCAGGAGCACCTGGAGGATGACGCGGAACGGGTGCAGGCCAAGCTGCGCAAGGCATTTTCCGAAATCACCGGAATCCGGGCCGAACCGGCGCATGTCGACAGCCGGCGCTGGCGCTATGCCCAGACGACCCAGCCGCTGGGAAAATCCCACCTGTGGGACGCGGCCACCGGCATTGGCGTCTGCGGCGACTGGTGCCTGGGGCACCGGATCGAGAATGCCTTTGTTTCCGGCCTCGAGCTGGCTCTGAGCGTGGTCTGACGCAGGGCCGCCACGTGGGCGCAACAGCCGCGGCGCCTGGCAGCTACGTCGGCCGCTTCGCGCCCTCCCCGACCGGCCCGCTGCACGCCGGCTCACTGGTCGCCGCGCTGGCCAGTTGGCTGGACGCCCGCGCCAATGGCGGCAAGTGGCTGGTGCGGATCGAAGATGTCGACCGGCAACGCTGCGCCGACGGCCTGGACCGGATCATCCTGCGGCAACTCGGCGACTGCGGTCTGCACAGCGACGAGCCGCTGGTCTCGGTGGACTACAACCACGATCCGCGCTCGTCG
>JBMOJJ010000205.1:0-6913 GCA_049315845.1 Rhodoferax sp.
CATGTGCAGCAGGGCGCCGGCGCGATCAAGCGCCTGTCGGTGGCGGTGCTGGTCAACTACCGCAGCGCGCTCAACGCCCAGGGCAAGCCCGAGGCGCAGGCCCTGTCGGCGCCCGACCTGGAGAAGATGAAGAACCTGGTCAAGGAAACCATGGGCTTCAACGCCGAGCGCGGCGACTCGGTCAACGTGGTGAACAGCCCGTTTGCGACCGAGGTCGTGGTCGAGGCCCCGGTAGTGCCCTGGTGGCGCCAGCCAGACAACATCGAGATGGCCAAGGAGGTGGGCAAGAACTCGCTGATCGGCATCCTGGCGCTGTACCTGCTGTTTGGCGTGCTTCGGCCGGCACTGCGCAAGCTGCTGCAGCCGTCTGGCGCCGCGATTGCGGCGCAGGCCCAGCCACAGCCGGGATCGCCCGAACAGGCGGCAGCCGGCGGCCCCGCCAAGGGCGAGGACCGCCAGAATCAGCGCCATCAGGACAATATGCAGTACGCGCAGCAGGCCGCGACCCAGGGTCCGCAGATGGTCGCCATGCTGGTGAAACACTGGATGGACAAGAAAGATGGATGAGGGCATCCGCAAAAGCGCCATCCTGCTGATGTCGCTGGGTGAAGACGGTGCCGGCGCGGTGTTGCAGCATCTGTCGCAGACGGCCGTTCAGCAGCTGGGCGAAGCCATCGCCACGCTGCAGCAGGTCAAGCACGACGAGGTCAACGGCGTGCTCGAGGAGTTCCGCCTGGAATCCGAGCAGTATTCGGCGCTGCACCTGGACTCTGCGTCCTATCTGCGCGGCGTGCTGAACAAGGCGCTGGGCAGTGACCGCGCCGCCGACATGCTGGAAAATTTTTCCCGAACCAGCCAGGCGGCCAGCGGCATCGAGCGTCTCAACCATCTGGGCGCGGCCGAAGTGGCCGAGCTGATACGCGACGAGCATCCGCAGATCATCGCGACCATGCTGGTCCATATGGATCGCGGCAAGGCCGCCGGCGTGCTTGAGCACCTGTCGGAGCGCATCCGCTACGACGTTGTGCTGCGCGTCGCGACCTTTGGCGGCGTGCAGCCGGCGGCGCTGAAGGAGCTGACCGATGTGCTGTCCGAAATGCTGTCGGGCGAGGGCGTGCAACACGTCGGCCTGGGCGGCGTGCGGGCGGCGGCCGAGATCGTCAACCAGATGAGCAGCACGCACGAAGAGGCGCTGATCAAGCATGTGCGCGAGCTCGACGAGCACCTGGCGCAGAAGATACTCGACCAGATGTTCCTGTTCGAGAACCTGCTCGACCTGGAAGACCGCAGCATCCAGTTGCTGCTGAAGGAAGTCGAATCCGAATCGCTGATCATCGCGCTCAAGGGCTCGCCGCAGGAAATGCGCGACAAGTTCCTGAAGAACATGTCGCAGCGCGCCGCCGAGGCGCTGCGCGAAGATCTGGAAATGCGCGGCCCGGTGCGGGTGTCTCAGGTCGAGGCCGAACAGAAAAACATTCTGATGATCGTGCGCCGCCTGACCGATGCCGGCGAGATCACGGCCGGCGGCTCGGGCCAGGATGCGTATGTCTGACAAGCCTGCCGCCCGTCCGCTCAAGGGCGTGCCGCCGGAGCTGATGAGCGCCTGGCAGCGCTGGGAGATGAGCTCGATCACCGCCGCGCCCGCTGGCGCCAGCACCGGCGCCGAGCGTGCGGGGCTGGCTGCGGGTCACGCTGGCACTGGCCAGATCGACGAGGTTGAACTTGCGCGGCTGCGCTTTCAGGCGCGTCAGGAAGGCCATGCCGAAGGGCGCGAGGAAGGCTACGCCAAGGGACAGGCCGAGGGTCACGCGGCTGCGATCGAACTGGCCCGGCAGGAGGTGCAGTCGCTGCGGACGCTGCTGATTGCGCTGCCGAGCGCGATGCGCGCCGCCGAGCACGAGGTGGCGGACGACCTGATGGCGCTGGCGCTTGAAATCGCGCGCCAGATGGTGCGCCAGGCGCTGAAAACCGAGCCGCAGCACATTCTGACGCTGGTGCGCGAGCTGATCCGGATGGAGCCCACGCTGAGCGGCACGCCACGCCTTTTGATGCATGTGGACGACGCGGCGCTGGTGCAGCAGCATCTGGCCGACGACCTGCAGACGGCGGGCTGGCGCATACGCACCGACCTTTCGATCCAGCGCGGTGGCTGCCGGGTGCACGCCGCCGGAGGCGCGCTTGACGCCACGCTGGAAACGCGCTGGGAGCGGGTAGAAGCCGCGTTCCGCCGCGAAACAGAAGCCCCGCGCGAGGCGCAGCATGAATGAGATCGCCCGGCCCCTGTCGCACAACCCGCACCTGCAGGCCTGGCAGACGATGGTGCGCCATGCGCATGGCAACGTCGCGCTCAGCGTTCCGGTGCGCGTCTGCGGCCGCCTGACGCGCGCGGTCGGCCTGGTGCTTGAAGCGGTCGGGCTGCGCCTGCCGGTCGGCAGCGACTGCCTGATCGAGCTGCCACCCGGCTATCCGCACAAGACCGCCGAGGCCGAGGTGGTCGGCTTCTCCGGCGACCGGATCTTTCTGATGCCGCAAAGCGAGGTTGACGGCCTGCTGCCCGGCGCGCGCGTCTATGCGCTGGAGTCCACGCCCGGGCGCGGCAATGACGGCGGCAGCAACGTTGGCCCCAGGACCAAGCGGCTGCCGGTCGGCGAAGGCATGCTGGGCCGGGTCGTGGACGCGGCCGGCCGGCCGCTGGATGCGCTGGGACCGCTCAAGTTCACGCGCGAAGTGGCGCTGACCTCGGCGCCGGTCAACCCCTTGAGCCGGGCGCCGATCGACAGCGTGCTCGATGTCGGCGTGCGCGCGATCAACGGCCTGCTGACGGTGGGACGCGGCCAGCGCATGGGGCTGTTTGCCGGCTCCGGCGTGGGAAAAAGCGTTCTGCTGGGCATGATGGCGCGCTACACCAGCGCCGACGTGATCGTGGTCGGGCTGATCGGCGAGCGCGGGCGCGAGGTCAAGGACTTCATCGACAACACGCTCGGCCCCCAGGGCATGGCACGCGCGGTCGTGGTGGCGGCGCCGGCCGACACCTCGCCGCTGCTGCGCCTGCAGGGCGCCGCCTACGCAACCTGCCTGGCCGAGTATTTTCGGGATCTGGGCAAGGATGTGCTGCTGATCATGGATTCGCTGACCCGCTATGCGATGGCCCAGCGTGAAATCGCGCTGGCGGTGGGCGAGCCGCCGGCCACCAAGGGCTACCCGCCATCGGTCTTTGCCAAGCTGCCGACGCTGGTCGAGCGCGCCGGCAATGGCGCGCGCGACGCCGAAGGTCGCGGCGGCTCCATCACAGCCTTCTACACCGTGCTGACCGAAGGTGACGACATGCAGGATCCGATTGCCGATGCGGCGCGCGCGATTCTGGACGGCCATGTGGTGCTCTCGCGCAGCCTGGCCGAAGCCGGTCACTATCCGGCGATCGATATCGAGGCCTCGATCAGCCGCGCGATGACGGCGCTGATCGAGCCTTCGGAGTTCAGGATGGTGAGCCGTTTCAAGCAGATGCTGTCGCGCTACCAGCGCAGCCACGACCTGATCAGCGTCGGCGCCTACGCGCCCGGCCACGACGCGCAGCTCGATCTGGCGGTGGCGATGTATCCCAAGATCGAAGCCTACCTGCAGCAGGCGATGACCGAGCGCGTGGACTACGTCACCGCCGCAGGCCAGCTGCACGTGCTGTTTGACGAATAGCCGCACCGACCCCCCCTTTCGGAGAAAGAATCATGACCACCAAGCTACCGCTCGCAACGCTGATCGAACTGGCGCAGAGCAAGACCGACGCCGCGACGCGCCGCCTCGGGCAGCTGCAGGGCGCGCACACCAGCGCGGCCCAGAAGCTCGATCTGCTGCAGCAGTACCGGCAGGAATACCTGGACCAGCTGCAGGCGCACCTGCAGGATGGCGTGTCGGCGGCGCATCTGCGCAATTATCAGCAGTTCATCGGCACGCTCGACACGGCGATCGAACAGCAGCGCGCGCTGACCACCCAGGCCGACACGCGGCTTGCGCACGGGCGCACCGACTGGCAGCACACCAAGCGCCGTCAGAGCTCCTTTGACACGCTGGCCGAGCGGGTTCACCACGAGGAGTTGACGCTGCTGAACCGGCGTGAACAGCGCGACAACGACGAGCACGCAGCGCGGCAGTTCTACGTTCGCACAAGCACTTCGACCGACTAGATTTTCAGGGGACACCATGTTGTCTTTACTTCTTCGGACCACTTCCACGCCGAGCCAGCCAGCCGGCAGATCATCGGGCGCCGCTTCACTGCTGGACGAAGCGGGGCAGGATGGCCTGCCCAGTTTTTGCGAGGTGCTGTCGCGTTCGCTGACGGCGCCCGTCGAAACGCCGGCAGCGGCGCTCGCAAGCGAAGCATCGCCGCTGGCGGCGAAGCCGACCGAAGAGGACAAGACCGCTGCGCCGCTCGATCTCGCCGGATTGGCAGCCATCACGCCGCCGGTGCTCGCGCTGCCTGCAGCGCTGCCGATGCTCATTGCGCAGCAGCAGATGACGCAGCAGCGGCGCGGCGAAATTCAGTCGCTGTTTGCGGCCAACCAGGACAATCCGCCGGCGTTGTTGCAGGCGCTGACGCGCCTGGGCGTCTCTGCCGCCGAACTGTCCGACGCGAGCGACACCCGGCCCAATGCCGTCAACGGGCCGCGCCGCAACGAGGTGAGCGATGTCCTGGCCGGTCTGAAGGCGTCTTCTGCGGCTGAGGTGAAGAGCTTCCATGCAGGGAAAACGGCGACGCATCCGCGTGCTGCGGCGATGGCGCCGGCCACAGCGCCTTCGAGCCCGCTGGCACAAGCCACCCCGACCGGCGTCTTTGCCGCCGTCAATCCGGTGGTCGGCCCGGCCGGCGCCGAGCCTCTGGCCACAACCGCCGCAGCCGTGGCCGCGCCGCTGGCAGCAACTGCGGCGGCGCCAGCGCTGGCTGCGCAGCAGCAGACGGCCCCGCAGCGGCGCAGCGAGATCCAGGCGCTGTTTGCGGCCAATCAGCACAATCCGCCGGCGATGATGCAGGCGATGACGCGCCTGGGCATCTCTGCCGCCGAGTTGTCCGGTGCGATGGACCACAAGCTCAACACGGATGACTGGCTGCGCCTGAACGGGGCGGCCGATGGCTTTGCCGGCCTCAAGGTGTTTTCCGCGGCCGAGGTCAAGGACTTCATCGATTTTCAGAATGCCGGCTCAGGCTCATACCAGATTGGACAGAACGGCCACAGCAATCTCGGGAAATCGGTGAGCAATCCACGCGATGTGGCGATCGCTCAACAGACCATGGAGCGCGAGCAGCGCCGCGCGGCGCTGGGCACAGGCTACGTGCCCGAGTACCTGGGCGGCTGGCGCGCCAGCACGTTGGCGGCCGTGCCCTCCGTCCCGGCGGTCGTAAGGGCGCGCCAGCCTGGCAGCGCAGACTGCAACACCATCGGGCCCGATGGCGCAAGCCACCCCGACCGGCGTCTCTGCCGCCGTCAATGCGATGGTCGGCCCGGCCAGCAGTGAGCCGCTGCTCACAGCCGCCGCCGTGGCCGCGCCGCAGTCAGCAATGTCTGCGGCTCCAGCGATGACACCGACGACACCGCTGGACGCGCAGCAGCAGACGACCCCGCTGCGGCGCAGCGAGATCCAGGCGCTGTTTGCGGCCAACCAGCACAACCCGCCAGCGCTGATGCAGGCGATGATTCGCCTGGGGGTTTCCGCCGCGGAACTGTCCGACGCGATCGATTTCAGGCCCAACGCCGTCAACGGGCCGCGCCGGAACGAAGTGAACGATGGACGGGCCGGTCAGCAGCTGTCTTCTGCGGTCGATCTCAAGAGCTCCAATCCAAGAAGATCGGTCGCCCATCCGCGTGATGCGGCATCCACGCAGATGACAGCGCCAGCGAGCCCGACGACAGCCGCGCCAGTGCTGGCACCGCCGAGCGCGCAGCAGCAGACGACCCCGCAGCGGCGCAGCGAGATCCAGGCGTTGTTTGTCGCCAACCCGCACAATCCGCCGGCCTTGTTGCAGGCGCTGGCGCGCGCAGGCGTCTCCGCCGCCGAATTGTCCGACGCGATCGACACCCCACCAAGCGCCGTCAACGGGCCGCGCCTGACCGAAGTGAGCGATGGCTTCGCCGCTCTGCAGGCGTCTGTTGCGGCTGAGGTCAAGAACTTCAGTCCAGGCAAATCGGTGACGCATCCGCGTGATGCGGCGATTGCGCAGACCACAGCGACAGCGAGCCCGACGACACAGGCCGCCGTGCCCGTGCCCATGCCAGCCGCACATTCTGCGCAACAGCAGACGACCCCGCAGCGGCGCAGCGAGATTCAGGCGCTGTTTGCGGCCAACCAGCACAACCCGCCGGCACTGATGCAGGCGATGATGAGCCTGGGTGTGTCCGCCGCGGAACTGTCCGACGCGATCGATTCCAGCCCTGCGGTCGTGGCCGCGCCGCTTGCAGCGTCGGCTGCAGCGGCAGATGCCAACGCATTCTTAGAGGTTCCCGGTCCGGCGATGGCGGCGCAGCCAAGGCGCCTGGTCCCGGGCGCGCCGGCCGCTGTCGCGGTCGAACCCAGGCCATCGCTTGACGCGATACCGCAGCCCCAGACGCCGTTCAGCGCAAGCGCCGGCGTCGCAGCCGCCAGCCCCGCCGCGGCAGCACCCGCGGCAGCCGCCAGGGTGGCCTCGCAGGGCCCCGCCTCCGAGTTGGCAGCAGCGCCGCCGACGGCATTGCCGCTGGCCGCGCAAACAGCCGTGCAGATGGCGATGCCCAGACCGCTGACAGCACCCGGGTCAGCGCCCCGGTTTGAGCCGGAGATCAAGCCCAGCACCGCACAGAACATCGGCGCAGCAGGCGAATTGGCGCCAGTTGCGGCGAATCAGATCCGGGTCAACCCGGCCAGTGCGTCAGCCAGCGCGGGCTTCGAG
>JBMOJJ010000206.1:0-6911 GCA_049315845.1 Rhodoferax sp.
GGT
This sequence comes from Rhodoferax sp., assembly GCA_049315845.1. Lineage (GTDB taxonomy): Bacteria > Pseudomonadota > Gammaproteobacteria > Burkholderiales > Burkholderiaceae_C > Rhodoferax. The sequence goes on from JBMOJJ010000206.1 coordinate 4, forward strand.
CTGGCACGGCCTGTCGGGCCTGCGCAAGGACAACACCGGCTACGACCTGCGCGACCTCTTCATTGGTTCCGAAGGAACGCTGGGCATCATCACCGCGGCCACCTTGAAGCTGTTCCCGCGGCCGGCAGCGCGCCTGACGGCCTGGGCCGCGCTGCCTTCGCTGGAAGACGCAGTCAGCCTGCTGGCGCTGGCCCGCGTTCGGCTCGGCGCAGGGTTGACCGGATTCGAGGTGATGGGCCAATTCGCGCTCGCTCTGGTCGCCAGGCACTTCCCCCAGTTGCGCATTCCAGCGCATCAGCAGACGCCCTTTTGCGTGCTGCTGGAAAACTCGGACCACCTGTCCGAAACCCATGCGCGCGAGCAGTTCGAGCTGCTGCTGCAGGCGGCGCTCGAACTCGGCTGCATCACCGACGCGGTGGTGGCGGAGAGCCTGTCGCAGGCGCAGCAGCTGTGGCATGTCCGCGAGAGCATTCCGCTGGCCCAGCCGCTCGAGGGTCTGAACATCAAGCACGATATTTCGGTGCCGATCTCCGCCATTGCGGAGTTCGTGCGCGACACCGATGCGCTGCTGCAAAAGGCGATTCCGGGCGTTCGGATGGTGAATTTCGGACATCTGGGCGATGGCAACCTGCACTACAACGTGCAGGCGCCCGTGGACATGGATCCGGCCTTCTTCCTGCGCGAGCATGAAGAGCAGGTCAACACGCTGGTCTTCGACGCCGTGGCCCGGTTCAGCGGTTCGATCTCGGCCGAGCACGGTGTGGGCAGCCTGAAAGTGCAACAGCTGGAAAAGTACAAGTCGCCGGTCGCCCTGCAGATGATGCGCGCGATCAAACTGGCGCTGGACCCGCAAAACCTGATGAACCCGGGGCGCGTGATCCGCGTTCAATGACCGAATCGGCGCAAAGGACCGGGATCGACTCCCGGCCAGCCAGAATATCTTATCCTTGCAGCTTCGCACCCCTGCAGTCAACCCGCACAGAACATGAAACAGTATCAGGAACTGGTCCGCAATATCTTCGAGACCGGCAGTTGGCAGAGCAACCGGACCAGCCAGAGGACTCTGAGCATGCCGGGCGCGATGCTGAAATTCGACCTGCAACAAGGATTTCCAGCCGTGACCACGAAGAAACTGGCGTTCAAGTCGGCGATCGGCGAGATGATCGGCTTTCTGCGCGGCAACCGAAGCGCGGCGCAGTTCCGGGCGCTGGGCTGCAAGGTATGGGACCAGAATGCGAATGAGAATGCACAGTGGCTGGCAAACCCCTACCGCCTTTGCGAGGACGATCTCGGCCCTGTTTACGGCGTGCAATGGAGGCAATGGCCGGCCTACAAGCTGATCGACATGGGCCTGCCCGGTGCGACGGCCCGGATTGCCGACGCGGTCGAGCGCGGCTACCTCAGGCTGGGCTCGATCGACGACGCCGACGGCGCGGGAGATCATCGCAAGGTAGTGCTCTACAAGTCGATCGATCAGTTGCGTCACTGCCTGGACACGATCATCAAGAATCCGGGCGATCGTCGGATCCTGTTTCACGGCTGGAACTGGGCACAGATCGAAGAAATGGCCCTGCCGCCATGCCATTTGCTGTACCAGTTCCTGGTCAACCAGGCCGACAGCGAGATCTCGCTCTGCCTTTACGTCAGGAGCAACGATGTCGGCCTGGGAACGCCGTTCAATCTGACGGAAGGCGCTGCGCTGCTGCATCTGGTGGGCCGTTTGACCGGCTACACACCGCGCTGGTTCAGCTACTTTGTCGGCGATGCCCACATCTACGAGAATCATGTCGGGATGCTGCAGGAACAGCTTGACCGCACGCCTTTTCCCGCTCCAAGACTGGTGCTGTCGGACCGAATCCCCGACTATGCCAGCACCGCAAGGTACGAGCCCGAATGGCTGGAAAAGGTCGAGCCGGGCGACTTTTCGCTGGAAGGCTATCTGCATCATCCGGCGCTGACCGCCCCGATGGCCGTCTGAACCGACGCCGGGCTCGCGTGGACCGGCCCGCGCGGACGCCAGCACGCGGGTTGCAGTGATTGCGCCGCTATGGCTGGCGCGTCAGCACCTTGCGCAGTGCGGATGCCAGTTCCGTCGCCTCGAACTTGGCAACATAGGCATCGGCCCCGACGCGTTTGACATGTTCTTCGTTGGTCGTCCCGGTCAGCGACGAATGAATGATCACCGGAATGCTCCTGAACCTCGGGTCCTGCTTGATATTGCGCGTCAGCGTGAATCCGTCCATCTCCGGCATCTCCAGATCGGTCAGGACCAGCGCAACCTTGTCCCGCGCCATCTTTCCTTCGGCCTCAGCCTGCGTGGCGATGCTCTGAAGGCGCTCCCACGCTTCCTGGCCGCTTCGGGTCATGATGTAACTCACATTCATGGCCTTCAGTCCCTCCTCGATCATCATCCTGGCCACCGCCGAGTCGTCTGCCGCAATGACGACGGTTCCCGGCGGCAGTTGGACCCGATCGCCAAGTTCGCCGTCCTGGACCTGCTGCGGCTCATGCGCAAACACATCGCGCAGGATTTGCTCGACGTCGAGCACCTGCACCAGACGCGTGGACGGACCGTCGCCGTCAACCTTGGCTATGCTGGTGACCAGACTGCCGCCTGTGCCCTCGGCCGACAACACGTGCTTCCATTCCAGTCGGACGATCTCATTGACCTCTTCCACCGCAAAGCCCTGGGCTGTTCGGGAAAACTCGGTGACCAGCAAGAGGCCGGGCTGTTTGTCAAGAGCGCAGCCCATGATCCTGGGCAGGTTCACCACCGTGATCATCTGTCCCCGAATATTGGCTACCCCCATGACATTGGGCGACGCATTGGCCATGAAGGTGATCTCGGGCATCACCAGTATCTCGCGCACCTTGAACACATTGATGCCAAACAGTTCATGCTGGCCGGTGCCCGGCGCTTCGCCCAGACGAAACAGCAGCATCTCGAACATGCTGTTGCCGGCCAGGTTGGTCCGCTCGTCGATGTCGCGCATCGTTTCATTCATGGGTTGATCCACAAAGTATTTGAAGTTGGTCCGATGCTGTTCAGGCATCGCTGGCAAGTTGATTTGATTGTCCCGGGCTGACGCCGGTCTTGATTCGGTGAGCTAGCACCCAAATTGCCTTCTCTTGAAGATTGAGCGGTCAGCCTGCGGCCGGATGATCGCTCGTGGCCGCTCTGCTGCCCGGCCCAGCCGGCGGCAATGTCGACGCCGCCCTATCCGGGGTCCGTCGCATCGACAAGGCGTGCGCGCCCTTGCGCCTTGGCCCGGTACAGCGCCTCATCCGAGCGTCGCATCAGCGTGCCCAGTAAATCGTCGCCGGCGCCAAGGCAAGCCAGCCCGCCACTGAAATTCAGTGCGTACCCGAGTTCTCTGGGCGCCTCGTCCGACAGCGAAACGCGAAGCCTCTGATCGAAGCCACGGGCCGCGTCCGCGCCTCCCTGCGCCAGCAGCACGCAGAATTCCTCGCCACCGATGCGCGCGATCACGTCGCCCGAGCGCAGGCCGCGCTGGAGCAATCTGCCAAACAGGCGCAGCGCGCGGTCACCCCCCTCGTGGCCGTGCAGGTCGTTGATTTGCTTGAAATGATCGAGGTCGATCGTCAGCAAAGCCAATGGCAGGCCGTGCCGCTGGGCATGCGTGAACACATTCGACGCGGCCAGGTTCCAGCCCTTGCGATTGAACACCGTGGTCAACGGGTCGATGTTGGCCTGCTCCTGCAACTCCCGTTCGGCTTCTTCTCGCCATGCCACAAGTATCGACACGTTGGCGAGCACCAGCGTGATGTTGGCGGTCAGCAGCGCGGCCAGGTTGAACGGATGCGGAGCCGTGAAATTCGGATAGAGCTCGGTGAAGAATGCGCCCATGATGCCGCGCCCGGCGGTCAGCACCGCCATCAGCGCCAGACAGCCGAACATCACCCAGCGCCAGCGCCCGCCCAGCGTCGAAACCGGTCGCAGGGCCGCGCGGGCCAGCACCAGCAACTGCAGGGCTATCAGCAGGTTGGACCAGCCCACGCGCACCGGATAACTGGCAAAGGTCAGCGCGTAACCAACAGGCATCAGGATCAGGATGACAGTCAGCGGCTTTTCAAGAGGACGCGGTCCGAGCCAGCCCTGGAAGGCCTGAAACAACAACCAGTGACTGGCACTGATGCAGACCATGGAGATGGTGGACAGAAGTTGGTCGAGCCAGGTTTCCGGCCACAAGCCCGACAGGATCAGGGCGACCCAGCCCAGCCCCTGAAAAATCAGCGACCGCCGCGCCGCCCGGGCCGCGGGGCTCAGTTGCTGGCCCATGATGACAGGCAGCGTGCTTGCCAGAACCAGCAAATTGGCAACGTTGACGATCAACAGGGTGTCGGGATCAAGGCGCATGGCAAATATTATCAGCTGCGCTTGTCCAGAAACCGGTCCAGTTGCCTCCAGTTGACTGCGCGCATCGTTTCACCCGCCATCCCGCTCAAGATCCGCGCACTCTCGGGCGTCGCCACGTCGATGCCGAGCCCCGCGCGCGCCGGCCAGGGCGCATCCAGCCGCATATAGCGCCTGGCGAGTCTGTCCTCCATCATCGCCTGCACGTGCTGCTGCTGGACCGAGATCAGCGTCAGCAGCAAGCGGCCGTCCGAGAGCCAGCCGACCGCGCCGGCATCGTCGCTGACGCCCTCCTGCGGCTGGTAGCCCTGTGTGCCTGTGCCGAGCGAAAGCATCCGGACCGCATTGACATCGATGCCCATGAAGTGCTCGGCCTCGTGCAGCGCGACCTGATCCGGAGCGACCGAGAACAGACCCCCGTCGGCAAACAGTTCGCCATTGATCGCCACCGCCGGAAAATAGGCCGGTGCGGCACAGGTGGCCATCGCGACATCGACCGCGAGGATCCGCTCGTCGCCCCTGGACGCCGTGGTATGCGGTGTTTTGAACACCTTGGTCTGACATCGGGTCACGTTGACAGACGGGATCACCAGATCGTGCAGCGACTGCTCCACGCGCGCGTCTCCAAGGTATTGCGTCAGCGCGGCGCGCAGCGCGACACCGTCGTACTTCGGCCCCAGAACCGACCGCGTCAGGTCGATCAGCCGCGACACCGCGCCTCTGGGCAGCGCGCGCGGCGAGAAGACCTCGGCGCCGCGCTCCAGAAAAAGCGCCAGCATTTTCTTCATCGGCAACTCGTAGCCCAGTCCTATGGCCAGAATGCCGCCGACCGAGGTGCCGGCGATCAGGTCAAAGCGGCGTGCCAGCGGCTCGCCCACCCTTTCTTCCAACTCTGCCAGCAGGGCCGCGGTATAGGTGCCCAAATAGCCGCCTCCCGACAAGGCCAGAACGCGAAATTCGCTTGGGCGGGGGGCGGGTGGATCGGTCGCAGCGTCCATGGATCAGCAGATGACGTTTGTCGCATTGCAGCACCCTGGCGGGTTTGCATGTTGCGATTCATCAACTCGACAGGCGCCGGCGGGTAGGCCGGCATCCGATCCGGATGCGGGGCCGGTTGAGGCCCAATCTTGCGAAAATTCACCGACGCATCGGCGCGCTACCTTGGCATGCGGTACTGGTCTTTCATCGCCTGCACATGCCCGTCCCATACAGCGCCATAGCGCTGGGCATCAACCACCGGCTTCTTGATCATCTTCAGGCACTGCGCCATCTGCGCCTCGCTGCTGCTCGGCTTGGAGTAGAGCTGCAGCGCGAACTTGGAAAAATCGCGCACCATGAAATCGAAGATCTGGTCGATAAGCGCCTCGTCCATCGCGTAGATCCTGGCGTTTTCCAGGATCAGCTGGCCATAGACGACCAGCGTGAACATTTCGCCGGCCGTCAGCAGGAAGTCGATGTCCTGGGACTGCGCCTTGCTGGGCGGCGCTTTCATCGCCATTTCCTTGAACAGCGCGATCTGCTCCTTGAAAACCTCCAGGTTTGGCAGCGCGTAGCTGTCATAGGCGAGATGGTAGTCGTGGAACTGGATGCTGCCCAGTCCCTTGGTCGGGCCCTGGTGGAACAGGAAGTCGTCGTCGCTGCCATCATCGCGGCGCGGCACTTCCGGATAGCTCTTGGGCGCAAAGAAGTAGTTGGCCATGAACTTGATGATCAGCGCCATGTTGACATGCACCGTGCCTTCGAGCTTGGGCAGGCAGCGGATGTCGGCCGCCGCCATCGCGAAGAACGGCTCCTTCTCGAAGCCCTTGGCGGCGATCACGTCCCACAGCAGGTTGATCACTTCCTCGCCCTGGGTCGTGACCTTCATCTTGACCATCGGGTTGAACAGCAGGTAGCGGCGGTCCTCCAGGCTGGCGCCCTTCATGTAGTCGGCCGCGCGCAGCGCGAACAGCTTCATGGCGACCAGCCGCGTGTAGGCGTCGGTGAACAACTGCTTGACATGCGGGAAGTCGGTCACCGTCTTGCCATACAGATGCCGGTTGGCCGCGTGGTCCATGGCCTCGTAGAAGGCGTGCGTGCACATGCCGATCGAGGCCCAGCCCAAGTTGTACTTGCCGACATTGATGGTGTTGAGCGCCGCGTTCCAGGCGTCCTCGCCGTGGTGCAGCACCTCGGCCTCGGTGAACGGGTAGGCGTTGAGGCGGTACTCGGCGACGAAGTTCTGGCTGTAGACGGTGTTCTTCACCAGCTCGTAGTTCGGATGCCGGGAGTCGGCGACAAAAAAGATGTACTCGCCGCTGTCGGCCATCTTGCCGAAGGTGGACACCATCGCCGCCTTGTTGGCATTGCCGATGTAGTACTTGCCGCCGCTGGCCTGGTAGCTGCCGTCGGCCAGTTGGGTCACCACCATGTCGGTGGAGTAGATGTCGGCTCCGTGTTCCTTCTCCGACAGGCCGAAGGCAAAGATATGGCCTTCGTCGAGCAGGGCCTTGGCCTTGGCCTGCAGGGGCTTGTTCTTGCTCATCCAGATCGG
>JBMOJJ010000207.1:0-6901 GCA_049315845.1 Rhodoferax sp.
ATCACCAGGTTGAAGACCCCGACCGGGATGCCGCTGCGGCTGATGATCTCGGCCAATGCCCAGGCGCAGCCGGGCACCAGGTCTGCGGGCTTGAGCACCACGCAGTTGCCGTAGGCCAGCGCGGGAGCGATCTTCCAGGCCGGAATGGCGATCGGAAAGTTCCACGGCGTGATCAGACCGACCACTCCGACCGGTTCGCGGGTGATCTCGATGTTGACGCCGGAGCGCACCGAAGGCACGATTTCACCGCTCAGGCGCAGGCATTCGCCGGCGAAGAACTTGAAGATGTTGCCGGCCCGGGTCGCCTCGCCGACTCCCTCAGGCCGGGTCTTGCCTTCCTCACGGGCGAGCAGGGTTCCCAGTTCCTCGCGCCGGGCCAGTATTTCGGCGCCTATCCTGTCCAGCGCATCAGCGCGGGCCTGGATATTGCCGGTTGACCAGGCTGGAAAAGCCGCCTGCGCGGCCTTGACTGCCGAATCGAGTTGCGCGGCGTCGGCCTGCGCGTACTCGCCGATCACGTCGGCGATATTCGAGGGGTTGATGTTAGGGGCATAGTGGACTCCAGCGATCCATTGCCCATTGATCAGGTTGTCATGTTTTTGATTCGCCATGTTTCTTTGCTTTCGATTTGAATAGGCGCCTGGAGGCGAAAGCGGACGACGCCCTGGGATCACCCCTTGTCAACCCTGATTGCCTTTGCCGACGCAGGCTAGGCGAGAGGAAAGTCATAACGGATAAAGCCATTGTGTTTGGCCAATTTTTCATACAGCCCACGCGCAATCACATTGTTGGCTTGCGTGAGCCAATAGAAGCGGGACGCACCGCGTTTCCTGGACTCTTCGGCCACCTTCTCTATCAGCGCCCGGGCAACGCCCTTGCCCCGCATTTCCGGAGCGGTGAACAGATCCTGCAAATAGCAGACGGCAGGCGCCCATGCGCTTGCATGGAAGAGGTAATGTGCAAAGCCCGCAAGTTCACCGTTGACCTTGGCGCCGATTCCAAACACCTGCTCTCGTTTGAGCAGCAGACGCCATGCATCGTCGAACTCGATTTCCGACGTGGGCGTCATGTAGAAGTCCTTGTATCCGCGGGCGAGCGATAGCCACTGCGTTCTGTCAGGGGCATCGAGGTAGGCGATATCCATCTTCATCTGTTTCTTTCGGGTTTGGAGCGCGCCATGGCCTCTTGTCGCAGCGACTCCTGTTCAGCGGATCAGCGCTAGCTGCACAAATGCCCTGACGCCCGACCTTGCAGCTGTCAGAGATTTGATGCAGTTCGCTGCCAGCTGACTTCAGTTCCTATTTCTTCAGCAATACTTCAAGCGGAACAGGCTTGCTAATGGTCCATTCATCAACGATGCCAGGTTTGCCACCCTTGATTTCAGAAATCAGAAGCCGCGCCTGGTTTTGATGATGGATGTCCTTGGTAAAGGTCCGTGGCCCAAACAGCGTCGGCTCGTTTTTCATTTTTTCCAGTTCGGCGGTGACCTTGTCGGCGTCCGTGGTCTTGGCGCGTTCCACAGCCTTGGCCCATACGTCAATCAGGACATAGCCCGGGTAGACGTAGGTGCTGGACGGGCGTGCGCCATAGCGTGCGGTAAATGTCTTATTGAATTCCTCGACTTTTGGATTGGGGTCATCACCGTAAATGGAGCCTTGCACTGGCACTGCGAAGTTGGACAGGCCTGGCACAGAATCAAGCCAGTAGTTGCCATCCACCGCTGCGCCGTTCAGAATGAGCGAGTTAATGCCAGCCGCACGGAGTTGGCGCACCGCGCTGGCCGCCCCAGGAATATAGGAGCACAGCATGATCGCATCCGGCTCCTTGGGCAATGCTTTGATCCGCGATATCTGCGCAGCAATGGAGGCATCCCCATTCTTGAACGTGTCGCGACCCACTATCGACAGGCCTTTGTGCTGCTCTGCCATCCAGTCGAATCCAGTGCAAATGCCTTTGTCATATTCGATCGTGCTGTCGAGCAGGACATAAGCCTGTCGTACATTGCGTTTCTGATAAGCCCATTCCGCCATGGTCGCGCCCTGGACCGCGGCCAGCACGGAAGAACTGAACGAGTACTTTCCGACCCCCTGGATACCGGCCTTGATGTCCTCGGCGCACAGGAAGAACGAGAGCTTTCCCTTTTTCTGCGCCTGCAGCGCGGCCGGGCTGCCGAAGTCATAGTCACAGCTCACCACCAACAACTCGGCACCCTGGTCCAGCGCTTCCAGACCGGCTTTTGCGCTTTGCGCCCGGTCCGACTTGGTGTCGGTCTCGATCACCTTGAGATGGCGTCCGAGCAGACCGCCGGCGGCGTTGATTTCGTCGATGCGAATCAGCGCCGCTCGTCGCGCCGGTGTGTCGTAGGCTTCAACCCAGCCTGACTTGGCATTGGCAAAGCCGATGACGAGATCTTTGCCGGCTTGCGCCTGGGCAACGGAACTGGCCAGAGCGCCAGTGAGAAAGGTTGTCAGCACCAGTGCGGTGCGAAACAGGCGGGGCGAGAGCATGATGGAGACTCCTGAGTCACGGTTGAGGAAAAGTCGATCCCGAATTCCTTCAGGATCGATCGGGGGAATTCAGTTTTTGCCTGGGGCCTTCAGGTTTGCCTTTGCCTGCGCGTTGCGAGCGGGCCAGAGCCAGTCCCGCCCCCGCATCAATCCGGCCGGGCGACGAATCAGCATCAGCACCATGACGACGCCGACCACAATTTCCTGGCTGCCTGTGGGCAGATGTAGCGTCGTGCCGCCGAACGAAACACCGGCTTCGAACCGCACCAGCAGTTCGATCAGCGCGGACAGCACGATAACGCCGGTGACGGCGCCGCTGAGGCTGCTGCTGCCGCCAATCACGAGCATGGTCAGGCAGGTGAAGGTGCGGCCGAGGTAATAGGCGTCCGGGTTGACGACACCCAGAAACTGCGCGTCAAGCCCGCCGCCCAGGCCGCAGACAAAGGCGCTCAGCACGAAGGCCGCCAGCAACTGGCGCCAGGCGTTGATGCCGCAACTCTGGGCCGCCACCGGTTCCTCGCGCACCGCGCGCAAACCCAGGCCATAGCGGGAAATGCTGTGCAGGTGCGCCAGCACGATGGCCGCGAACGCAAAGGCCAGCGCTTGCCAGCCCTCCACCGGGGTTGGAATGCCGACAATCGAGCTCGCGCCGGCGGTCACGCTGTCCCAGTTGGAATAGACGACGTTGAAGATGGCGAGCAGGGAGAAGGTCGCGATCGACGCGGCAATGCCGCTCAGGCGCAGGATCACGCTGCCGGCGAGAAGTGCGAGGAGCGCGGCCAGCAGCGCACCCGCCAGCGTGGCTGCAACCCATGGCAGATCGGCCTGCTGCAGCAGCGTGGGAAGTCCCGGCAACATCAGCAGTTTCATCGACGGCTCCATCGTGGTCCAGGCCACGCCGTAAGCGCCGATGCCGACAAAGGCCATGTGACCGAAGCTCATCACGCCCGAGTGACCAACGAAGATGAAAAGCCCCACCACCATCACGATGCGGATCAGCATCTCGGTGACGGTACGCTGCAGGCCGGCCGATCCGGCGAACGACAGCGCCGTCAGCAGCAGCAGGGCCAGGCACAGGACCAGGGGCGTGCCCAGCCGATGGCGTTGGAAAAAGGAGTTCATGACCTTGGTACCTGGGTTCAGACGCGCTGACGGACCGCACTGGTCACGAACAGGCCGTCGGGTCGCCACAGCAGCAGCAGAATCACTGCCAGATAGACGAAAGCATCGCGGAAGGCGCGCGCATCGAGCGGCAGCCAGACCTGCAGCGCGGTGCTGACCGCGCCGATCAGAAAGCCGCCCAGCACAGCGCCGCCCAGGCTGCCCAAGCCGCCGATCACGGTGGCGACGAAGGCCACCAGCATCATCGGCGCGCCCATCCGGATGTCCACCAACCCGGTCTGGCTGACCAGCAGCAGGCCGATCAGGGCGGCCAGCGTACCGCTCAGGCCGAACGCCACCAGGATGACGCGATTGGCCTTGACGCCGAGCATGCGCGCCATGTCGAAGTTTTCGGCGGCGACCCGCATTTCGAGCCCAACGCGGCTGCGCTTGAGCATCCAGGCCAGACCGATCAGCAAGACCATCGTGATGCCAATCATGAGCAGTTGCAGCCCCGGAACGCGCGCGCCCCACAGGTTGATCGGCATGCTCAGCGCCGGCCACAGATTGACGGCCTTGGGCCGGCTGCTGTGCAGTACCAGCAGTGTGTTTTGCAGCACAAAGCCAAGTGCGAAGGACGCCATCATGGTGGTGGCTGGCGTGGCATGGCGCAGGTGCCGGAACACCAGCCATTCAGAGACGATCGACAGCGCCGCACCGGCAATCAGCACGGTGAGCACCAGCAGTGGCGTCGACCAGGCGCCGACCCACAGCGGGGCCACGGCTTCGGTTGTGGGCGCAATCAGCACGAAGATCGCAAAGGTCATTACGTCGCCATGGGCAAAGTTGACCAGCCGCATGACGCCGAAGATCAGCGCGATGCCCAGCGCGCCCAGCGCGTACAGGCTGCCCAGGCTCAGAGCGTCAAACAGGTATTGCAGCGTGGCGGTCATGGCGTGCTCGGGGTGGCGGGTTCGTCTTCGTAGCCAAAATAGGCCTGTTGCATCTGGTGCGCGGTGAGCTGGCGCGGATCGCCTTCGAGCACGATGCGGCCCTCGCGCAGCATCACCATGCGCCCACCGGTCATGACCGCGCGGCTCGCGCTTTGCTCGACGATCAGCAGCGTCAGATCGCGCTCGGCGCGCAGGCGCGTCAGCGCTTCGTAGACCTGATCGGTGACCAGCGGGGCCAGACCGAGCGAGGGTTCGTCAATGACGAGCAGGCGCGGCGCGGTCATCAGTCCGCGCCCAATGACCAGCATCTGCTGCTGGCCGCCCGACAGCATGCCGGCCTGGGACAGGGCACGCTCGCGCAGCACTGGGAAGACATCCATCACGTAGTCAAGGTCGGCTGCGACCGCGAGCTTGTTGCGACGCATGCCGGTGCCGACACGCAGGTTTTCCAGCACCGTCAGGGAGTTGAACACCTGGCGCCCTTCCGGCACCATGGAAAAACCGACCGCTGCAATGGTTTCCGGTGCGCAGCCGGTGATGAGCTGGCCATCAAAAACCACGCGTCCCTGCTGCGGCTTGACCAGCCCGGCAATGGTTTTGAGCAGTGTTGACTTGCCGGCCCCGTTCGGGCCGGTGACCATCACCGTTTCACCCAGCTTGATGGAAAGGCTCAATTTGTGCAGGGCGGTGATGCCGCCGTAGCGCACGTTCAGATCATGGATTTCGAGCAGGTTCATGCGTCCACCTCGGCCAGCGGATCGGCGACGGTCTCGGCTGCCGTTCCCATGTAGGCGTGACGCACGCGCTCGCTCTGGCGAATCCGATCCGGATCGCCCTGCTCGATCACCTCGCCCGTGTCCAGCACCACGATGTGGCTGCAAATGCTCAGCACCAGGCGCACATTGTGTTCGATCAACAGAATGCCGCAGCCAATCTCCTGCGCAACGCGGCCGATGATGGAACGCAGGTCGGCGGCCTCGTGTTCGCTCATTCCGGCCGCCGGTTCGTCCAGCAACAGGAAGGCCGGACGACCGACGATGGCGCGCGCAATGCCAACGCGCCGCTCGTCTGTATAGGCAAGGACCCCCGCCAGCCGATCGGCCAGATGCGCCAGGTCCATCCACTGCAGAATGCGCTGCGCCTCTGCCGCCGCCGCGCGCCGGGACATGCCCAGACCGACCGCCGTGACCTCCAGGTTGTCCTGAACGCTCAGGTTGCGAAACAGCCGTCCGCCCTGAAAGGTTCGTGCCACGCCCTGCCGGCGGAAGGCGTCGGCACTCAAGCCGTGCAGCACGATCGCGTCAAGCAGAACCCGCCCCGTATTCAGGGCATTGAAGCCGGTGAGCACGTTGACCAGCGTCGTCTTGCCAGCGCCATTGGGCCCGATCAGCCCCACGATCCGCCCACGCTCCAGCCGCAGGCTGACGTGCTTGAGTGCGCGCAGACCGGCAAAAGTGACCGATACATCATCGGCCTGCAGGCAATGCGGCGTCGCGCTGGTGTGCATGGGTCTGATGTCCCGTCTCAGGCTGCGCAGGTGATGACGTAGCTGCCGCTCTCATCCAGGCGCGCGGTCCAGCCCGGGTTGACGACGATGGTGGTGGTCGGCTCTTCAATCACGGCCGGCCCCGGCACCAGATCGCCGGCGCCAAGCGCCTCGCCGTCGTAGACCGGCGTGTCGGTTGCCGCACCGGTGGCACTGAATATCATCGATCGGCGCGCCTTAATAGCCGCTTCGGGCTTGCCCCCCCTGGCCAGCAGCTGCGGCGGCAGCAATGCCGTCTTGCCATAAACGGTAGACTCGATGTTGACGATTTCGACCAGGCTGTCGGGTTCGTTGTACGTGAACAGTTGCTTGTGCAGGTCATGGAACTTCTGCTTGATCGTTGGCAGGCTGGCGGCGTTGGCCACGGTGTCACCGATATCGACCGTGCACTCGTGAACCTGTCCCACATAGCGCATGTCGAGGCTGCGCTTGAAGGCGATCAGGTCCCGCGTGATGCCTTCTGCGAGCAGCGCCGCGACGGCCTCATTCTCCAATGTCTTGAAGCGCTCTTCGAGCCGGTCCAGATTGGCGCGCTCGTCCAGCCGCGTTGGCGTGGCCGCCATGTAGTTGTACTTGACGTCGGACAGGATCTGCCCAAAGGCGCACAGACCGGAGGCCAGCTTGGGCACCAGCACGGTGCGGCAGCCGATCTCCTGCGCCAACGCCGTGATGTGCAGTCCGGTGGCGCCGCCGGCGCCGATCAGGGCAAAATCACGCGGGTCGTAGCCGCGCTCGATCGAGACGCGCCGGATGCCATTGACCATGTTGTTGTTGACGATCTGGAACATGCCGTA
>JBMOJJ010000561.1:0-1586 GCA_049315845.1 Rhodoferax sp.
GTAGTCCGCGACGCGCCCCTCCAAAGCCGCCCGTAACTCCGGTAACTGCGCCGCCAGATCCGCCGCTTTGCGCGGCGATAGTGCCCGTCCTCCCTGTGGAAGTCGATCCCAGGACAGGCACCCGGCTCGCCACAGTTTGCGTTCCGCCGCGGCCGAAATGCCGCGGAAACAGCAGAGACTGCGCGTGAGCATCAGCCACCCGCCGCAGTTTCAGTCTCGGACCAGGACTCGGCCAGCACCTCCAGACCGGACAAGCGCACGGGCCGGCGAAGCGTCTCGCCAAAGCACTCGATGCTGAACCCTTGGGAGGAACGCTCCGTGCCGATGACCAGCAGGCCCAGTCCCGGAGCGTTGCGCCGGATGTACTCCAACGTCTTGGCGCGGGTACGGGGATTGACGCTGCCCACGAAGACGTTGGGGCGGGGCTCGATGAACCAGCGCTTGAGCAGCCCGCGAATCGCGGGCGGCGTGTCGTTCGCAATAATGACGGTCATACCTCCTCCAGCAGTGTCTCAATATCCTTCGGCATCCGCTGGAGCAGTCGCCGATCCTCGATGTGGAACTTGAGCCGAGCCATGACGTCGTCCGACGTAGCGTCCGGCTTCAACCCGACTGTCTCGAAAGCCGCCACCAACGTCGTTTCCGGTTTGTAGATGTCCGCCATATCGAACACAAATGGAAGCGTGCTGGCCGTGTGAATAAACCCCAGGTGTGGCAGGTAACCCATGGAGCACACGACGGCGGTGGTCAATGCGTAGAGCGCGGCATTGGCGGCAGAAACGGCGCGATTGATGTTATCCGCCAAGTCCCAGTTGTTCGGGTTGTAGTTCCGGCCTTTCCAGGTGACGCCATACTTGACGCCGAGATCGGCATAGAGCGCTTTGACCCGGTGCCCCTCCATGCCCCGCAATTCCTTAAGCGCAACGCCCGCCACATTCTCGCCCGCAAACCGCAGGCCGAACATGCGGCGGGCTACGGCGTCCCGTTTGGCTGGCGAAGAAGCCAGTTCCGCCTGATGCCGGGCGCGCTCGTTGTCGTGCGTCGGGGTAACGCCAAAGGCATAGAAGTGCAAGCCCTCGGCGCCAACCCAGCAGACCGGCGTATTGCATTCGGCACACGCTTTCATGGCGGCATGCGTGACCGTGGTGCCGGGGCCAAGCATCAGCACGCTGAGCGAGGCCACAGGCAGACGAAACACTGTGCGGTCCGCGCCGATCCACTTCACGCTGGAGTCGTCGACCTCCAATCGACCGTGTTCCAGGTAGATCGGCGTCCAGCGTTCGCGGGTACTTGGCGAAGTCCTCCGCAGGACCGAATTGTGTCGGATTGACGAAGACGGTCACCGCAACCACGTCGGTCCGGCGAGCGGCCTCCTCGATCAAGACCGCGTGGCCCCGATGCAGCGCCCCCATGGTTGGAACCAGACCGACGCTCTTGCCCGAGGCGCGAAACTCTTCGCACTGCGCCTGAAATTCGAGCGGGGCGAACACCTTTCGCATGGGCCCTCTTAAACCAACTGCGCTCAGAAAGCATCGATCCCGGGGCGTTCTGCGGACCGCGGCATCCGCGCGGTAGCAACGAAATCG
>JBMOJJ010000208.1:0-6870 GCA_049315845.1 Rhodoferax sp.
CAGCATGGCGGGAACCTGCTCGCTCTGATCCGGATGAATCATGAGAATGATTTCGTAGTGACGCATTAACTCTCCTTGTGGATAGCCCTAAGGCGGAAAAGCCACCCTCAGCGTCGTGCGAGGTGTGGCAAGGTTAGCCAAGCATTATATGCGATCGCTGACAACCGGACGTCCAGCCTCAACCACGATCTCGGGCGCGCGCGGCAAGAGGCTGAGAAGAACGGTCACAACGAGGCCGGCAGAAATACCGAAAACGCCCGCGGAAACAGGAAGAATGCCGAACCACAAGCCGCTGCCAGCCAGGCCCAGAGCCGATCTGACAGGGGCGGCGTTGACCGCAATGTAGTAGATCGTGAGTCCGAGCCCGGCCACCATGCCACCGACCGCCGCCCTGGCGCTGGTTCTGTTCCAGAAGATTCCCAGCACCATCGCGGGCACAAAGGCGGCCCCGGCGAGCGAAAACGAGGCCGATACCAGATAGAGAATGTCGGCCGGGCGCTGCGCGGCCGCGTAGGCGGCAACCAGCGCGACCACCAGCAGCGCAAATTTGGACAGCATCACCCGGCGAACGGCTCCAGCCCGGTCGCTCTCACCGCGAAAAAACAGGTCATGCGCGAGCGCGCTGCCTATCGTCAGCAGCAAGCCATCCGCTGTCGACAGCGCTGCCGCCAGTCCGCCGGCGGCGACCAGCCCTGACACCACATAAGGCATGCCCCCAAGTTCCGGTGTGGCCAGCATCACGATGTCGGCGCCCAGCTTCAGCTCGGAGAACTGCAGCACATGGTCCCCGTTGACGTCACTGACGGCGATCAGGGTCGGGTCCACCTTGGCCCACTGTGCGATCCAGAGCGGCAGCGAATCAAAATTTTGACCGACCAGGTGGCTCATGATTTCAAATTTCACCAGCACCGCCAGCGCTGGCGCTGACAGGTACAGTAGCGCGATGAAGAAAAGGGACCAGGCAACCGATGTCCTGGCCTCGGCCACCGTGCGGGTCGTAAAGAAACGGGTCAGCAAGTGCGGCAAGCCAACCGTGCCGACCATCAGGCAAAACATCAGAGCCAGGAAATTGCGCCGGGCCAGCTCAAACACCTGCTGCTCGTCCGCGCTGCCCCTGGGGTCGCCGGCAAAAGGCTTTCCATGCGCGGGCATGCCGCCAAGCGGCTTGGCACGCTCCAGGTTCTCCTGCATCGCACGGGTCCAGCGCTCGCGGGCCGCCGTTGCGTCCTTGGGCAATGCGGCCAGCTCGCGGCGCGCCATGACGACGACCGTCTCGTCGGCGTGACGCTCATTGAGCAGGCGGATCCTCTCCCGCGACTCCTTGCGCTCGATTTCCAGCGCCGCGTCCACGTTTTGCAACTTGCGCTCATAGTCGCGCGCACGGCGCGCGTACTCGCGAATCACCTCCAGTTCGGCCGGGGACTCCAGCAGGCCCTGTTCGAGCGCGGTGATCTTGCGCAACTGCTGGCCATAGACAAATGGCGCCAGAGGATTGCCCAACTGCTTGTAAGCAAGCCATGACACCGGGATCAGAAATGCCAGAATCAGCACGACGTACTGGGTTGCCTGCGTCCAGGTCACCGCCCGCATCCCACCCAGAAACGAACATACAAGAACGCCACCGAGCCCGAGCAGAATGCCGATCTCGAACTGAACGCCGGTCAGCCGTGAAGCAATCAGTCCGACGCCGTAGATCTGTGCCACGACATAGGTGAACGAGCACAGCACCGCTGAAGATGCGGCGATCATCCGGGGCCAGCGGCCGCCGTAGCGAAGACCGAAATAATCCGGTACCGTGTACAGTTCCAGCCGTCTCAGGTAGGGGACCACCAGCAGCGCCAGAAGGCAGAAGCCGCCGGTCCAGCCCAGCACATAGACCAGGCCACCAGGTTGCGACGGGGTGCCGGAAAAGCCCTGCAGGTACAGTCCGCCGGCCATGCTGATGAAGGACGCCGCACTCATCCAGTCGGCGGCCGTGGCCATGCCGTTGTAGACCGCAGGGATATTGCGGCCGGCAACGTAGTACTCGGCGGCGTCCGAGGTACGGCCGTAGATTCCGATGCCGGCATACAGGCTGACCGTGGCAATCAGAAAGATCGCGCCGATCCAGGTTTTCTTCAGGCCCCAGCTCTCGGCCAGGGCCAGGGCCAGCAGGAACAGCAGAAGACAGACAACGTAGGCCGCAAATTTGCGATGCAGGCGTCGCTTGTAGGCATCGTAGCTGTCGTCCCCGCCAGACGCCTGGCCTTCGCGCCTGTTGGCCAGCCAGGCAAACACGGCGACGATCGCAATGAAGACAAACACGCCGCCCTGCGCCGCGAACCAGTAGCCCAGCGGCCAGCCATTGATGCTGACCTGCAGGTCGTCTGCAAAGAAAACAACACCAAACGACGCCGCAAACCAGATCGCGAGAAGCCAGCCCTGCAAGCGAAACCCGCCCGCCATGTCTTAAGGCCTGGCCAACCTCTGCCAGGTGGCAATGACGGAGTCGGGATTGAGGGAAATCGACGAGATTCCCTCGTTCGTCAACCACTCGGCAAAGTCAGGATGATCGCTGGGACCCTGGCCGCAGATCCCGATGTATTTGCCCTGCGCCTTGCAGGCGTCGATCGCGAGCTTGATCAGCCCTGTGACCGCCGGATCGCGCTCGTCGAAATCCGCCGCCAGCAGTTCCAGGCCCGAGTCCCGGTCCAAGCCGAGGGTGAGTTGGGTCAGATCGTTGGAGCCGATCGAGAAGCCGTCAAAGTACTGCAGGAAATCATCGGCCAGGATCGCGTTGCTGGGGATCTCGCACATCATGATGATGCGCAAACCGTTGTCACCGCGCTTGAGGCCATGGGCCGCCATCAGTTCGGTCACTTTCCGAGCCTGCCCCACCGTTCGCACAAAAGGCACCATCACCTCGACGTTGGTCAATCCCATCTCTTCGCGAACGCGCTTCAAGGCCTCGCACTCCATCGCGAACGCCGCACCGAAATCAGCGCTGACATAACGCGCCGCGCCGCGAAAACCCAGCATCGGGTTCTCTTCCTCGGGTTCGTAACGGCTGCCCCCGATCAATTTGCGGTACTCGTTGCTCTTGAAATCAGACAGCCGGACAATCACCGGCTTGGGCCAGAACGCCGCGCCGATGGTCGCCACGCCTTCGGCCACCCGGTCGACATAGAAGGCGCGCGGGGAGGCATGGCCACGCGCCACCGATTCCACCGCCTTCTTCAGATCCGCATCGATGTTCGGATAGTCCAGAATCGCCTTCGGGTGCACGCCGATGTTGTTGTTGATGATGAATTCGAGACGTGCCAGACCCACTCCCGCATTGGGCAGTTGGCAAAAGTCGAACGCCAGTTGCGGATTGCCCACATTCATCATGATCTTGACGTCGATCTCCGGCATCACACCGCGCTGGACTTCCGTTACCTCGGTCTCCAGCAAGCCGTCGTAGATGAAACCGGTATCGCCCTCGGCGCAGCTGACGGTCACCAGCATGCCTTCCTTCAGCACATCGGTCGCGTCGCCACAACCGACCACAGCCGGAATTCCCAGCTCCCGCGCAATGATCGCCGCATGGCAGGTGCGCCCGCCACGGTTGGTCACAATGGCGGCGGCGCGCTTCATCACCGGCTCCCAGTTAGGATCCGTCATATCCGTCACCAGCACGTCCCCGGCCTGCACCTTGTCCATTTCGCCGAGGTTGTGCACGATTCGAACCGGGCCGGTGCCGATCTTCTGGCCGATCGCCCGCCCTTCGACGATCACCGCGCTCTTGCCCTTGAGCTTGTAGCGGTACTCGATCTTGCCGTTGGCTTGGCTCTTCACCGTCTCCGGACGCGCCTGCAAGATATAGAGCTCGCCATCCAGCCCGTCCTTGCCCCACTCGATGTCCATCGGACGACCGTAGTGCTGCTCGATCACCAGCGCGTAGCGGGCCAGCGCCTCAACATCGGCGTCGGTCAGTGAATAACGGTTGCGCTGCTCGGTTGGAACATCGGTGGTCTTGACCAGTTCCCCGCCGAGCGCCTTCTCTTCTGCGGAAGTGAAGCGCATCTGGATCAGCTTGGAGCCCAGACTGCGGCTGATGATGGCGCGCTTGCCAGCCCTGAGCATCGGCTTGTGGACATGAAACTCGTCCGGATTGACCGCACCCTGCACCACGGTCTCGCCCAGTCCATAGCTGGAAGTGATGAACACAACATCCTCAAAGCCGGACTCCGTGTCGATCGTGAACATGACTCCGGCCGCCCCCAGATCCGAGCGCACCATGCGCTGGATACCGGCGCTCAGCGCCACATGCTCGTGCGCAAAACCCTTGTGCACCCGGTAGCTGATGGCCCGGTCGTTGTAGAGGGAGGCAAAGACCACCCTGACCTTGTGCAGTATCGCGTCGATGCCGGTGACGTTCAGGAAGGTTTCCTGCTGACCCGCAAACGAGGCATCCGGCAAATCCTCAGCAGTCGCCGACGAGCGCACGGCAAATGAGGCCTCGGGAGCGTCGCCACACAGGCTGACGAAGGCAGAGCGGATGGCCTGCTCCAGATCCGCCGGAAAAGGTTGCGCCTCGACCAGCGCCCGTATCTCGGCGCCGGCTATGGCCAGCGCCCTCACGTCTTCGGTATCCAGCGCAATCAGGCGCGCGTTGATCCTGTCAACCAGGCCGGCATGGGCCAGAAACCTGCGGAATGCGTGCGCTGTGGTGGCAAAACCGGTAGGCACCTTGACGCCTGCCGGCAAGTTCGAAATCATCTCGCCGAGGCTGGCGTTCTTGCCACCCACCGCCTCGACATCGGTCATTCTCAGGTTTTCAAACGGTACGACCAGGGCGGTCGGATCAAATAGTGCAGACATGGGGAAGCTCCAGAAGTTAAAAACGGATCGCGGCACCGGGCCGGGCGTTCTGGCGCGCAGCCTGTGCCCATGCGGACGGCCTGACGATGTCGTTGTTCTGGTAGATCAGCGCGGTGCATGAAGAATTCGGGTGTCGTGAAGAGATTGTAGGTTGCGAAGCTCACAATCGGGGTAGTTGCCGCAAAATGTGACAACTCCGTAACGCTTCCAACCCATCATGCCCAATCGAACCGTATTTTTTGTTTCTGACGGCACCGGCATCACCTCGGAGACCTTCGGCACGGCCATTCTTGCGCAGTTCGAAACCAAATTCCGGCATCTGCGGCTACCCTTCATCGACTCGGTGGAAAAAGCCCACCATGCCGTGCGCGACATCAACCATACCGGCGTGGTCGATGGAAACCGTCCGATCGTCTTCACCACGCTGGTGAACCCTGAAGTTCTCAAGGTCATCGCGGATCATTGCCAGGGCATGCTGCTTGACATGTTCGGCACCTTCATACTTCCGCTTGAATCCGAGCTGCAGCTCAAGTCCAGTCATCACGTGGGCCGTTTCAGCGATGCCAGCAAAAGCAAGGAGTACCAGGCGCGCATCGAGGCGATCAACTTCTCGCTGGCGCACGACGACGGGCAGTCGCACCGTGATCTGGCGCACTCCGACGTCATCCTGGTCGGCGTCAGCCGCAGCGGCAAGACCCCGACCTCGCTCTATCTTGCCATGCAGTACGGGCTCAAGGCGTCCAACTATCCGCTGATTCCGGAAGACTTTGAACGCCGCCACCTGCCGCCCGCGCTGCGGCCGCACCAGGGCAAGCTCTTCGGTCTGACGATCCAGCCCGAGCGCCTGAGCGAAATCCGCAACGAGCGGCGCCCCAACTCGGTTTACGCCTCGCTTGAAAACTGCCGGATGGAGGTCAGTGAAGCCGAGGCCATGATGCGCCGCTCCGGCATAAGATGGCTGTCCACCACCACCAAGTCGATCGAAGAGATCGCAACCACGATCCTGCAGGAAATCAAGCCCGAGCGGCTTGGCTACTGATCAGGCGGATTCACAAGGCCAGCGCGGCAATCGCCGCTCTGGCAATCTGCGCGTCTTCACTGGACTTCACTCCGCTGACACCGACCGCGCCAACGCATTGGCCATCCTTGATGATCGGCACACCGCCCTCCAGCATGCCCTGCAGCACGGGCGCGCTGAGGAACGAGCTGCGCCCCCCATTGATCACATCCTCGTAAACCTTGCTCTCCCGCCGCCCGAGCGCCGCCGTGTGCGCCTTGGCCGGTGCGATGTGCGCGGAAATCGCCGCAGCACCATCGAGCCGCTGCAATCCCAGTAAATGGCCCCCATCGTCGACGATCGCGATCGTGACAGCCCAGTTGTTCTTGACGGCCTCGGCTTCGCCGGCCGCCGCCATCGCCTTGACATCCGACAACTGGAGCGAGAATTTCTGTTGCATGGTCATGCCCTTGGTTAAGCAAAAGACCAAGCATAACGCCGCTCTGCTCGCGTTCCGGCGGTTCGAGCCGAGAAAGAATCCCTAGCGGATGCAGGAACATTGCCGGAATGATTTGGGCAGAGGCACTTGATTCCCCTAGAATCCGCACCATCTCCTGCAAACAATGCATGAGATCTTGATAGACAGTCCGCGCTCGTCAAGGGCGTGGTTCTGTCCCCAACTGTTCCAAGGAGTTTGACCATGACCGACAACGTTCAATCCATCGACCGCAGCTACGGCCTGGGTTCGGTGACCGAGCAACGCAACAAGGTGCTGCGCAATACCTACTGGCTGCTGGCCCTGAGCCTGCTGCCAACGGTGCTTGGCGCCTGGCTGGGTGTGGCGACCGGCATAACCAGTTCCCTGGGTGGCGGCGTCGGGCTGATCGTCTTTTTGGGCGGCGCTTTCGGCTTCATGTATGCGATCGAGAAGACCAAAAATTCCGCGGCGGGCGTGCCCGTTCTGCTGGGTTTCACCTTTTTCATGGGCCTGATGCTGTCGCGCATGATTGCCATGGTGCTGGGCTTCAAGA
>JBMOJJ010000209.1:0-6837 GCA_049315845.1 Rhodoferax sp.
GTTGCCGCCCTGGGTCTGGCCCAGTTCGCTGCCGGCGCAGAGCATCGGCGTACCCTGCGCCAGCAAGGTGCTGGCCAGCAGCGCGCGCTGCAGGCTGGCGCGCAGGCCAAGCACCGCGGGGTCATCGCTGGCCCCCTCGGCACCGCAGTTGAAACCGAGGTTTTGGCCGTGTCCATCGCGGTTGTCCTCGCCGTTGGCCTGGTTGTGGCGATGCTCATAGCTGACCAGGTCGCGCAGCGTGAAGCCGTCGTGCGAACTCACATAGTTGACCGACTCCGCCGGTGCGCGCTGACGGGCCTGATAGAGGTCGGACGAAGCGCACAGCCGCAGCGCAAAATCGCCGCGCGTGCAGCCGGGCGTGTGATCGGATGCGGCGGCAGACCGGACCCAGAAGGTTCGCGCGCCATCGCGGAAACGGTCATTCCACTCGAGCCAGCCGCCCGGGAAGGCGCCAAGCTGGTAGCCGTGCGGTCCGGTGTCCCAGGGTTCGGCGATCATCTTGACGCGCGACAGGACCGGATCCTGGGCGACCGCCGTGAAGAACGCGCCGTGACGGTCAAAACCGGCACTGTCCCGACCGAGCACCGGGGCCAGGTCGAAGCGAAAACCGTCCACATGCATGTCGCTGACCCAATAGCGCAGGCTGTCCATCACCAGTTGCAGCACGCGCGGCTGGCGGATGTCTAGCGTGTTGCCGCAGCCGCTGTGGTTCTCGTAGTGCGCCGGAGCGTCGGCCTGCAGCCGGTAGTAGCTGGCGTTGTCCAGCCCGCGAAAACTCAGCGTGGGGCCGGTCTCGTCCGATTCGGCGGTGTGGTTGTAGACGACGTCGAGCAGCACCTCCAGACCGGCGCCATGCAGGCCGCGCACCATGGTCCGGAACTCGTCGCGCGCGGACATCTGGTCGACGCCGCTGGCCAGGCGCGGGTCCACGCAGAAAAAGGCGATCGTGTTGTAGCCCCAGTAGTTGCTCAGGCTCAGGGCCGCCAGGCGCTGTTCGCTCAGCGCATAGTGGACCGGCAGCAGGCTGACTGCGGTCACGCCCAACTGCTTGAGGTGCGTCAGACAGGCCGGGTGCGCCAGCCCGGCATAGGTGCCGCGCAGCGCGGCAGGCAATTGCTCGTGGAGCTTCGAAAAACCCTTGACGTGGCACTCATAGAGAACGGTGTCAGTCAGCGCAATGCGCGGCGGGCGGTCGTCGCCCCAGTCAAACAGGTCGTGCGTGACGCGCGACTTCAGCGCCAGTGCAGCGTTGTCGCGGTCGATCAGGTGGCCGGGATGAAGGCGGTCCGCTGAAAAATGCGCATCGTGCCAGTTGAATTCGCCCACGATATCGCGGGCATAGGGGTCGAGCAGCAGTTTGGAGGCGTCAAAGCGATGGCCGCGGTCGGGTCGCCAGCGGCCGTGCGCGCGCAGGCCGTAGACCTGTCCGGGCTGCGCGCCGGGCAGGTAGCCGTGCCAGACATCGGCGCTGCGGACGGGCAATCGCAGGCGTGCGAGCTCGAGATGACCGCCGGCATCGAACAGGCACAGGTCGATCGCCTCGGCATGGGCCGAGAAGACCGCGAAGTTGATGCCGTGGCCGTCGAAGGTCGCGCCCAGCGGCCAGGGCTGACCGACCTGCAGCGCCGCTGGCAGGTTCAGACGTTCCATTCGAGCAGCACGGTGGCCAGCGGCGGCAGCGTGAGGACGATCGAATGCGGTCTGCCGTGACATGGTGTGTCTTGCGCCGTCGCCGCCCCCAGCGCTGTGCCGGCATTGCTGCCGCCGTAGTGGACCGAGTCGGTGTTCAAGCGCTCGGTGTACTGACCCCGATTGGGAACACCTAGGCGGTAGCCGGGCCAGACCGTGGGCGTGAAATTGCAGACCGCGACCACCAAGGAGCGCTCGTCGACACCGCGGCGGATAAAGCTCAGAACCGAATGTTTGGCATCGTTGTGCTCGATCCATTCGAAACCCGCCGGCACAAAGTCCAGCTGATACAGGGCGGGGGTGCTGCGGTAGAGCTTGTTCAGGTCGCGCACCAGCCGTTGCACGCCGGCGTGCGCAGGCTCCTGCAGCAGATGCCAGTCCAGGCTCTGGTCGTGGTTCCATTCGCGCGCCTGCGCAAATTCGCAGCCCATGAACAGCAGTTTTTTGCCGGGATGGGCGAACATATAGCCCAGGAAAGCGCGCAGGTTGGCCAACTGCTGCCAGCGGTCGCCGGGCATCTTGTTCAGCAGCGAGCCCTTGCCATGCACAACTTCGTCGTGCGAAATGGGCAGCACAAAGTTCTCGTTGAAGGCGTACACCATGCTGAAGGTCATTTCGCCGTGGTGGTGTTTGCGGTGGACGCTGTCGCGCGCCATGTAGGTCAGCGTGTCGTGCATCCAGCCCATGTTCCACTTGTAGTGAAAGCCCAGCCCGCCGGCATAGGTCGGACGCGACACGGCGGGAAAGGCGGTGGATTCTTCGGCCAGTGTGACGGCCTGCGGTCGCTCAACTCCGACCACTTCGTTCAGGCGCTTGAGAAAGGCGATGGCCTCCAGATTTTCGCGGCCGCCGTGCAGGTTGGGAATCCATTCGCCGGCCTTGCGGCTGTAGTCGCGGTAGAGCATTGAGGCGACCGCATCGACGCGAAGGCCGTCGACGCCAAAGCGCTCCAGCCAGTAAAGGGCGTTGCCGAGCAGAAAATTGCTGACCTCGGTGCGGTCCAGGTTGTAGATCAGCGTGTTCCAGTCATTGTGGAAACCCTCGCGCGGGTCGGCGTACTCGTACAGGTGCGTGCCGTCGAAGTTGCCCAGGCCGTGCGGGTCGCTCGGAAAATGCGCCGGCACCCAGTCCAGGATCAGGCCGATGCCTTCGGCATGACAGCGCTGCACCAGGCGACCAAAGCCTGCGGCGTCGCCAAAGCGGGCGGTGGGCGCATACAGGCCGACCGGTTGATAGCCCCAGGAACCATCAAACGGGTGTTCGCTGACGGGCAGCAGTTCCAGGTGGGTGAAGCCCATCTCGAGCGCATAGGGCACCAACGAGTCGGCCAGTTCGTCCCAGCTCAGCCAGCGATTGCCTTCCTCGGTGATCCGGCGCCAGGAGCCCAGATGCACTTCGTAGATGCTGATCGGCGCATCCAGCGCGTTGGCGCGCTGACGCTGTGCGTCAAAGGGCTGGACAGCGGGAAGACTGCCGATCACGCTGGCGGTGGCCGGGCGCAGTTCGGCCTGCAGCGCATAGGGATCGGACCTGGCCGGCAGCACCTGCCCGTCCCGCGCGCGTATCTCGTACTTGTAGCGGTCGCCCGGCCGCACGTCGGGCAGGAACAACTCCCAGACGCCGCATTCCCGGCGCAGCCGCATCGGGTGTCGTCGTCCGTCCCAGAAGTTGAAGTCGCCCACGACGCTCACGCGTGATGCGTTCGGCGCCCAGACGGCAAAACGGGTGCCCGCCACGCCCAACATCACGCAGGTCTGCGCGCCCAGCACCTCGAACGGCCGCAGATGGGTGCCCTCGGCCAGCAGCCAGATGTCCATGTCGCCCAGCACCACGGGAAAGCGGTAGGGGTCTTCCATGGTGGTGCTGGCGCCCTCCGGCCATTGCACCTGCAGGCGATAAGGTGTGCCTGGTTCGGCGCTCAGCACCCCTTCGAAAAAACCGGCGCTGTTTCGCTGCGCCAGTTCTCCCAGCGTCCGGCCATCGGGGCTTTGCAGCGCGACGCTGCGAGCGCCCGGCAGAAAACAGCGCACCGAGATCCGGCCGCGCGCAGCCGGGTGCGGACCCAGCACGGCAAAGGGGTCGCCGTGCTCGGCCTTGCAAATCAGTTCAATATCGTGGAGGTGCGGCACAGAAGACGGTCTCGGGTTGGAAAATCAATTTCAGCGCGGCGCCGCTTCGACATGCCAGATGTGCTGCG
This sequence comes from Rhodoferax sp., assembly GCA_049315845.1. Taxonomy (GTDB): domain Bacteria; phylum Pseudomonadota; class Gammaproteobacteria; order Burkholderiales; family Burkholderiaceae_C; genus Rhodoferax. The sequence goes on from JBMOJJ010000209.1 coordinate 3,887, forward strand.
CGTATTCGCGTATCGTGCGGTCGGACGAAAACGCTCCCATGCCGGCGACGTTGCAGATCGCGCGCTCGCACCACTGCGCCGGATCGCGATAGAGCTGGTCCACCTGGCGCTGGCTGTCGACATACGATTCGAAATCGGCCAGCAGCAGGTAGTGGTCGCCGCCCCACAGCAGGGAATCAACCAGCGCGCGGTAGCGGCCCGGCTCGGCCGGCGAGAACCGGCCCGAGGCGATCGCGTCCAGCGCCGCCTTGAGCAGCGGCTGGCTTTCGTAGTAGCGCATCGGCTGGTAGCCGCTACGCCTCAAGGCCTGGACTTCGGGTGTCTTCAGACCGAAAATGAAGATGTTGTCGTCGCCGACCTGCTGCCGGATTTCTATGTTGGCGCCGTCATCGGTGCCAATCGTCAGCGCTCCGTTGAGCGCCAGCTTCATGTTGCCGGTGCCCGACGCCTCGGTGCCGGCGGTCGAGATCTGCTCGGACAGGTCAGCGCCCGGCATGATGAGTTCGGCCACCGAGACGCCATAGTTGGGCATGAACACGAGTTTCAGCTTGTCGCCGACGCGCGGGTCGTGGTTGATCACCTGGCCGACGTCGTGGATCAGCCGGATGATGGTCTTGGCCATGTGGTAGGAGGAGGCCGCCTTGCCGGCAAAGATGACCGTGCGGGCTATCCAGGGGCGGTCCGGATCGGCCAGGATCGCCTGGTAGCGCGACACCACATGCAGCAGATTGAGCAGTTGGCGTTTGTACTCGTGGATGCGCTTGACCTGCACGTCGAACAAACTGTCCGGACTGACCCGAATGCCGGTGCCGAGCTCGATCGCATGGGCCAGGCGAATCTTGTTGGCGCGCTTGGCGGCCATGAAAGCCTGCTGGAATTCCGGATCGCTCTTTCGGTCCTTGAGTTTTTGCAACTGGTCGAGATCGAGCCGCCACTTCGGACCCAGCGCGGTGTCCAGCAGTCCCGAGAGCGGCGGATTGGCCTGCGCCAGCCAGCGACGCGGCGTCACGCCGTTTGTCATGTTGGTGAAGCGATCCGGCCACAGGCTGGCGAAGTCGGCAAAAATGGTTTGCACCAGCAGTTCCGAGTGCAGTGCCGAGACGCCATTGACCTTGTGGCTGCCGACGATCGACAGATGCGCCATGCGTACGCGTCGCTCGCCGTGCTCGTCGATCAACGAGAGCCGGGCCAGATAGGCGTCGTCGCCGGGGCGGTGGCGCGCAGCCAGTTCCAGAAATTCCTTGTTGATGCGGAAGATGATTTCGAGGTGGCGCGGCAGCACATGCTGCATCAGGCTCACCGGCCAGGTCTCCAGCGCCTCCGGCATCAGCGTGTGGTTGGTGTAGGAAAAAATCCTGCCGCACAGGCGCCACGCGCTGTCCCACGGCATCCGGTTTTCATCGCACAGGATGCGCATCAGCTCGGCCACCCCGATCGCCGGGTGCGTGTCGTTGAGGTGGATCGCGACCTGCTCAGCCAGATTGTCCAGCGACGGATGCTCATCCAGGTGCCTGTGCACCAGGTCCTGGATCGAGGCGGCGACAAAGAAATACTCCTGCTTGAGCCGCAGTTCGCGCCCGGCCGGGGTGCTGTCGTTCGGGTACAGCACCCAGGAGATGTTTTCGAACTCGTTCTTGGCTATGGCGGCCCTGGCGTAGTCACCGGTATTGAATGCGCCCAGATCAAAATGCGCCGGCGCCGCCGCCTTCCACAAGCGCAAGGTGCTGACCTTCTCCGTGCCATGGCCGGGCACCACCATGTCGTAGGCCTTGGCCGAGACTTCTCCGGCGTGACGCCAGCTGGCTGCTCCGTTGACGTGCTCGACCCAGCCGCCGAACCGGACCGGATAGCGAATGCCCGAACGCGGAAATTCCCAGGGCGTGCCGTCCTGCAGCCAGGGATCCGGGTATTCGAGTTGCTGACCATCGACGATCTCCTGCGCGAACATGCCGTACTCGTAGCGAATGCCATAGCCGAACGAGGGCAGGCCGAGCGTGGCCATCGAGTCGAGAAAACAGGCCGCCAGGCGCCCGAGTCCGCCATTTCCCAAGGCGGCGTCGAGTTCATGCTCGGCCACATCCTCCAGTCTTTGCGCGTGCCGCGCCAGTTCCCGGGCGGCGCCGTCGGTCAGATCAAGCGCGGCCAGCGCGTTGGAAAGCGTGCGCCCCATCAGGAATTCCATCGACAGGTAGACCACCCTGCGCGCCTTGTCGTCGCGCTCGCGCTGCTGCGACTGCACCCAGCGCCGCGACAGCTCGCGGCGCGCGACCTGCGCTACCGCCTGCATCATGTCGCTTGCTGTCGCGGCAGACGGCGCCACGCCGATGGTGTGCAGCAGATGGCCGTCAATCTGGGACACGGGGTCGGGTCGGGATGGCGTCGCGCTGAAGGTCAAGGTTCATTCCTTTGCAGGGGGGTAAAAAGGGAGCTAGGCTCGAATCATTGCAGGAGTTGTCCCGCCACAGGTACAAGGGAGTTACCGCCAGTGCGCGAATGCACCGGCAGGGCAGGGGAATTATGGTTGAAAAATGGCCCTAGGGGCGTTTTGACCCGCCTGGGCCTGCTTTGGCCTTGCCGTGCAAGCCGGCTGCGCCAGGGCCTATAATGAGCGCCTTCCGAGGAGCGTTGCAGTTCACGCATGTTGAACGAGGCTCGGACTGTATCAACCGCGCTCACCCACTGCTCTGTGGGGTGAGTCTTCCCCGAGAGTTTGCCGCCAGGCAGTGGTCATTCAAATTCAACTTTGGAGAATGCCATGAGCGACCTGAAATCCGTTATCGCCGAAGACCACAAGATCGCAGACCTGGGCCTGGCCGCCTGGGGCCGCAAGGAGCTGAACATTGCCCAGACCGAGATGCCCGGACTGATGGCGATCCGCGAGGAATTCGCCAAATCGCAGCCGCTCAAGGGCGCGCGCATCACCGGCTCGCTGCACATGACGATCCAGACCG
>JBMOJJ010000562.1:0-1571 GCA_049315845.1 Rhodoferax sp.
ACCAGCCGCGAACAGATCAAGGGCAAGTACCTGCTGGTCAAGCAGCACGACCGGGTCGGCCGCATGGCCGACACGCTGGAGTACAGCGAAGTGGGTTTTCCGCGCGATCGCTTCGATGACGAATTGATCGAGGAACTAAGCAAGTTTGCTCCCAGTCAGCTGGAGATCAGCGACCGCGATGGCGACGGCCGGATCGAGCTCATTGTGAAGCACGTCTATATTGAGCGTCGCATGATTCCGCTCAATATCTATTTGCAGGAAGCCTTTGACGCCGGCGGCGCCGAGCCGAACCCGCAGGATCCCGGCGCGCTGCGTGCGCGTGAACCGATCGAGCGCGGCGTGATCGAGTATGGCAACGCGATCAAGGACCTGGTGGCGGCCAATATCTTCCCCGGCGATATGCTGTGGAAGAATTTCGGCGTCACACGGCACGGCAAGGTGGTCTTTTACGATTATGACGAGATTGAATACATCACCGACTGCAACTTCCGCAAGGTGCCGCAGGCGCGCACCGAGGAAGAGGAGATGTCGGGCGAAATCTGGTACCACGTCGGTCCCAGGGATGTGTTCCCCGAGACATTTGGCCCGTTTCTGCTGGGCAACCCTGCGGTGCGCAACGCCTTCATGAAACACCACGCCGATCTGCTCGATGCGGCCTTCTGGCAAGCCCACAAGGAGCGCATTCTGGCCGGTCATGTGTTTGACGTTTTTCCGTACGAGCGCGAAAAGCGCTTTCACCCGGAACGGATTGACTGAGCAGAGGCTATCTATTTTTTTGTTTTTTCAATAGGAGAGCATCACCATGAACGATTCAGTTGTCATTGTCAGCGCGGCCCGCACCCCGATGGGAAGCTTTCAGGGCGATTTTTCAAGCCTTGCAGCCCACGATCTCGGAGGGGTCGCAATAAAGGCCGCCGTGCAGCGCGCAGGCGTTGCCGGCGAGCAGATCGATGAGGTTCTGTTCGGCAATTGCCTGATGGCCGGGCAGGGCCAGGCGCCGGCTCGCCAGGCAGCCTTCAAGGGCGGCCTGCCGATCAGCGCCGGCGCGGTGACGCTGTCCAAGATGTGCGGCTCTGGCATGCGCGCTGCGATGTTTGGGCACGACATGCTGCTGGCGGGCAGCGCCGAGTTGCTGGTGGCGGGCGGCATGGAGAGCATGACCAACGCGCCCTATCTGCTGCCCAAGGCGCGCGGCGGCTACCGCATTGGCCATGACCGCATCTTTGACCACATGATGCTCGACGGTCTGGAAGACGCCTACGAGGCCGGACGCTCAATGGGCACTTTTGGCGAGGACTGCGCGGCCAAGTACGGCTTCAGCCGCGAGCAGCAGGACAATTTTGCGATTGCCAGTGTGCAGCGCGCCCAGGCAGCGACCCGATCAGGAGCGTTTGCAGCAGAAATTGCGCCGGTGACGGTCAAGGGGCGGGCCGGCGATACCGTGATTTCCATCGATGAAGGTCCGGGCAAGGTCAAGCTGGAGAAGATTCCCGCGCTGAAGCCGGCCTTCAAGAAGGACGGCACGATTACCGCCGCATCGAGTTCGTCGATCAATGACGGCGCAGCGGCCA
>JBMOJJ010000563.1:0-1569 GCA_049315845.1 Rhodoferax sp.
AAGCCGACGATGTTGGAGTCGATGTAGGCGTGCGGGTTGGTGAGCGAGTAGCGCACGCCGGCCTGTGCGGCCAAATTGATGACACGGTCAGGCTTTTCGGCGGCAAAGAGTGCGGCCATGCCATCACGGTTGGCCACGTCGAGCATGTGAAAGTGAAAGTTGGCGTGGCTGGTGAGCCGGCCCAGGCGGGCTTGTTTGAGGGAGACGTCGTAATAGTCGTTGAGGTTGTCCACGCCCACCACCGTGTCGCCCCTTGAGAGCAGGCGCAGGATGGTGTGCATGCCTATGAAGCCGGCTGCGCCGGTGAGGAGGATTTTCATAAAAAGGGTCCTATTTCGTCATTGCGAGGGCTCACCTTCTTCGTCACTGCGAGGAGCGTAGCGACGCGGCAGTCCATGCAGTCAGAAGTCATGGATTGCCACGCTGCGCTCGCAATGACGGGGAGGAGGTCGCAATGACGGGGCTGTTCATCGGAAATAGGGTCAACCCTTGACATCACCGTCTTTGGTGAATGGGGTGATTTCTGGCAAGCCTGACAGCCATGCAGCGTGCTGGGTGTCTTCAATCGCATAGACGCCACGTGCGCTCTTCCACACCAGCTGTTTCTCGCGCACAGCGTCCAGCGCGTACTGGACTGATGAACTGTCTACACGCACAGCCTCTGAAGATCTTTGGCTGCAAACGACCGCATAGCGCTCCATGGTGGGCTGTTTGAATGCGGCAAAATCTGCTCCCATTTCGGCCATGGTCTGCATGACTGCGGCCTGGAGCGTGGGCAGGTTGTCAAAAACCTGCATGAAGGACTGACGGTGCAGGCTTAGCTTTTCGAGAACGCGGCTTCGCACATGCTGGTCGATGTTTTCACTTGTCAGTTCAAACTCCAGCTCAAGATCGTCCAGCACATCCGCGAGAATCTCTGGGCGGTAAGAGCTGTTGATGAAGGCGTCGCTAAGGGCGTTCAGGGTCGGCTTGATCTGATGATTGAAACCAGACCGCACCCAGTTCAAATAGTCTTGCCCCAGGTGCGGCAGATCCACCAGTTTGGCATTCAGGAAGGCTTGATCTTTGCCTGTTACCAAGATAGCCAGCTTGTCACGATTTGACCCGGTAGCAACGAGCCTGAATCCGGAGTACGCCGAACTGTTGAGCTCGTCACGAGCCGCTTTGAGCGCATACATGGCGGCGTTCCCCGCTTCTGTGGTCTGTGCATGCTGGGCTTCGTCAACCACCATGACGATGGGTCGCTTGGTTTCCTGTGATAAGGCCTGCAAAGCGCGACTGAGGGTCTCGCCCTGGCCAAGTCCGAGCTTGTCGACGTTGAGCTTGATGCCGCCCAGCGTAATGGACTCCAAACCACCCTTGCGCGCTAGCTGCGCGACTACCCCCTCATGAGCGCGAAGGTGCTCGGCAATTGCACGCGCGATGAGGATTCCGGGGTCTTGCGATCGGTCGGCCCAAAGATCAACGTAAATCACCTCGGTGCCGCGCTGACGCAGTAGCGGCGCAAGGTCTTCGCGGATAAAGGTGCTTTTACCGGTGCGGCGCAGTGCAGCCAGAAAGATGCCAGAG
>JBMOJJ010000564.1:0-1567 GCA_049315845.1 Rhodoferax sp.
CCTGAAAATCATCGGGATACACGAAGTCCTTGCCGGTGTTGTACGGTGGGTCGATGTAGATGAGCTTCACCTTGCCCGCATAGCTCTTCTGGAGGAGCTTGAGCACCTCCAGATTATCACCTTCGATCATGAGGTTCTGCGTCGTATCCCAGTCGACGCTCTCTTCTGGGCACGGGCGCAGCGTGCCGGTCGATGGCGTCAGCGCAATCTGCCGCGCCTTGCGCTTGCCGTGCCAGTTCAGGCCGTACTTCTCCTCGCGTTCGTCCACAGCACTGCCCAGCAGCTGCTTGAGCACCTCGAAGTCGACCCGTCCTTCCGTAAATGCTTCGGGGAAGGCGGAGCGCAGTACTTCGACGTTTTGGCCAACGATGTCGGCAGTCTGGGTCGCGGGGTCGCCTTTGCGGATGGGGTTCATGGGGGCCTCGGTTCGTGCGGTTACGGCGGCAGAGCTAAAGCCGGGCCGTCGCTGCTGTCAAGCGCGCCTCAAGCGCGCGGATGGTCAGGTTCAACTCGACCAGGTCACGCATCTGCTTTTCCCGCGCGGCCTTAGCACGCAGGTCGCGGATTTCCCGTTGGAGCTGCGCGTGTTCCTGGAGCGCCTCGCGTCTGGCTTGGGCATCGGCAGGCGTCGCCGGCAGCACAAAGGCGCCGGTCAGTGCGCCCGCCGCAAGCGCTTCTGCGCGATCGACCCAGCCCTGATACAGCGCGAACAAGTCTGACGCAGACTGGTTGCCGAGGCCGAGCGAGGCCTGAAACGCCAGGTCCTGAGCACTGGGGTCGGCGGCAGCCAGCGGCGCCAGCACCACCGCACCGTCGAGCACCACGGCCTGGTTCTCGGCCTGCGACCACCGCTTGTGCGCCAGCGACAGCGCCGCGTTGCCGGCGTGCAACGTCATAAGCAGGAGCGGGTACGGAATCGCGCGGTGGATGAGCTCGGTCAGGCGCGCGGGCTTCGCTTCAACGCGTAGCTCGACGGAAAGAACAGCAATTTCCAGGTATTCGCGCACGTCATCGCGGTAGGCCGGCACGCCGATGGTCGCGGGCTTGAGCGCGGCGAGCCAGTGGAGTTCTTCGACGCCCGCCTGCAACAGCCGCTTGTCGGCGGCGGTCGGGGCGCCTTGCTCCAGCAGCAGCTTCTTGGGCACGCGCTGGTTGACCAGCGCTCCGTCAGGCAGTTGCAGGGACTGGACAATCCGTCGGTGCATTACGGTCCTTGCGTGGGCGAAACGGCGAGAATGCCAACGCGCGCCCTATCGTCGGAGGCTGTACAGCCCGTGCAGTGAATCCAGCCAAAGGTTCAAGCGACCAAGTAGCGCTGCAGTCAAAGGAATTTCTGCGGCTCGCGCGGCTGCCTGGCTCAGCGCTAGGTCGTGTTCGGTGCAAAGGCCTCTGGATTCGAGCTCCGCCAGCAGGTTGTCCCATCCCCAGCGTCCTTTGCCGGACAAGGACATCGGGTGTTCAAGTTCCGCCCTGAAGGCAAATGCACGATACCCGCGAATGTGTTGCTGGCGGCATTCGGCTATACACCCTGACCGAACGACAAGATCACCCAAGGAACCTCCTCACA
>JBMOJJ010000210.1:0-6791 GCA_049315845.1 Rhodoferax sp.
GCCAGCTCTGTCCCCAACAGGAAACGGGATGTTGGATGTCCATCTTGCGGGACAGGCCGAGGAACGTCATGCTTAAGCTCGAATCCCGGCCGGCGCCATCCAGGCTTTGGAGCTACGCCTCTCCGCTGCTGGCACTGCTGCTGACGGTGGTGATTGGTGTGGCGCTGTTTGCGGCTTTGGGCAAGGACCCGGTGAGCGGCTTGCGCGTCTTTTTCTGGGAGCCGATCCGCAGCGCCTATGCGCTGGGTGAGCTGACCGTCAAGGCGACACCCTTGTTGCTGATTGCACTGGGCCTTGCCGTTTGCTTTCGCTCCAACGTCTGGAACATTGGCGCCGAGGGCCAGTATGTGCTGGGTGCGATCGCGGCCAGCGGCGTTGCCTTGCTGGCTGACAAGAACAGCAGCGGCTGGATTGTGGTCCCGATCATGCTGGCCGGTGTTGCTGGCGGCATGTTTTGGGCTGGCATCACGGCCTGGTTGCGCGACCGCTTCAACGCCAACGAGATTCTGGTCAGCCTGATGCTGGTCTACGTGGCGGTGCAGTTGCTCAGCTACCTGGTGTCGGGTCCCTGGAAAGACCCGCAGGGCTACAACTTTCCGCAGACGCAAACCTTTGCGCTGGTGACCCGGATCCCGCGCCTGTTTGACGGTTCACGCATCAGCATTGGTGTTTTTCTTGCGCTGCTGGGTGTGCTGGCGTCCTGGGTGTTCCTGTTTCGCACGCGTGCCGGCTTTTCTTTGCAGGTGGGTGGTCTGGCGCCGGCGGCGGCGCGCTATGCCGGGTTTTCGTCGCGCAGCGCGCTGTGGGTGGCCTTGTTGATCTCGGGCGCCACTGCCGGCCTGGCCGGGGCGCTTGAAGTGGCGGGTCCGATCGGCCAGCTGACGCCCTATGTGCCGGCCGGCTACGGCTTTGCCGCGATCATTGTGGCCTTTGTCGGGCGGCTGCATCCGGTTGGCATGGTTTTTTCTGCCATTCTGATGAGCATGTTCTACATCGGCGGCGAACTGGCGCAATCGCGCCTGGGCCTGCCGAAGTCATTGACCGGCGTCTTTCAGGGGCTGCTGCTGTTTACCTTGCTGGCCTGCGATACCCTGGTCAACTACCGCGTGAAATGGGGCAAGTGATGGAATCCTACGCGTTGCTGATTGCAGCCACCCTGAATGCTGGCACCGTGCTGGCGATCGCCTCGCTCGGACTGCTGATCAACGAGAAGGCCGGCATTGTCAACCTTGGTGCCGAGGGCCTGATGCTGTGCGCGGCCATCGCCGGCTTTGCGGCGGTGGTCCACTCCGGCAGCGATCTGGTCGGTTTTGCGGCCGGCATGGGCGCTGGTGCGGTTCTGGCCCTTGTTTTTGGCGGCCTGGTCATCTGGCTCAACAGCAACCAGTACGCCACGGGCCTGGCGCTGAGCCTGTTCGGCGGCGGTTTTTCGGCCTTCGCCGGCATTGCCTATGTGCAGGAAAAAATACCCCAGCGCCCGACGTTTGCGATCCCCTATCTGTCGGATATTCCGTTCCTCGGATCGGCCCTGTTCCAGCAGCATCCGCTGGTCTACCTGACGGTCGTCTTTGCGCTGACCCTGATCTGGTTCCTGTACCGCACGCGCGCCGGCCTGGTGCTGCGCAGCGTGGGCGAAAGTCCCGAGGCGGCCCATGCGCTGGGTTACCCGGTGCGGCGCATCAGGCTGTTGGCTGTGGTTTCGGGCGGCGCATTGTGCGGACTGGCCGGCGCCTATGTCTCTATCATCTACACGCCCCTGTGGGTCGAGGGCATGGTGGCGGGCAAGGGCTGGATTGCACTCGCGCTGACGACCTTCGCCACCTGGCGCCCGGCTCGCGTGCTGCTGGGCGCTTATCTGTTTGGCGGCGTCACCATGCTGCAGTTTCATTTGCAGGGCATGGGGGTGGAGATTCCGAGCCAGATGCTGACGATGCTGCCCTACGTCGCGACGATCGTGGTGTTGGCGCTTATCTCTCGCAATCCGCTCTGGATCCGCATCAACATGCCCGCCTCGATTGGCAAGCCTTTTCACCCTGGCAACTGATCTTTCCGGTTCATAATCGAAGTTTTTCAAACCCGTCGCAAACCGCACCAAGAAGGAATTGACATGACCGACCTGCAAAAACGTTCACTGCTGAAAATCGCAGCGCTGACTGCCGTGGCCTCCGCCGCGCTGGTCGGTTGCGGCAAGAAAGAGGAGCCGGCCCCTGCGCCAGCGCCGGCGCCGGCTGCGTCCGCGCCCGCTCCCAAGCCCGAGCCACTGAAGATCGCCTTTGCCTACGTCGGCCCGGTCGGCGATGGTGGCTGGTCGTTTGCGCATGACAACGGCCGCAAGGCGATCGAGAAGGAATTTGGCGATAAGGTCAAGACTTCCTTTGTCGAAAGCGTGCCCGAATCGGCCGATGCCGAGCGCGTCATCCGCGACATGGTGGGGCAGGGCAACAAGCTGGTGTTCGGCACCACCTTCGGCTACATGGAGCCCATGCTCAAGGTTGCCGCCGATCTCAAGGATGTGAAGTTCGAGCACGCCACCGGCTTCAAGCAAGCCGAGAACATGCGTACCTACGACAGCCGCACCTACGAAGGCGCCTACATGGCCGGCGTGATCGCCGGCAAGATGACCAAATCCAACACGCTGGGCGTCGTCGCCTCGGTGCCAATCCCCGAGGTGGTGCGCAACATCAACGCCTTCACGCTCGGCGCCCAGTCGAGCAACCCGAAGATCAAAACCAAGGTGGTGTGGGTCAACGAATGGTTCAACCCGCCCAAGGAAACCGAAGCGGCGACTTCGCTGATCAATGGCGGCGCCGACGTGCTGTTCCAGAACACCGATTCTCCGGCCGTGCTCAAGACCGCAGAGGCCAAGGGCAAGCGCGCCTTCGGCTGGGATTCGGACATGACCGCCTACGGTCCCAAGGCGCATCTGGCCTCCGCCGTGATCAACTGGGGTCCGTACTACATCAAGGCCACCAAGGAAGCGCTTGAGGGCAAGTGGGCGGGCGGCGGCCATACCTGGTGGGGAGTGAAGGAAGGCGCGATCGACATCGTCTCGATCGCCGAGGATGTGCCGGCCGAAACCAAGGCCAAGGTGGAAGAGGTGAAGAAGGGATTGACCGATGGAAGCTTCGTGATCTGGAAAGGCCCGATCACCGACAACACCGGCAAGGTCCAGGTGGCCAAGGATGCGGTTGCCGACGACAAGTTCCTCGGTGGCCTGAACTTCTTCGTCAAGGGCGTCGAAGGCAAGGTGCCGGGCGCCAAGTAATCTTTGTCCGCTGGATCAGAGGCCGCCTTCGGGCGGCTTTTTTGCGGCCGGTTTTGATCGGGGCGGCCGAGCCTGGGGTCTACCCGGAAAGTTTGAATTCCTGCTTGTCGGCTGGTCAGACAATGAATTGGCTTTGCCCGTATCGACTGCTGCAGGGCAAAGATATATCCGTCCAGCAAAAGTATTGCGCGGTCCAGCAAAAGTTTGTGGAGCCAGCACGTCCAGAATGGTCTCTTTAGGGCACTCAATCCCGCGCGTGTTCATGCGTTCGGTCAAAGCATGAGCGTCCTGTCTCTTCGATCAAGGATGACGAGCATGAAAACATTTGCCACCCACCCCAGAAGCCTGATGCTGGCGCTGCTTGTCAGCCTGTTGGCCGGCTGCGGCGGTGCTTCCCCTTCCGCAACGGTCACAGGATGGGTCATCGGCCAGTCAGTGGACCCAAGCAGTCTCCCGCCGACCCCGACGACCAAAATCCTGAAGACCGACGACGGCGGTGCATCCTGGATATTGCAGACGCTTCCTGCCCAGGCCGTCGGGTTCAATGGACTCGACATCAGCGCCGTCAACAGTAGGGTGGCATGGGCCGCTGTGGGTGATCAGTACGGTCGGGACGGCGGTATTCTTCATACCGTCGACGGCGGCGCAAGCTGGACCTGGCAGGTGCTGCCCGACGGTTTGGGCGCCAATCACAAGAACATCAAGAGCATCAAGGGAGTGAGTCCTGCAGAGGCCTGGGCCGCCAGCCTTGTTGGTGACGTGCTGCATACCACTGACGGCGGAAACTCCTGGGCTATCGTTCCCGTGAAAGACCGCAACGGCAGCATCATTGCGATGAAGCAGGTGAACCGGATAGAGGTGACGGGCCAGGACATCTGGATCGCCGATAACCTGGGCGGCAGCCGCGGCGCGATCCACTCTGCGGACGCAGGGAGAACCTGGCGGCAGGAACTGTTGCCCCATATGGGCATAAGCCCTGGACTCATGGCCATATCGGCGTTTAGTCCAAGTGTTGCCTGGGCGGCGGTGGCTGGGGGAGGCTATCTCTGGGGTACCAGCGACGGCGGAACATCCTGGAGCAAAAGCAAGGACACCATTGTCGCGGGGTCGGATTTCGATGATGTTTGCGCCTCGGCCGCCAATGTGGTCTGGGTCGCATTCAACAACGGAAATGGTGGTGGTGTAGCGGCGCGCATCACCGTAAGCAATGGCAGCTTCGAGACCAATTCCTATACAAACGCACATTACAACCTGGAGGGGATTTCCGCCATGAGCGACAACCAAACGGCGTGGCTGGTCGGTATGAAAACCTTTAACGCCGCCGCTGCGCTTCCACTTGGTGCGATCTATGTCACCCATGACGGTGGAGTGACTTGGCAGCCGCAAAATCTGCCGGACAACGCAAGGGATGTGATCTTGTGGAAAGTTTCGTTTGTTGGAGCGCGTCGTTAACGATAGGCGCGATCATCGTTCGGCCCGCAAAGAACGGAGCACGCCCCGCACAGCTTGGGAAAGGAATCCTGTTCATCCTGCCGCCGGGATCGAAGATGCTGCTTGGCACAGGTGAAGGCCGCGAACGGCATCACAATCACCGCCGGTAAGGCTTCTCGGACGCTGACGATCAAAATGAACGGCAAGTCTGCAGAAAGTCTTGACCCGGATCGCGGCGTGAGCGGGCATAAACCACTGGCTGCTTACTGGTAGTCCAATTCCCTTCGAGACAGCCGGCGGCACCCGAAATTGGTGTCCTAAAGAGTCGTTTGCGACAGTCAGTTCTCCATTCCCGGTTGGTCCGGATAGCTGCTAAAAGGGTTGAACCAGAATGCGTTTACCCGCAAGTGGGGAACTGCTGGTGCTCACCACGTTGTCTTCCAGATCCCTGTTGCTGCCTTTCACCATGCCTTGAAATAGATTGCCATCTGCTGCCAGAGTGAGCAACAGGTTGTTGCGGTTTACACCAACCCACTTGCCGGTCTGGTCGAACGAGAAAGAAACATAACTTGCACTGTACTGATTGGGGCCAACGAGTTTCCAAGCACCGTGTCCGCCGCTGACCACCGGGTGCGTGTCGCCACTCCGGAAGAATGTTCCATCAGAAGAGAACGTTAGCAAGTTCTTGCCGACACTCTTTGCACGGCTTGCCGTTACCTCCCATGCACCCACAAGGTTCGGAGTCGACGCCGTCACCGGAGCCGATGGAGCCTGCAAGTTAACGGGCTCCATACTTGAACATGATGCCAAGAACGTGAGCCCGATCACGATCATCAATCATCGAGTGCGCATATCGATCTTTCTGTTTTCGTGGATGGGATGCAGTATTGCGCTGTTTCAGGTAATCGGCAACTGTGGCAATACCCTCTCTCGCAAAGCGAGACCCCATCGCCTTTGACGATGATCGTCAAGATTGAAAGCCAGGAATGGAGAGAAACGTAGTTCGGCAGTTCAGCGGTTGCTGACCGCCACGGATGGCCGCTTCTGGGAAGTCCAGATAAGTGAGGTGCAAACTCATAAATCTACTGCACTTTGCCTCTTGAACGAGTTGATGCAGGAATCGCAGAAACTTGCATCGACCGAGAGGAGCTATGCCGGTACGCTTGGTCAACGTAGGTTGGCCGCGTCGCTTACGACGCATCAACGCGAGTCCGCGCTTCTGACCAAGGTCCACAAGTGTGGTTGACGGCGATGCGGGTGAAATAGCGGTCGCTGTGCCCGCGCTGGCTACTGCGTATCCATGTATTCGATAAACTTCTGCACTTTCAAGGAGCCCAGGCCGGTCGCGATATCGTAGCCGGGGCCTGCTGGGTACCCTGCTGGGTACACTCCGCCGGCATGCCCACCCACGACGTCATTGAGGACGGTGGAATTGGTGGGTCCCCCGTTTGTGGACATGAGCCTGTAGAGGCTATCCTGGAGCAACACGCCCTGGCCAGGAATAGAAGTGAGCAGCGGCTTGTTCTTGGCTTTCCTGGAGGCATCGGCTATGGCGACGACGCCTGTGAAGAACGCCATCGCTACCGAGGTGCCGCCGACCACGACGTAGCCTCCGATCACTGATGAATAGATTAGGGCGCCATTCTTATAATCAGCGTTGAAGGCAACGTCCGGGACGGACCGGTACGCCGTGGTGTTGGCTTTCTGGACGGATGGAATCATCTGAAAATCGGGCATTGCTGCCACGATGGACATGCCAGCCGAGGCGCTTTCCAGTGCGGTCTCGGACTGGAGAGTGTTATCCGTGTTCAGTTGCGCTGACGTGCCACCAACGGCGATGACGCCCGGATGGGTGGCCGGAAAGCTCGGGCCTTCGTAGGAGTCGCCCGATGCCGCGATCCACACCATGCCGGGTGTCGCTGCAAACGGAGGTCCGTAGTTCAGGGAGGCCACCTCAGGTGCGCCGAACGGCATAGATACGACCTGTACGCCTAAGTTTTGTGCGGTTTGCAAGGCCGTCCTCACATCCTTCTGAGTTGCGGATTTGGCCTCGATGACGTAAACGGTCGCCCCTGGGCTCACGGTGTTCAGCATC
>JBMOJJ010000211.1:0-6767 GCA_049315845.1 Rhodoferax sp.
GGCTCGCATCTTCGACAACATTGAGCAGGACTTGCTGGGCACGCTGCGTGCCACGATGCAGGTCTCTACACGGTCTGACTTCTGTGTTGGCTACTTGAACCTGCGCGGTTGGCAGGCGATTGATGATTTGATCGTTCCGTGGGACCCGGCACTCGGTCAAGTGTGCCGTGTACTGGTGGGCATGCAGCGTCCGCCGCATGAAGAGATTCGGGAGTTGTATCGCCAGACTGATGAAGCGGGCCTGATCGACAACGCTACGGCGAGCCGCCTCAAGACCCAGTTTGCCGCGCACCTGCGTGAACAGATCACGCTCGGTATTCCCACCGGCAGGGATGAAGCCGGTCTTCGCAGCCTGGCCGCTCAATTACGCGCTGGTCAGGTGGTGGTCAAACTCTTTCTGCCTTATCCCCTGCATGCCAAGCTGTATCTGCTGTTCCGTGATGATGTGAACAATCCCATTACCGGTTTCGTTGGCAGCAGCAATCTCACCCTGTCCGGTTTGTCGCGTCAGGGCGAACTCAATGTTGATGTGCTGGACCATCAAGGCACGGAGAAGCTTTCAAGCTGGTTTGATGCCCGATGGAACGAGCGGTGGGCACTTGATGTTTCCGCTGATCTGGCTGCCATCATCGAGACCAGTTGGGCGCGGCCAGAGGCGATTCCGCCGCACCACATTTACCTCAACATGGCTTACCACCTGAGCACCGAGGCGCGTGCCGGCTTGAGTCAGTTCCGGCTACCCGGACGGTTTGAGCAGGAACTGTTCGAGTTCCAGAAAAGCGCTGTCAAGATCGCCGCGCGGCACTTGCACCGCCGTGGTGGTGTGATGATTGGCGACGTCGTGGGTCTGGGCAAGACCATCATGGCCACGGCCCTGGCGCGCATGTTTGAAGACGACTTGGGTTACGAGACCCTGATCATCTGCCCGAAAAATCTGGAGCCAATGTGGGAGCGTTACCGGACTGAATATGGTCTGCGCGGTATGGTGCTGCCGGTCTCGCAGGTCACCAAGAAGCTGCCTGACCTGAAGCGCTACCGGCTGGTGCTGATTGACGAGAGTCACAACCTGCGCAACCGCGAAGGCCGTCGTTACAAAGCCATTGCCGACTACATCAAGAGCTGCGACGCCAAGGTCATCCTGCTGACCGCCACGCCCTACAACAAGACCAAGACCGATCTGTCGTCCCAACTGCGCTTGTTCATTGACGAAAAAGCCAATATCGGTATCCGCCCCGAGCATCACATGCGTAAGACCGGCCTGGGCGAAGCGGAATTCGAGCGCAAGCACCAGTGCCGGGTCAACTCCATTCAGGCGATTGAAAAAAGCGACGAGTTTGACGATTGGCGCGAACTGATCCGCCTCTACATGGTTCGCCGCACGCGCAGCTTCATCATCCAGCACTACACCGAGGCTGACAAGCAGGGTCGTCGTTTCATTGCCGGCAAAGATGGCGAGAAGCGCTACTTTCCGGTGCGCAAGCCGGTCTCGCTGCAGTTTGCAGTCAACGACGCTGACCCGGCGGACCGCTATGCGCGGCTTTACTCCCCTGCGGTGGTAGACCAGATCAACGCGCTGCACGTACCGCGCTACGGTCTGGGTCTCTATGTGGACCCGCTAGCGGAAAAGACAGCCACCGGACCCGAGCGCAAGATCATCGAAAACCTGGGCCGCGCGGGCAAGCGCCTGATGGGCTTTTGCCGCACGAATCTGTTCAAGCGTCTGGAGTCCAACGGGTTCTCCTTCTTGCAGTCCATCGACCGGCACATCCTGCGCAATCAGATTTATCTCTACGCCATTGAAAATGGCCTCGACTTGCCGGTGGGCGTTCTGGACGCTGGTCTTCTCGATCTGGAGCGCGTCGATGAGGACGCCGATGGTGTCGAAGGCGAACCCGAAGACCTGCTCGACGGACTGGTGGACGCAGCGACAGACGCCGATGGTGTACCGGACAGTCTGAACCGGGCCAAGACGGTGTATGAACAGTACGCCACCCAATACAAGAAGCGTTTCAAGTGGATGCGTCCGGGCTTGTTCAAGCCCGTGCTGGCCGAGCACCTTGCCGCTGACACCCAAACACTCGGCGAACTCCTGAGTCTTCAAGGCCCGTGGGACCCGGCGCACGATCAGAAGTTGCTGGCCCTGCGCAAGCTCATCATGCAAACTCACGGCAAAGACAAGGTGCTCGTCTTCACCCAGTTTGCAGATACAGCGCGCTACCTGACGCGCGAGGTCCGCAAGGCCGGTGTCACCCACGTCGAGGTCGCCACTGGCGCGAGCGCCGATCCTTACGCGCTGGCCTGCCGCTTCTCGCCCAAGTCCAACAGCAAACCCGTAGCCAAGACCGATGAAGTGAGGGTGTTGATTTGCACCGATGTGCTGTCCGAGGGACAGAACCTGCAAGACAGCAATGTGGTCGTCAACTTTGACCTGCCCTGGGCCATCATTCGCCTGATCCAGCGTGCAGGCCGGGTTGACCGCATTGGTCAGCGCGCAGAAGAAATCCATTGCTACTCCTTCCTGCCGGCCGATGGTGTCGAGCGCCTGATCCAACTGCGTGAGCGTATCCGCCAGCGCTTGCAGGAAAACGCAGAAGTGGTCGGCACCGACGAAGCCTTTTTTGAAGACGAAGAGGCCAATACGATCCGCAATCTTTACACCGAGCAGCAAGGTGTGCTCGACGATGCTGACGACGAAGTTGACCTGGCCTCTTACGCTTGGCAGATATGGAAGCAAGCCACTCAGGATGACCCGGACTTGGCACGGGCCGTGGAAGCTTTGCCACCGGTCGTGTACTCCGCCAAGGCCTTTGCTCTGGACGTCACGCGCTTTCCGCTATTAGGAGACGATGCGGCCAGGGGCGGCGCGCTGGTTTACATCAAATCGCCCGAAGGCAACGACCACTTGGCCTGGATTGGCGCTGATGGTAAAGCTGTGACCGAATCGCAGTTCACCGTGCTTCGGGCTGCCGAATGCCTGCCCGGTACACCCGCCGTGCCACGTCTGGAAGATCATCACAAGCTGGTCGCCCATGGTTTGCAATTGGCCGTGAGCCAGGACAAGGCGGTCGGTGGCGGGCTGGGGCGCCCGAGCAGCCCGCGCCGCCGTGCATACGAGCGCCTCAAGCCCTACGCTGGCGAGCAAATGAAAACCCTGTTTCGTGACGAAGAGCTGGAGCGTGCGCTCGATGACATCTACCAGCGCCCCTTGCTCGAAACGTCAGCTGATCTGCTGAACCGCCTGATGCGAAGCGGCGTCAATGAGGAAGAACTCGCCGGCGCCGTCAAATCCCTGCGCGAAGAAGGTCGCCTGACTTACGCCGAAGACGATGCTAACCTGCGCGAGCCGCGTGTGGTGTGCTCGATGGGCTTGATTCCACCGGATATTGCTCCATGACAACGCGCGTGATTCCGCTGCGCGAAACATTGGAAGTCGAGTTCAAGAGCGACCGCGCCCTGCTCAACGACGACGAACTGATTGAAGCACTGATCTGTCTGGCCAATGCGCAGGGGGGCACCCTGTACCTGGGCGTTGAAAATGATGGTTCCGTGACCGGGCTGCATGCCTCTCGTCCGGCCGACGTTGGCGGGCTCGCGGCCATGGTGGCCAATCGTACTGCACCCGGATTGCAGGTTCATGTCGAAAGTATTTCGCAGCAACAGCTTCGCGTTGCCGCGATCACGGTGCCGCGCAGTGCAGAAATCGTCGCTCGTTCTGATGGTTTGGTCAAACGCCGCCGAATCGGCGGTAACGGGCAACCGGAATGTGTCCCTTTTTTACCGCACGAATACCCCAGTCGCCGGGCGGATTTTCGCCTGATCGACATGTCTGCCGAAGTTATGGCTGACGCCACGTTGGCCGACTTTGATTCGCTCCAGCGGGAGCGCCTTCGCTCGGTCATCGCCAACAATCCGCGCAGCGACAAATCACTGGCGGGGCTGAGCGATGAACAACTGGAGGGCGCCCTGTCGCTTACCATCACTCGCGGAGCCGAGCGCCGCCCCACCTTGTTGGGCTTGCTACTGATTGGCCGAACCGACAGCCTGCGTCGTTTGGTGCCCATGCACGAGGTGCTGTTTCAAGTGCTCGATGGCACGCGCGTGAAGGTCAACGAAGGCTCACGCGCCGCCCTGATTGAAATTGTCGAATGGCTTGATCTGCTTTCGCGAGGCGTCAACACCGAGCAGGAGTTCAACGAAGGCCTGTTTCGTATTGGCATCGCCCGGGTCGAGGTGGACGCGCTGCGTGAAGCCATCAACAACGCCTTGGTGCACCGCGACTATGTCCGTCGTGGTCCAGTGCGCGTGTGTTGGCAAAAGCACGACCTCATTATCAGCAACCCCGGTGGCTTTGTAGAAGGCGTCAATCTGGAGAATCTGCTCACTACCGAGCCGCGTCCGCGTAACCCGGCCCTGGCCGATGCCTTCAAGCGTCTGGGACTGGTGGACCGCACCGGCCGTGGTGTGGACATGATTTACAGCGGTATGCTGCGTTTTGGTCGCCCGGCGCCGGATTATTCCGAGTCCATGCCGGATTTGGTCAAACTCAGCATCAGCACCGAGCCTGCCGACCTGGCCTTTGTGCGCATGGTGTTGCATGAAGAGGAGAGACAAAAGAGCGTTTTGCCAGTGGAAACCTTGTTAGTGCTGACATCGTTGCGCGAGGCTCGACGGCTTAGCGCAGCGGAATTGGGCATGCGTTTGCAATGCGCACCATCCCAGGCCCTCAAGATGATTGAGCCTTTGGTGGAAAGCGGCCTCATCCAGGCTCATGGCATTGGGCGAGGCCGACAGTACACCTTGAGTCCGCAGGTATACAAGCAGTTGGGGCAGGGCGCTGAATACGCGCAGCAGGCAGGGTTTGACGAGTTGCAACAGGTGGAACTGGTTCGAAACCTTGTGCGCCAACAAAAACGTATTAAGCGCGAGGATGTGATTGCGCTGTGCCGGCTGAGTCCCCGGCAAGCCACCCACAAGCTGGACAAACTGGTAGCGTCAGGTGTGCTGGAGCGACACGGGGAAAAGCGGGGTACTTACTACACTGCCGTAACACCCACAGCCACACTTAATGCAACTTAACGCCACTTAATGACACACTGCGCATACGTAACTTATTGAAATCATTGGATTTTTTCAAGTCTAAAGACAAATCATCCAACGGATATCAACATTAACCCCCTATGGCCGAACTTGATTTCCCCAGCTTCGAGAAGCACCTGTCTGCCTTTGACTTCCAGCGCCTGTTCGTTGACGTGCTGGGCTGGAACCGCGCCAGCACCGGGCGTGACTGGCAGGCCGATCAGGCCGGGGAAACCCGGTTTTCCCACCGCACCGTGGCTGAACTGGGCGGCGTGGTCGCCATTCAGGTGGTGGCGGATGGTGGCTGGCCCGACGAGCCGCAACGCTTGCGCGTCTGGAAGCACATCGCGCACAGCCACGTTGAGAACCTGCTGATCTTCACCGACCGGCAAGATAAGGCCAGCCAAAGCCAGTGGTACTGGGTCAAGCGCGACAAGCACCCCGAGACCGGCAAGCCGCGCCTCACCTCGCGCCGCCATGAATATTTCAAAGGTCAACCGGTGGACTTGTTTGCCTCCAAGCTGCAGGCCATGGTGGTGGAACTGTCGGAGCTCGACGCCACCGGGCGCCTGCCCGTGTTGGAAGCCGCGCGCCGCATCCAGGCCGCGCTGGACGTGGAGAAGACCACCAAGAAGTTCTACGCTGCATACAAAGACCAGCACGATGTACTGCTCAAACACATCAAGGGCATTGAGAGCGAGCGCGACAAACGCTGGTACGCCAGCGTGCTGCTGAACCGCCTGATGTTTGTCTGGTTCATGCAGAAGAAGTTCTTTCTGGACGGCGGCAATGCCGACTACCTGCAGACCAAGCTCGCAGCGAGCCAACAGCGTGGCGCCAACCGCTTCTTTGGCGAGTTCCTCAATGCCCTGTTCTTTGAAGCCTTTGCCAAGCCAGAGGCTGACCGCAGCCAGGCGGCCAAATCGCTGACCGGTCAGATCCCCTACCTCAACGGTGGCCTGTTCCTGCACCACAAGCTGGAGCTGGACGCCGACCATACGCCACGTGTCGGCACCACGCTCACCGTGGCCGATGCTGCCTTTGAAGGCATCTTCAAACTGTTTGCAAGCTTCACCTGGCACCTGGACGATACGCCCGGTGGCGACGCCGACGAGATCAACCCCGATGTGCTGGGCTACATCTTCGAGAAGTACATCAACCAGAAAGCCTTTGGCGCCTACTACACGCGGCCCGAGATCACCGGTTACCTGGCCGAGCGCAGCATCCACAAGATGATTCTGGAACGCGTGCATGAGCCCGCCATCCCTGAACTCGGTTTGAAAGAAATCAAGTTCGACACCGTCTCCGACCTGTTGGCCCGCATGGATGCTCGAACAGCCCTTAAGCTAGTTAACGAGGTGCTGCCCAGCATCACCATTCTGGATCCAGCGGTAGGTTCCGGCGCCTTTTTGGTGGCCGCGCTCAAGTGCCTGATCAACGTCTATTACGCTGTCGTGGGACGCGCCGAAATGGGCGCCAGTAACGAACTGAAGAACTGGTTGACCCACATCCAGAAAGACCACCCCAGCGTCGGCTACTACATCAAGCGCCGCATCGTGACCGACAACCTGCATGGTGTGGACATCATGGAAGAGGCTTGCGAAATCGCCAAGCTGCGGCTGTTTTTGGCGATGGTGGCCAGCGTGCGCCGGGTGCAAGACCTGGAGCCGCTGCCCAATATCGACTTCAAC
>JBMOJJ010000212.1:0-6743 GCA_049315845.1 Rhodoferax sp.
ATCTGAGTGACCGCTTCAGCTTTCACTGCTACTGCCACGAACGGCCGCTTCCCCAGACAGTGGTTGTCGGCAATGGGCACATTGTTCGCGCTCACGGGCGGCCGGTTTCGGGCAACTCAATGGTTGACGATGTCGATGCCGACTTAAAGCACCGCTGAATAGCAAGCGCGCATCGCAATCCGCTCACCAGCCAGAGTGTGCTGGGCGCGTTCATTCACAGCCTCATCCGGCAATGATTCTGGCGAAATGACTTGAACCGGCATTTCAGGCGCAACCGAATCCGCATCCAGCACCCCGGCAATCTCATCGATCAGGCACAACACCCATGCTTCGCAAAGGTCCATGCGAATATCGCGCTGTAGCCGCAGGTTCAGATGCTTCTTCAGCTCCAGCACCAGTTTGCCTGGATCGGCCTCAAGCCGACTCCACTTCTGGACCGCCCGAAGCCAGTCTGGTTTGCGACTGCCATCGACTCCCGATGTAAACGTGGTGAGGTCCGAGGCAAGCTGCTTCCAGTTCTGGTCAACATGGCGGGCACGCATCATGACCAGATCCGCCAGATTCCTGACACTGCCGCTTCCCGTCAGCATCTTTTCCAGCAAAACATCAAGCAGCTTTCGGTCCACGCTGCTCAGTACGTGCGACAGGTTGGTCGAATACGCCGCCGTCATTCCAGCCATCGACGGCGCCTCGATTCGGGCGCTGTGAAACAGCAGGAACACTGCGCGATCTACTCGCCGATGTCCCCAATCGCCCATGGCCAGCAGAAACGCTGCCGCGCTGGCGCACTGAAAGGTTGACCGAACGGCAACCGCCCTGCCCTCTTGTGCCCACTTCTGGATCACTCGCAGGATGTACTCCAGTCCGTCGATCGCCCCGCCCGGGGACTCGATGGACAGCGTGATCCGGCGGTACTGGTAGTAGCCAAAGAGCTGTTCGAGTTGACGCTCCAGGGCCAGTGCGCCTTCCTGGCACATCAAGCCACTGTAGATAATGCACGCCTCATGCGCGCCCATCTCGGTGCATGCGGTTGAGAACTGATTTGCGTTTGCCATGGTGATAATCTCCCTTGTATTTGTTGGTCGAATCAGGATGCGGACTCGTTGCGCGGCGGCAACTGGTAACGCGTTCGGCCCCAGGTGTCCTGAAACGCGAAGTAGTACTCGCCCACGAGCAGCGACGACGGCGGCCTGCAATTGAGAACGTGTTGGTCACTGCGCGGGTCACGGGGGATGAAGCTCTTCATGGTGGCCACAGCCCTCTCGTCCGTTGTCCGAAAGCAGAGCTTCGTCGGCGTGTTGGTCAGAATCGAGTCCAGCGTGCTGCTGCCGTTCGGATCCCGGTTTGTGGCGGCCAGCAGCGCTGCGATTGACTGCGTCGCAAGGAAGGTGTTGACCCGATACGCCCGACACCGGTCCAGAAAGGCATGTTCACCGGTCTCGGGCTCGACCGTGATGAAGCGCTGGAACTCATCACAGATGTACCCGATCGGTCTCAACATGTCCTCACGCTCCATCACGCAGCGAAAGAACAGGGATTTCAGCGCCCCGCCGACCAGGTCGTGCGTGGCCGTTTGTCGAGGCTGAAACACCAGGATAGCGCCACGGCCAATGAGTTCGGCCACGTCGGTTCTGCTCTTTCTGAGCAGCCCGCGGCGAACACTCAGGTCCATCAGGTGCTCGATATCCTCATTTCCGAGCTTGTCGAGGATGGTCAGCGCACTGCGGGCGTTATAGAAGAATTGTTCACCGTCCTTCATCACGGCGTAGCGGGCAAACGGTCGGTCCGCCTTCTTCATCCCGACGCAGCCGATCAGGACGTCATAAACATCGCAGATATGGCGCAGGTTCTGATGGTCCTCCATGCCCAGCATGAGCAGTTTGCGCAGTGCAACCCATTGATTGCGATCCAGATACTGCGCCTGGCCAGTCACGATCGCCGCCACACTCTCCAGCAAGGCAAGGCCGGTGGCGTCGGCAAATCTCTGGTCGTCCTTCAAGAAAGACAGGATCAGTTGTTCGGCAAAGACCTGCCAACGGTTGTCCTCGGTGCTGTTGCCGGTGACCGTGGCAAAGCTCTTGACTTTCTCGAAGCGGTCAGTCACGCTCAGTCCGTCGTCTTCCTGGAAGTAGTTGATCGGGTCGCACTGACCGACGACAACAAGGCGTTCGGGTTCGCCAAGCGCGCTGAGTTTCGTCTCAATCCCGGATAGCAGTTCGACCTTCGGATCGATCACCAGAAGACTGGCGGTCTTGCCGCCACTGAGCCGATAGACAAGCATGGAAAGCAGGGCCGGCAGCATGAAGGAATAAGTCTTGCCCGAGCCGGTGCCACCCATGGCCAATGCGTTGAGAATGGCGCTCGGCAGGATTTGACTGTGACCAAGCAAGGGGGACTGAAAAACCAGCGGCGGCTCCAAAGCGTCATACGGGATCGGAGCCACGGCTGCCTTGGCTACGAACGCCTGGACCGTCTCCCGGTAGCGCCGTGCGCTGGCTTTTTCAAAGCCGGGGAGCAACTTGGCTGCAGTCTCAACCAGATCGAGCACGCAGTGCTCATCAACAATTGCCCCAAACTCCGAGACCATCATTTTTGTGTAGCTGCGCCCCGAATCGACCGAGACCTTCTCGCCATTGCGCACGATCCTGGCAGTACCGGACGGGTCCCGTTTAAGGAAGTTGAGCCAGACCTTCACCTGGGCGTCGGCGTGCACCAGCCCATGGATGTAGACGGGCTTCTTGTCGCGTTTCTTGAATTCGCTGGTCAATTTCTCCAGCCGCCCCAATTGAATTGCGCTGATCGTGCGCAGTGTCTTGTTGGCGGGCTTGCTTGGCGTTTCGTTTTCCATTTCATTCTCCGGATCGGTTGTGTCTTGCGTTTGCGGGTCGATATCGAACTCTGTCTCGGTCGAAACCGGTATCTGCAAGATGCGACTCATCCCCTCCTCGAACGCCTGCCTGTCAGCTGGGTTCATGTCAGCCGATGTCATGTCCGCTCCAAGAGCCGACTCTTGAATCGATGAGCAGCCTGGCGCGCCCCAATCGGCGTTCATTTTGAGATCGTCGCCATTGAGGCCGCAGCGCGGTACTGGCCCTCGAAGCGGCCCCAGTCGAACGCGCTGCGATGCTTGATCTGGTGCAGATTGACCGAAGCGGATCTGCCGTCGGCGCTTTGGACAATGGCTGCTTCAGCCATCTTGAGGGTCGGCAGACCCATGTATTGCTGGCCGTTTGCAGCGACCAGGATGTGGCAGATTTCTGAGACCATCAGCGCATCGGCTTGGCACAGGTGGGCCGCGATGGTCACAATCCGCACGCCCTGGGTCTTGTGCATCTCCAGCGTTCCCATTTGACTGCGTTCATAGCGTCCGCTCGGATGCCGTAAATACTCATGACACTTGCCGATGTCGTGAAGCAAGGCCGCTGTGACGGTCAAACTGGCGTTGACGCAGGGGTAGCGCTTGCATGCCTGTTCGCAGTCGAGCGCGACCTCGAGGGTGTGTGCCAGCAGTCCGCCACGCTCGCTGTGATGAAAGCCCAAGGACGCCGGACGATCAAGAAACGCCTGCAGGATGTCGTCGTCTCTAAACACCTGCTGCACCAGTTCCCGGTAGGGCGCATCGAGTTGACCCACCAATCGACAAAGTTCGCTGAAGAGGCCTGTCTGCGCCGGGTCAAGCCACAGCGGCTGATAGGTTGCAAGAGGATCTGCAGCCTTGGCCGCCATCAGGTTCTGGATGCACAGCAGAGGCTCGAGCCCGCATGACGTCTGTTGGAAGTCGGCTCGGATGGTTTGGCCGATGTAGGGCTTGAGCGCCTCGAACTCTAGTTCCCCCAGGGTGGCCTTCAGATGGCGACCTTCGCGAAAGCAGTTGAGCTCGAGCAGGCGGCGCTCGGCGTTATGGCTGGAACTGAGCAGCCGAAATTCGGCGCTGTGCACAATGGGGCGGACACCTGTCCTGATCAGATTCTGGAAGCAGGACACGGTAATGGGCTGCAGGGCTGCGGTTCGTTGTGTGGTCATGATTGATCTCCTGTTGTTTAAATGCTTGAAGGATTAAGGAAAGGTGATTGAGGACGGGTGATTGAGGACGGGTTCTTGAGGAATCGGTGTTCCTATGTGCTTGTCGGAACGCTTGGGCGATTACCCCGATTGCCCTGAACACCCCGCGGCTGGGGTTTGGCCATTGGTTTGGCTTCCTGGGCCGGCACATAGATCGTCAGCTCGCCGCCCGGGGTCGTTTGCGGTAGCAGTGCGCCCTGGGACATTTGGCTTGCCAAGAGACGTTCCATGGCCGATCCGTCCTGTCGTGTCAAATTCGGCACGTAGCGGCTGTAAACCCGAAACAGCATCTCGGTGCTGGTGTGGCCCAACTGCCGGGCAATCCACTCCGGAGCTTCGCCGGATGCCAGCCATAGGGTTGCCGCTGTGTGGCGCATCTGGTAGGGCCGGCGTCTTTCAAGACCAAGGTGGCGCAGCAGCGGATACCAGATGCGATCTGTGAAGTTCTTGTTGTCCAGCGGCTGGCCGGTCTGGTTGCAAAAGACGTACTGCGATCCCTTGGCGGTCACCTCATGCTGGCGCTTCAGTGCGTCAAAGACGGGTTGACTCATCTGGATGTCGCGCTGACTGCCGTCGGTCTTGGTGTACTCGTCTTCGCCGAGCACGAAAGTTTCCCGAACGCGGATGACTCGAAGATCCCAGTCGATGTATTTCCATTTGAGGCCATGGACTTCGCCGGTGCGCATTCCGGTCAGGAACCTAGTTGTGAAGTAGTCCCTGTAGTCTGGGCGGACGGTTGCCATGATGCGCTGCATGTCGACCAGACTGAAAGGATTCACGTCGATCTTGCGGACTTTCAGTTTCTTGATACTCAGAGCAGGTGAAGTAAACTGGAACTGGTCGGCGGCTTCAGTCAGAATTTGACGTAGCAGACCAATGATTTCATTCATCCGTTTGGGCGAGAGCCCTTCCTTGTCTCCGCGACCTTTGACTTTGGCGAGTTTGGCGCGGAAACCAAGAATGTCCGATTTGCTGATGTTGCCGACCGCCCGATCCCCAAATTCTGGGACCAGGTGGCCGTTCAGAGTGGACAGCAGCGAGCGGATGTGGCTTCGGCGCCATTCGATGCTGTGGTCGGTCACCCACTGGCTGGCGAACACGCTAAACAACGGGCCGATTTCAACTGCTGCCACCGTGGTATTGCCATCGGCGCTACCCATGGCAGTTTGCACGACCTGCGTTTGCGCAACTGCGGCTGCCCGCTCCAGGCGCTTGAGCGTCTTGCTGTTGGGGAAGTAGTTGGCGTAGACGAATGACCCTGCAGCAATCTCCGACTCGATCTTCTCCAGAGCTTTTTCGAGCTTCTTGCGGTTCGCGGGGTTGTCGACGAGAAGGGTCTGTTCACGGCAACGTGTACCGTTGAACCGAAACTCAAAGAACAACAACCCATTGTCAATGCGGCTTCGAATGCTAGGCATGGAACATACTTCCATTTGCCATCGGAATACCCATCATGCTCGTGGTATGACTCCGCGACTTGGTGACCATGTCGCGCTCAATCGTTTCCCAGATGTAGAGAATCTTGCGACCGCCGAATGGACGGAAGTAATGCACGCCTTCGAGTAAGACGCTGTCTTTTAGGCGCTCCCTGATACTGCGAGCGTCGTACTTGATGAGGGCTGACAACTCTTCGGTGGTAAGATACTTCGTATTCATAGACGCTCCGTTTGCTATATATATGATTGATAGACAAACGTAGTGTACCACGCATTAATTCAGCGTGTCAAGCGGTCTATCGAAATGATTGATAGAATCTCTAGTAAAGGTGGAGCTGATGGAAAGAAATCAAATAAATTTGAGAATGTCAGAGACCCTGCGCCGCCTAATTGATGGCAAGCGAATTGAGTTGTCGACGACATTGGGAACCATTCCTTCCCGCTCGGACATCCTGCGACTCGCCCTTGAAAAGTACTTCGGCCAGGACCTTTCCAAGACCGAAGTTGACCGCCGTACCTTGAGCAGAAAGTCACAAGATGCGTAAAGCCGTGGTCGAGGGATACGATAACGAATCTCGGATATGAGACTATCCAACCGACGATTTCTTATTGCCAACGATGACGTTTTCTACCGTATTTCGAACGTCAAGTTTGAGAGGATGATGCGAGATCCGGGAAGTGAGCGACTGCCACTTTTCTCAAGCCAACGGATACGGATGGCTGACTTGGTTATCGAACTGCTTGACCGTGAGCCTCAGGCTGTGTGCAGAGAGGCGTTTTCTATCATTCAGTTTGACGACGAAGGCCAGTGTGATGTGCTCCGATATGACAGTCAACAGATCGCGTTAGTAAACGCAATGCTTGCGCCATTTCTTCCTAGCGATCGGACAGGACGAGATGTGGTCGAAGCCGCAGACAGGTTTGTCGCTCAAGGTGGATCCTGGACACCTACAGATTCTTTGAGAAATCAAATTGAAAAAGCGGCCCTAGGGCTACTGAAATGTCCGATTCTCTAGGCTATGCCAATTGGACCAACCGAAATAGACTGGAATTCTGGGCACAGCCCCAATGGTCAAAGATTGAACACCTTGATTTTCGTGGGCACGCGCCGGGCACAGAATGGGCACAAAGTGGGCACAAAAGCAAAATGCCCTCACTTGGAGGGCACTTTATCAACGTAAGTCGTTGATTTTATTGGTTGCGCGAGCAGGATTTGAACCTGCGACCTTTGGGTTATGAGCCCAA
>JBMOJJ010000213.1:0-6727 GCA_049315845.1 Rhodoferax sp.
GGTCCGACAGCGGGCCCCAGATCAGCTGCGACAGGCCGAAGGCCAGCAGCAGCGCGGTCAGCGTCAATTGCGCCTGCGCCATGCTGGCGCCAAAGCCCTCGGTCAACGCCGGCAGCGCGGGCAGGTACAGGTCGGTGGTGATCGGTTGCAGCCCCAGCAGCAGCGACAGAAGAACAATCGTCAGGCCGGGAGCCATCAGGAACGGGGGCATTGAAATGACATCGCGCCAAGCGTACCAGATCGGCGCGCGGGGCTTGACAAATCGCAACACTTCGGGCGGGCGCTGCTTTGATTATCGGCCGACTCGCTGGCGGGTCATTGATGCAGCGCTGCTGCCGGAGGTAAGCCTGTGTTTTTTGAAAAACGATTTATGCGGACCGTGGAGCAGATCCGCTCCCAGGTGAGCGTGCCGCTGCGCATCGAGCTCTGGAATGGACGCAGCTTTGATTTCTGCGGCGAACCCAGCGTCACGGTGACGATCCCGAACCCGTCCGCGCTGCGCTATTTCATCGCCCCCAATCTCAACAACCTGGGTGAAGCCTTTGTCGAGGGCCATATCGGGGTCCGCGGCACGCCCCGCAACATCTTCCAAGTGGCCGAGGGCCTGGCGCGCAGCATGACCAGCAAGCTGCCGTCCGCCCTTCACTGGCTGACCAACCACAGCCGCGATCGCGATCGCGCCGCGATCGAGTACCACTACGACGTCTCGAACGACTTCTACGCGCTGTTCCTGGATCCGAACATGGTCTACTCCTGCGCCTACTATCGCAGCGACGCAGACACGCTGGAGGCGGCGCAGATGCAAAAACTCGACCACATCCTGAACAAGCTGATGCTGCGGCCGGGCGACCGGTTTCTGGATATCGGCTGCGGCTGGGGCGCGCTGATGCTGCGGGCGGCACAGCGCGGCGCGATCGCCACCGGCATCACGCTGTCGAAG
The DNA here is from genome assembly GCA_049315845.1 of Rhodoferax sp. Classification (GTDB taxonomy): domain Bacteria; phylum Pseudomonadota; class Gammaproteobacteria; order Burkholderiales; family Burkholderiaceae_C; genus Rhodoferax. The sequence goes on from JBMOJJ010000213.1 coordinate 941, forward strand.
AACCAGTTCGAGCAGGCGCACCAGCAAATCGGCCGTGCCGGTCTGCAGCAGCGCTGCCAGGTCATGCTGTGCGACTACCGCGACCTGCCGGGCCGCCAGACCTATGACAAGATCGCCAGCGTCGGCATGTTCGAGCATGTCGGCCTGGGCAACCTGCAGACCTATTTTCAGACCATCCACCGGTTGCTGCGGCAGGACGGGCTGGCGCTCAATCACGGCATCACCAGCAGCGACATCGACAGCCGCTGGATCGGGATGGGCGCGGGCGAGTTCATCGATCGCTATGTGTTTCCGGAAGGCGAGTTGCCGCATGTTTCGCTGGCCTTGAAGGAAATGGCCGGCGCCGGCCTTGAAGTGCTGGACCTGGAGTCGCTGCGGCGCCACTACGCGCGCACCTGTGCGGCCTGGTCGGACAATCTGGAGGCGCACAGCGCGACGGCGATCCGGATTGCCGGCGAGCGGCGCTATCGGATCTGGCAGATCTACCTGGCCGGTTGCGCCCACGGTTTCTCCAACGGCTGGATGAATCTCTACCAGATTCTTTGCAGCAAGGCCGAAAACACCGATGCGCCGCGCCAGCCGCTGACGCGCGAGTACATGTATTCAGGCCTGCACTGAGGCCTATCGGCGAGCGCCGCGCGAGCGCAGCGGGAGCAGGTTGGCCGACAGCGCGGTGCCGCAGACGATGATCAGGCCGCACAACAGCATCCACAGCGACACCGTCTCGTGCAGGAAGATGACGCCGTAGACCACGGCGAACACCGGCAGCACAAAAGTGACGGTCAGCGCCCGTGCCGGGCCGATGTTCTCGATCAGGCGGAAGTACAGGATGTAGGCGACACCGGTGCACAGCACGCCAAGCGCGAGCAGCGCCAGCCAGGCGCCGGCGCCCGGCATGCGCTGCGGCCACAGCCACAGCGTCGGCAGGGCCAGGCAGACGGCGGCGCCCAACTGGCTGCCGGTGGCGGTGACCAGCGCCGGCAGGCCGCCCAGATGGCGCTTGGCAAAGCTCGCCGAGACGCCATAGCTCAGGCAGGCCAGCAGACAGGCCAGCACCGCCCAGCCGCTCGAAAGCCCGGTCGCATCGGGCTTGAAGCTGGCCTTGTCCCAGGCCAACAGCGCGACGCCGACAAAGCCGATCACCAGCCCGGTGATGCGTGCGCCGCTGGGGCGGTCCTTCAGCCAGAGCCAGGCCGCCAGCGCGCCGAACAGCGGCACCGTCGCATTGAGGATGGCCGACAGGCCGGTGCTGATCGACAGCAGCGCAAAGCAGAAGCAGGCAAAGGGCAGGGCCGAGTTGAACAGGCCGATGAAGAATATCTTTCGCCAGTGCTGGTGCAGTTGCGTGCCCAGGCCGCGCCACAGCAGCAGCGGCAGCAGAAAGACCGAGGCGATCGCCACGCGCAGGCCGGCGGTCGGCAGCGCGCCGAATTCCTGCGCGCCCAGGCGCATGAACAGGAAGGACGAACCCCAGAGGGCCGCGAGCAGCAGGAACTGGCCGAGCCAGGGCTTTTTCGGCTGCGACGGGTTCAAAGCGCGCCTTCGAGCTGGAGCAGGCGCGTCTTGCGCTCCAGTCCGCCGGCGTAGCCGGTCAGCGAGCCATCGGCGCCGATCACGCGGTGGCACGGCACGACGATGCTGAACGGGTTGCGGCCGATCGCGCCACCGACCGCGCGCAGCGCTCGCGGCTTGCCGATGGCCGCGCTGAGCGCGCCATAGGTGCTGGTGGCGCCGGGCGCGATCGTCAGCAGCGCGCGCCAGACGCTTTGCTGGAACGCGCTGCCGCAGCCCAGGTCCAGCGGCAGATCGAACTGGCGCCGCCTGCCGGCAAAGTACTCGCCGAGCTGCGCGAAAGCGCGCTCCAGCAAAGGGTGGTCCGCTTGCAGCGGCCAGCCGCCGATGTCGGGCTGATGGCGCTGTCCGTCGAACCACAGGCCGGCCAGCTGGTCGCCATGGGCGGCCACAATGATGCGCCCGAGCGGACTGTCGGTGCTGCCATGAATGGTGAATGGCGCGTATTTCATCTCAAATCTCCTTCCAGGCTCGTATCACGGCGTAGCTGCGCCAGGGTTGCCAGGCCTGCGCGGCAAGTTGCGCTGCCCGGGCGGGATTGCTGCCGCCGCGCAGGCCGAGCGCCTTGTGCAGCGCGACATCGCCGGCCGGAAAGGCGTCGGGCCAGCGCAGCGCGCGCATCGCGATGTACTGGGCGGTCCATTCGCCGATGCCGGGCAGCGCCTGCAGCGCCTCGACGGTGGCGGCCACGTCGGCCCCGGCATCGAGTTGCAGGCCCCGCTCCAGAACGGCGCAGGCGAGCGCCCGGATCGCCGCCTGGCGCTGCCTGACGATGCCGAGCCGGCCCAGCGCTTCGCCATCGGCGCGGGCCAGCACGGCGGGCGTCGGAAACAGGCGATCGAGCGCTGCGATCGGGGTCTCTATGGTTTCGCCGAACTGCTGCACCAGCCGCGCGCTCAGCGTGCGCGCCGCGGCAACGGTGACCTGCTGCCCCAGCACCGCGCGCACCGCAAGCTCGAAGCCGTCCAGGCTGCCGGGCACGCGCAGGCCGTCGCCGAGCGGAAAGCTCGCGTGCAAAACCTGGTTGATGGCCTGCGGCTCGGCGTCCAGGTCCAGCATCGCCCGCACGCGCGCGATCAGCCGCGGCAACTGCGCTCGCAGGGAATCGCTCAGGCGCAGCTCGAGGCGGTTGTTGGGCGCATCGAAGCGCGCGCTGAGCCAGCCGGCATGGCGCTGGCCGGCGGTATCGATGGCCAGCGTCCTGCTGATGCCGGGCCTGTCGCCGGTCGCATCGATCTGCTCGATGCCGGCGATACCGCGCAGCGCGAAGAACTGCAGCATCGCCTCGACATCGTAGGGCGGGCGGTAAGACAGCCTGACGACGATGCCGGGCTCGGGCGCGGCCGAGCTGCGGCCGGCGCCGGCGCGGCGCAACTGCGTCGGGTTGAGCGCATAGTGCGCGGCAAACGCCGCGTTGAAACGGCGCACGCTGGCAAAGCCGCTCAGGCGCCCGACCTCAGCGACTGCCATCGTCGTGTCGGTCAGCATCTGCTTGGCGCACAGCAGGCGCCTGGTCTGTAGGTATTGCAGCGGCGAGACGCCAAAGCGCGCCTCGAAGATGCGCCGCAGATGGCGGTCGCTGACACCCAGCCTTTGCGCCAGCTGGCGCATGCTGGGCGCGCCGGCCGGCCATGCTTCGGCGGCGTCGATCAGCCGCGCGGCCTGTCCGGCCAGAATGCTGGAGGCGTCCTGCGTCGACCAGACCCTGGCTTCTTCACCTACAGGGTGGTGCGGCGGATGGCGCGGCGCGAGTTCCGGGCGGCAACGCAGGCAGGGCCTGAAGCCGGCCTTCTCGGCCTGTGCCGGCTGGGCGAAAAAGCGGCAGTTCTCGCGCTTGGGCGTGCGCACGCGGCAGACCGGGCGGCAATAGATTCCGGTCGAGGTGACGCCGGCAAAGAACAGACCATCAAAGCGCGAATCCCTGGCCTTCAGCGCAAGGTAACGGCTGTCGTCGCTGGTTTCGTTTTGCGGGGCTGGCATGCGGTCGATGATACGCGGTGGCCGGGCCGCGACAGTCGTTTCATCAGCCGTTTCCGGACATGCCCCCGGGCCTGGCGGCGGCCTACAATTCAAGGCGTCAATCGATGCATCCATCTTTCAGGGGACTTCAGCATGCAGTTATCAGCTTCCATCTTCAAGGCCTACGACATCCGCGGCGTCGTGCCCGCCACCATCAACGAGGCCATGGCGGAGGCGCTGGGCCGCGCGTTCGGCACCGTTGCGCGCGCCGAAGGCGAGCTGAGCGTTGCGGTCGGACGCGATGGACGCCTGAGCGGCGCGGCGCTGAGCGCGGCGCTGATGCGCGGTCTGGTGGCGGCCGGGCTCGAGGTGATCGACATCGGCATGGCGACCACGCCGATGCTGTACTTTGCGGCCAGCACCCAGTGCCGCAGCGGCATCCAGGTCACCGGCAGCCACAACCCGAAGGACTACAACGGCTTCAAGATGGTGCTGGCCGGGCGCGCCATTTACGGCGAGGAGATCCAGGCGCTGCGGCGCATGATGGAGGGCGAGACCTGGTCGCTGCGCTCCGGCGGCAGCCTGCGCGCGGTCAACGTGCATGACGCCTACCGCCAGCGCATCGTCGGCGACATCAAGCTGGCGCGACCGATGAAGATCGTGGTCGATTGCGGCAACGGCGTGGCGGGCGCGTCGGCGCCGGGAATTCTGCGCGCGATCGGCTGCGAGGTGACCGAGCTGTACAGCGAGGTGGACGGCAATTTCCCGAACCATCACCCGGATCCGAGCAAGCCCGAGAACCTGCGCGACCTGATCGCCGCGCTGAAGACCGGCGATGCCGAAATCGGCCTGGCCTTCGACGGCGATGGCGACCGCCTGGGCATCGTCACCAGCGGCGGCAACAACATCTACCCCGATCGCCAGCTGATGCTTTTTGCGCAGGATGTGTTGAGCCGGGTGCCTGGCGGCACCATCCTGTTCGACGTCAAGTGCTCGCAACGGCTGGCGCCGGCGATCGAGGCCGCTGGCGGCAAGCCGCTGATGTTCAAGACCGGGCACTCGCTGATCAAGGCCAAGATGAAGGAGGTCGATTCGCCGCTGGGCGGCGAGATGAGCGGCCACATCTTCTTCAAGGAGCGCTGGTTCGGCTTTGACGACGGCACCTATGCGGGTTGCCGGCTGCTCGAGATCCTGAGCCGCGCGCCTGACGGCAACGCGGTGCTTGACGCGCTGCCGACCAGCTTCTCGACCCCCGAGCTCAACGTCAGGTGCGCGGAGGGCGAGCCGCACACGCTGGTCGACCAACTGCTGGCCGCCGCCAGCTTCGCCGCCCCGGCGGTGGTCAATCCGATTGACGGATTGCGCGTTGACTGGCCCGATGGCTTCGGCCTGATCCGGGCCTCCAACACGACGCCGGTGCTGGTGCTGCGCTTTGAAGGTCAGACCGAAGCGGCGTTGCAGCGCATCGAGGGCGAGATGCTGGCGCTGCTGCGCTCGGTCAAGCCTGGCGCCAAGCTGGACGAGGCCGCGCATTGAGCCGTAGCGCCGCCCGAGGCGACCGGCGTGGGGGCTGAATTTTGAAAGTCCTGATCGTCAAGCTGTCTTCGCTTGGCGATGTGGTGCACGCGATGGCGGCGGTGCAGGACATCCGCCGCGCGCTGCCCGGCGCGCAGATCGACTGGGTGGTCGAACGCAGCTTTGCCGCGCTGGTGCGCCGCTGCGCCGGGGTTCGTCGTGTCATTGGCTGCGAGCTGCGGCGCTGGCGCAGCGCGCCTTTCTCCGCCGCCACGCGCCAGGGCTGGCGCGCCTTTCGGGCCGAGCTGCAGAGCGAACGCTATGACGCGGTGATCGATCTGCAGGGCTTGACCAAGTCCGCGCTGATCGCGTGGCTGGCGCGGCTGACAGCGCAGGGCAGGCGATTCGGCCTGGCTGGAGCCACCGAGGGTTCCAGTTTCGAGGCGCCGGCGCGCTGGGTCGCCGACGTCGCGATCGAACTGCCGGCGCATAGTCACGCGGTCGAGCGATCGCGACAGCTGTGCGCGCGCGCGCTCGGCTACGAGCTGGCGCAGCCGCTGTCTTTTGGACTGCAGGCCGCCGCGCAGGACCGCCAACCGGGGACGCGGCAGACTGCTGCACGCGTCGCCTTTGTGCATGGCAGTTCGCGCGCCGACAAGCAGTGGCCGCTGTCATCCTGGCAGGATCTGGGACGGCGTCTGAACCAGCAGGGGTATACGGTCTCATTGCCTCAGGCCAGCG
>JBMOJJ010000565.1:0-1543 GCA_049315845.1 Rhodoferax sp.
AAGCGCTGGAACTGCTGGTGGCAACCCTGGCGGGACAAACCCTTCCCCGTGAAATAGAGCCGGCCGATCTGGACCTGGAAGGCTGGCTGGAACTGTCCTGGAATCCCGCCCCCTTTTTGATCGTGACCGGGCTCAACGAGGGGTATGTTCCCGACAGCCGCATGGGCGACATCTTTCTGCCCGATTCTCTGCGCGCCCACCTGGGAATGCGCCACGACGGTTGCCGCCTGGCGAGGGACCTTTTCCTTCTGGAGTCCCTGATCGAGTCGCGTCGCCGGGCCGGTACAATCCGGCTTTTCTGCGGAAAAACAAGCGCGGCAGGCGATCCGCTCAAACCGTCACGCCTGCTTTTCCGATGCCCCGATTCCGCCCTGCCCGATCGCGCGGCGCGCCTGTTCGAAGAGTTGAAAAGCCACGGCTCGCTGCCGGCGGCATCCATCAGTTTCCAGCTTCAATCGTCCCTGGCCGATCGGCCGCCGGTCTGGCCGGCGGGAAAATCTTTGAGCGTCACCGCCTTTCGCGATTACCTGGAATGTCCTTTCCGGTTCTACCTCCGGCATGTGTTGGGCATGGAATCCGTGGACGACCTGAAGACCGAACCCGATGCCATGGAGTTCGGTCAACTGATTCACCATGCCCTGCGGCAGCTCCATGACAGCGGTGAGCTGCTGCTGGAGGGTCGTCAGGTCACGCTGCTCGATGAGCACTGAGCCACCAGGGATCCGTGCGCATGCTGTCCGCCGTTTCAGGCCGCTCCCCCAGGATGAAACCACTGCAGTGGCAATGACTCGTGAAGGTGCTGGTGGATCTGTGCGTGGTGCCGATCGGTGTGGGCGTGTAGCTGGCCCTCTACATCGCCGCCTGCGAGCAGGTGCTCACCGCCGCTGGCCTCAAGATCCAGCCGCAGGGCAAAGGCAGATCAGTACCTGCTGAGATGGTGAATCGGTGGCCACCGAACCAGTGGTCGGCAAGAATGGCTTGCCAGCCGCTTTGTCAAGCGCGATGTTTAGATACCGCGAATCATAGATCCTATTATTTTCTGCTCACAACTGCCCCGCAGCTCCAAACAGATAAGAATCATCCTGGCATTAAAATACGACGGCACTCAATAAAATCAGCAAGCAGAAACCAGTGAAGAGCTTGTACAACCGCAATGCCATCCACGCTATTGCCTGATAATCCACTGTCATGCACCGAGACACCGTGATGGTTGACCTTCTGATTTTTTGATTTTGTACGCAGACTTTCGATTGTGACCTACTTGCATCAGCCGCTGTTACTTGCTGAAAAACGCTGCAAGAGCTACGGCGGCTTGGCCGCTACCGGTCGCGCACTCCCAGGCAGGACCGTTCGCTGAAGCTACCTGAGCGATCAAACCATACAGATATTGAGGATCGCTGGACCGGAAGTCTCCATCCTATTGAGCAACATTTTCGCAATGATCAACGCTCAGAACGTCGGGCGCGACACCAAGGACCAGCAAAGGCAACGACCTGCCACAGGAACGGCCGCGCCGCGCCAGAGGACTGGACAGGAGCCGCGG
>JBMOJJ010000566.1:0-1543 GCA_049315845.1 Rhodoferax sp.
TGTTCTCCTTGGTTGGCGCGGAATTGCCGCCGATGGGGATTTGCCGGTTGGTGAAATAGTTGTCCGCGATCTCGCAGGGCATGCTGAGTTCCAGGAGCAGCGCCGGGCCGATGCCGGTAAAGCTGTGCTTTATCCCGGGAGCGATGGGCAGCACATCGCCTTCCTTCAGGGTGATGGTCCGGTTGCCGCAGTGCACCCGGAGCCGGCCCTTAACCAGGAAGAACGTCTCGTGTTTGCGCCGGTGGCAGTGTTCCGGGCAGGTCTGACCGGCAAACACGAACAGGTATTTGCCGCAGTAACCGGCGCCGCTCTCATTGGCGATCCAGTATTCGATGAGTCCGGTCTCCTCAAACGCGCCGAGGCCGAAATCGAGCACCAGCGGCTTGACGGGCGGCAGGGCCACGCCCCAGGCCTTGATCTGTTTTTGGCAGGCCGCCAAGGCCCGCTTCGCCGGAAGCCCGCGCATCGCGATATCCAGTCCTTTGTTTAATTCGTCCATGGTTTTCTTAGTGTCGGGGGAGGAGCGCCGGATCGATTGCCGCTTCGGTGACATAGCGGTCGTATTCATCCTGCATGATTCGGTAGTTGGCGAGCGGGCAACCCTCAAAAATACTGTTGCTGGCCATATAAACATAGCCGCTGCCGGGCGAGGCGTGCTGGAGACAATAGCGGGCGCTCCTGCGTATGGCTTCTTCCGGACCTTCCTGCAGGAGGTTGCACTGGACGTTTCCCATCAGCGCCAGCCGGCCTTGGGTGAGCCGCTTGACCTCGCGGATGTCCATGCCGGCCATCGGATCGAGCGACTGCAGGGCATTGGCTCCAAAGCTCATGATCGACTCCAGCAGCTTCATCAGGTTGCCGTCCGAATGATAAACACTGAGCACGTTCAGGCGCCGGACTTCGCGGTAGAATTCCTGCGCAAAGGGAGTCACCAGTTCATCGAAGACGTCCGGTGAAAAATAGGGGCCACTGTTGAATGCCACGTCATTGGGCACATAGACCACGTCGGCGCCGGCCCGGGCCAAGGCCTGGGCCCGTTCGAGCCCCTCATCCAAAAAACGGCGCGCATCGTCCAGCAGACCTCCCCGGTCCTCGTAGAGCCGCTCCGCAAACGCCTCATGGTCGGAGATCCTTTCCATGCCCCAGAATGCGGAGGCGAAGCCAATGATCGCGAATTCATCCCCGACCCGTTCTCGCAGCGCAGCGATTACCTCAAGATTGGCAGGGCCGGTGAACGGATGCCAAACCATGATGGCGTCATGGCCCAACTTCCGCGCCACTTGCACGTATAGATCTACATATTCGCGGCGGGCGTTCCGCACGGCCTCCGCTGAGCCGCACGTCAGATCGGACTCTGCCGGGAAGGGGCGACCGCACAGTTCCTCCACGAGGCAGAACATGTCGGTTCGGGCTGGACGATCCACCGGTTGGAAGGTGAGCGCGCGAATGAAGCGATCTCTTGGTTTCATGATCCTGTCTTTGTCATAGCCATTTGCCCGGGATCGGGCCGGCGTCGACGGGTTGTTCCAAGTTCCTGAAATGG
>JBMOJJ010000214.1:0-6687 GCA_049315845.1 Rhodoferax sp.
CGCAAAGCGGGGGTCATCCGCTGCGGGGCCTGTCAGAGGGCAGGGACGGCATCCATTTGACTCCGCGACCACCAGGCTGTCGTTAGGCCACTGGAAGCAATGGCCGGTATCTGGCGGTCAAGTTGAACCTCTGTAAGTCGGGTTGCGTTGCCATGCCGTCAAACACGACTCGGCCGCCAGTGTCAGCAATGTGCAAAGGACGCCGCCAAGTGAACGTCGGCCATCAGGAACCATTGCCCACAGATTTCCAAGCGCCCGTAAGCTGACACCCGGGAGCACCCGCTGTTGGTCGGTTGCTGGTCGCCACGACCGGCAGCTGTGGGCACTTCAATTTGAATCGGGATTTTGTCCGCCAGCTATCAGGCATTGAATCCGAGATTTTCTAATACCGCAGGGTGCCCAAAGCGGTATTAGAGAATTCGGATTGACCGCACCGATTGCAATGGGATGGACGCTCCCACCCTAATGTCTGTTCCGACCGACTTCAAGGAAGCATTGCGGCGGCGTCAGCTATTTGTCACGGCGCACTACCGACCCAACAGAAAGCCCCCCAATTGACCTCGATGTGCTTTAGACCCCAGGGTTGAACTCTTGCATGAGTCTCATTAATCACCCTGGGGGCATCCCCCTCCCTCAATGCTCTGTGACAGCTTGTTCGGTCCGGGTGTGCGCTCAAGTAGTTGGTTTGCTCCCGCCCCGCCGCCCCTTGCCCTCTTCCGCCTTCTTACGCAGGAATGCCGGCATAGCTGAACTAGTCTCATCCACTGAATACATTACGTCGACCCTGGCGGTCAGTCGGCTGGACATCTTTCTTTGAGAAAACACCACTTCCTTTGACATCAACTCTGCGTCATGGTCAGCCAGAATACGCAGACGCGCGAGCTTGTCCTTGAGCCAGGCGTGCTTGCCAAAACGACGTTCCAACTCATCAAGCATGGTCCGCACCCCTTGGCTATCGCCCTGAAGCGCCACTTGTCGCAGAGCCTGGCTTGCCGTGGCAAATTCGAGCTCCTGCACCCGGCTTGCCACGTAGTCGTCAACCGGCGTCGCATCGAATGCTGCCGGCTCCAGTGCGGTCAAGCGCAGCATATTGGCCTGCGCGGTGATGGCTTGGCCCTCCATCGTCTTGGCACTAAGCGTCACTGCCAGCAGGTCGCGCGTGTCGCCTACCGCGCTCGGGCTGATGTGCAGACGCAGCACCAGCCAGGCCTGGGAGCCCCAGGCCAGATCGCTCAGACGGTAGCTGCCATCGGCGTTTTGCTGCACCAACCCGACAGGCTCGATGATGACGCCGCTGGCCGCAACGAGCTTGATGTCGAGTTGGCGCAGACACAGGGCCTGGAGCAGCGAGAACTCTTCGTCAAAGCTGTCATAGAGGTCGCTGGCCGTTTGGCCATAGTATTGCTGGCCGCCACCGGCACGGGCCATCGCGATCATCAGGTTTTCATTGAAACCACGGCCCAGGCCGACAGTGGTAGTGCTCACTCCCTTGGCCAGCCACTCCTGGCAGTGCTTTTCGATTGCACTCACGTCGAGCAGACCATTGTTGGCTTGACCGTCTGACAGCAACAGTACCCGTGAAATGACATCAGCCGTTCCACCTTCAAGCTGCTTCGCGCCCTCTTCCCAGCCAGCAAAAAGGTCGGTGCTGCCGCCGCTTTCAACATGGGCAATGGCTTGGCGGATGGTCTGGGCCGACATCATCGGCGCCAGTGGTACCAGGGTATCGACGCTATCGTCGTACACCACCACGGCCAGTTGATCGGCGGCTGTCATGCGGTTGGCAATGTGCGTCACGCATTTGAGCGCCTCTGTGAGCGGCTGGCCGTCCATACTGCCTGACCGATCCACCACCAGCGCCAGGCGCTTGGCGGTGATCTTGTGTTGGCTCTCGCCGGGTTGGTCGGGTGCTTGCACGCGGACCATGACTTCAAGAATGCCGCCTGCGGCGGGGATTGCTGACTTCAGGGGTGTCAGCAGGATGGCGGGCTGGACCATGGCTTTTCCTTTGGGTTGATGGGTTCGGTGGACTCGAAGTGGGGTTGGATCTTCGTAGGGCAGGGAGTTTGTTCCCGGCCAAGCTCACTGTGTGAGCTTACGAAGCTGTGCTTAATTGCAGTAGACCCGACCCAATTTGGCCGACTGTTGGCATCACGCCGTGAGCCTGTCACCAAAGATACTTGGAGAGAGCTACAAGCTCTACAAACAGTTGGACACCGCAAAGGAAACTTGCATGCGCATCGCGACACAAAACCTGAACTGGGGTGGGGAACCTACGGCCCCTGGTTGTGATGGGGAGCCCCGTCTTCAGCGACTTGTTCCTTGGCTTTCGAAGATTGACGCCGATATTCTTGTTCTCACTGAATTCAAGTCAGGGGCACTCGAAGACGAGCTCAAAGCACTTTTGGCAGACGCGGGCTACCCGTATTTGCTCAGTCATCCGCAAGATCCCTTCAAACTCGGAACCGCAATCGCCTCGCGGCAGCCTTCAAGTGTCGCTGAACTTCCAATTCAGTCGACGAGTGAGTTATGGCGCTCGATTGGTGTTTGCGTAGATGGCGTTGATGTGTTCGGGTTCTACTTCCCGCTAAAGGAGCCCAAGCAGTTGTATTGGGACTGGCTGCTTGCCAATGCCGAGAAGCTCCGAGATCGCAATGTTGTGCTGCTGGGTGACTTCAACACTGGGAAGACTCGTGTCGATGAAGCTGGTGAGACCTTCGATTGCCAGGATAAGCACGAGGCTCTGGAGGAAATGGGATTCATAGACACTTGGCGTGCAGCCAACCCGACGGGCCGGGAATACACTTGGTATAGCTCCTACGGAAATGGATTTCGACTCGACTACATTTGGGCATCGCCGCCGCTTGCCCCCTTTATCCAGCGCGTCTGGCACGAGCATGAAGGGCGGTCAGCACGCTACTCCGACCACTCCGCCGTGATCGCTGATCTCTCAGTTCCCGCGAGCGCTTGTTCTATGTCATCATGACCAGAGCAAGAGCTCTTATGGTCCTGCCCCGCTCCAGCCGCAGTAATTCTGTTGAATGGCTGGATTGACTGGATATGCCACGGCAATCGAGAAGGCCTGCGGGCGGCCTCCTTATGATGAATCGTGCCATGTCGTATCCAGCGGCTATATAGAGCGGTGCTGGTCACCCACTTGCCACCGTAACGCAATTTTTCAGCCTAACGATCGCATCCTACTCGGGCATCAGCCGCTGGATTGATCGCAAAGGCACGTTGACGTCGATCCGGCCAAGCTTGAAGCGATGTTCGTTGGTGCTATCCCCGATAAAGCATGTTGAACGTTAGTCGGTTAAAAGGCAAAACAAAGACATGTCAATTCAAGGTTTTCGTGCGTTGATACCCAAGCATTGTTTGAAACTGGCACATATGACCTGCGGGTAGCTGAAAGGCTGAGTGCAAAGGTCATTTCCAGAGAGATTGCCCCCTTAGCAATGGCTCGATGACCGTGTTCGATCGGTATGGCAAATCTCCTGGGGGTTAAATCAGCCGGACGGCTGTTTGGCGGTTGAGAAATGTGTTTAGCGGACAGGACACGTCCTGTGCCATGGTCAAGGTGGCAGAAAGCACAGTGCGGCGACGCGAGTCCAAACGCAGTCGCAGTACTTCCAGCAAGAAATCAGCAACTTCCACACGGCAGAAGCGATCGTCAACATCGTCGATGGCGAGGAAGTCCTCACTGGCAAGGCGATTGGACCAGCACGGCAGATCGTCATACTCAGTGGCACGTTGGACTTCTTCTGCCAGACGGCCTGCACTGAGGGTGATGTCGCCGTGGATTGTCTTATTACTCCTGATCAGATTGGCCGTGGCATGAAGCAGGTGGGTCTTGCCTACCCCTTTTCGATCGGCCAGAATGAGAATATGCTCGCAGCAGACGGTACCCCGGCAGCTTGCAAACCAAAGGGCAGCCGAGCGAGCGTGCACATTACCCGGCCTGGACTCGAAGTTGGCGAATGTCATTTGAGGATTGGGTCTGAAAAGCATGCCTCCAGCCTTCTGTTTTGTGGTGGACAGATCGATTTGGCGCCCATGTTGCGACAAAGCGTGTCTCCTTCAGTGAAGGGTATAAAAATGTATTGCTGCGGCCGCTCTCTTACTCAACTGACGACACTATGAGTTTCAGCACCGCTTCAGGCTCCATGAATCCAAACGCGACCAGCACCATCCCGCAGGATTTGATTGCCAATCTTCAAAAGGCAGAACAGGTCGTGGTCTTCACGGGCGCCGGGGTTTCTGCCGAGAGCGGCATCCCGACCTTCCGCGATGCACTTACGGGATTGTGGGAACGCTTCGACGCCGAAGACCTTGCCACGCCAAACGCCTTCCGCAAAGACAAGGAATTGGTTTGGGGTTGGTACGAATGGCGGCGAATGAAAGTGCTTCTGGCGCAACCCAATCCTGCGCACACAGCAATAGCTGCACTTGCAAAACTAGTGCCCAAGCTCACAGTCGTGACGCAAAACGTGGACGACCTGCACGAACGCGCCGGCAGCGACGATGTGCTGCATCTGCATGGCAGCCTGCATTGTCCGCGATGTGCGACCTGCGGCACAGCACACATTTTCTCGACTGAATTGCTGCGGGAGCCCGAAGGCGGACGCAGACTCAGCCCACCTATGTGCAGTCAGTGTGGTGGCTTTATTCGACCCGGTGTCGTGTGGTTTGGTGAAGACCTGCCAGTCCGAGAACTCCATCGTGCATTTGCCGCCGCCAAAGAGTGTGATGTATTCCTGGCCATTGGCACTTCCGGCCTAGTGCAACCGGCCTCACGCATCCCGTCGCTGGCAAAGCAATCAGGGGCTTGTGTTGTGCAGATCAATCCAACCAGCACCGGTCTGGATAGCGAATGCAGTTGGTCACTACGAGGCGCCGCCGGCGAAATCATGCCACGCCTGTTGCAAGCGGCGTTTGCACCGGCATGAAGGGGCGTTCAGCGTCGAGGCCATGCCATAAAGCGTCGCGCTGGCACCAATCGCCACATAGTCCTTTTGCAACTGGCCAAGTGAGGCCGATAGGGACGCGGTGCCAGTTGCCTCTTTCAGCAAGGTTTGCAGAAACTCCAGCAGGCGCCGACTGGCGGTTCGGGGCAGCGCTTCACTGGACACACCGTCCGCCACCGCAAAATAGCACGGCTGCATCGTATCGACCTCGCCATGTTCACGCACTCGGCCTTGATGCAGTCGGTGTCACTGATCGCCACATAGGATCCATTCCGTGATCGGCGTATAGGTCGGTCAGTAAGCATTGTTTTGTGTCCCATGCCGATGGGACGCCATAGCCAGAATTCCATAGTTGGTTGACAAACAGTATTGAATCTCTAGAATACACACACATACGTGTGTACAAAAGGATTTGCCATGCAAACAGCCATCAGTCGTGTCTTCATGAACGGCAACAGCCAGGCCGTGCGGATTCCGCAGGAGTTCCGGCTTGTCAGCAGCCGGGTTGAAATCTTTCGCAATGCCGAAGGTGACCTGGTGCTGCATCCCATGCCTACGGACCGCGGAGCGGCCCTGCTCGATGCGCTGGGCGCCTTCGACGATGAATTTGTCGCCTTGCTTGAAACCGGACAAACAGAGCAGCCCCCCATGCAAGACCGGGAGTCACTGTGATCTACATGCTCGACACCAACATCCTGATTTACCTGATCAAAAACAAGCCGGCCAGTGTTGCTGATCGAATCAACGCTTTGGACAGTAGCGTCGAGTTGTGCATGTCATTTTTCACCTTCGCCGAGTTGCTCAAGGGGGCAGAGCGCAGTACCCGTAAACCGGATGTGCTACGCCGTTTGGACGAACTTACACGTGTGATACCGGTCCGTTACGCTGTGGACCGGGACCTTTGCGCGCACTACGCCATGCAGTTCACCCAACTGCGCGCTGCTGGTACACCCATCGGGGCCAATGACCTGTGGATCGCCTGCCACACGCTGACCATTGACGCCACTTTGGTTACCAACGACACAGGTGAATTCAAACGAGTGAAGGGCCTCCAACTTGAGAACTGGGCTAACTGAACAAGTAACGGCATCAACATTTCGGCAGATCCGTACACACACCGAGCGGTCAACCGGCAGTCGCCGCATTTGATGCCGTGCTTATCAAACGGGCCTGTGCCATCTTGCAGTCGACCCTCAACCGCGGAAGTTGCTTCTGGGTCACCCAGGCGTTTTCCCGGCTTGCGGTACAGTTTTTGATAGCGTCGGAACAGTTCAGCCTGCGAATGAAGTCTCCCACCGCTAAGCCTGAGCTGTAGCGGGGGTTTCCTGGGTCAACGACCAGAGCGCCGGGGTGTTGCCACCCAAACGACTTACCTCAGTCTCACCAAGCGTAGATGGCACGGATGCCACCGGTTCGGAGATTACCTCACCTACCTTGTTTTTTAGGATTCCACACTTCTTGCTCTTCTTTTGCACACAGGCACCACTGAGCACCAACCGCACACCACGCTTGGCGATGACGGCGGCTGCATTGTGGTCAGCATGGGCTGTGTGATTGCAGCGTTGGCAGACAAACTCAGCTTGCGTTAGCCGGTTGTCTGAATGAGTGTGACCGCAAGCGGCACACTCCTGCGAAGAATAGAAGGCTGGTACTTCGATTACGAGCTTGCCCGATCTGCGGGCTTTGTAGCTCAGAAACTCTTTGGTCTTGCCCCACGTTGAGG
>JBMOJJ010000567.1:0-1536 GCA_049315845.1 Rhodoferax sp.
CTGGTTCAATCGCCTGGACTGGAGCTATCAGGACAATTACTTTGGCAGCGGTGCGCCGCCCAAGGCCGACAACGGCGCTAACTATGACCTGATCAAACCGCTGCTCGCGAACCCCAACATCAAGCCTGGTGCCAGCGACATCGCGCTGGCGCGCGACATGTTTCGTGACCTGCTGAAAATACGCGCCAGTTCGACCCTGTTTCGACTGCGCACTGCGCGAGATATCAAGGAGCGGGTCAGGTTTTTCAATACCGGAGCAAAGCAAAACCCGGTACTGCTGGCTGGGCACCTTGATGGTGCTGGCTACCCCGATGCCGGCTTCAGGGAACTGCTGTACTTTGTCAACGTCGGCACGACTGCGCAGTCGATAGTGCTGCCGTCCGAGGCGGGGAAATCCTATGTATTGCATCCGGTTCACAGGGCGCTCCATGCCGCTGACAAACGTCCTGCCGAGCAAGCCTTCTTTGCACCGGAACCAGGGCGCTTTGTCATTCCCGCACGCAGCGCTTTGGTGTATGTTGTAGAGATGAACGCCGAGCCCGGTATAACGAGGAGCAATCCGACCAAGCTTTTCGATGGAGGCAGCCGATGATTCTTATCTCCAGCGATCGCTTGCCGGCCGCGGTACTCGCAGGTGGCCGATACTGCCCGCCTGCCCGCAGTGAAACTGGTGTTCGTGGGCGACTCGATCACCGATTTCTGGCTGCTCGGTGACGACCCGTGGATCCCAGGTCGGATGCACGGCCGTCGCGTCTGGGACGAGTCCTTCGCCGGCGCCGTACCTCAGAACCACGTGCTAAACATCGGCATCTCGGGCGACCGCACCGAGCACCTGCTGTTCCGTATCCTGCCGAAAACGCAAGGTGGCCTGGGCGAACTTGACGCCGCAGCGCTGGCACCCGAATTTTTCGTACTGATGGTGGGCATCAATAACTCTTACGCGCCCGAGGCGCCAGTGGCCGACAGTGTGTATGAGGGCGTGTTGGCCGTGATGCGCTCGTTGCACGCCCGAAAGCCTGCCACGCGGCTATTGTTGCAATCGATTCTGCCCACGGCGGAGCCCTCGCGGGACGACACAGTTGTGCGCCCGGTGAACGCGCGCCTGGCGGCATTGGCCAAGAGTCCAGAATTGACAACGCTGCACCTTTGGCAACCCGCCCGCCGTCCACTTATAAATCTACTGGGAAAGTTGTTCAGACAAGCGGAGCCACTTCTCACCGTAGCGGCATCAGTGTTTTACACTCCCGGCAAACACAAAAATCATGAACAAGACACAAGTATTGCTTTGAAACAGCTGAACTCCCGATCACATGTCATGGCGGCCTCGCTAGGTGGGGCTCTGGCGCTCTGTGCAGCGCAGGCCTTGGCGGCTCTCGGGCGCGAGCCAACGGTGCCGGTGCCATTTTCTGCGTCGTCGACTCCGGCAGCCAGGGGTCTGGCGGCTGCTTCTGTCGCGCGTTCCGGCCTCTACACCTCGCATCCGCTGCAACTTGAGAATGGCACCCTAGTTCAGGAATATGCAACGCCGGCAGGTCT
>JBMOJJ010000215.1:0-6661 GCA_049315845.1 Rhodoferax sp.
TGGAACTGATGGTTTTCAGGCCCGGTACGGTCTGGAACTGCTTCTCCAGCATCAGGGCCACCGAGCTGGCCATGGTTTCCGGATTGGCACCGGCCAGGGCGGCAAAAACATTGATGACCGGCGTGTCGTAACTGGGCAGGGCAGCCACCGGGATGCTGCGAAAACCGATGACGCCGGCCAGCACCACGGCCGCATTGAGCAGGACCGTCATCACCGGACGACGGATGAAAATTTCGGACAGGTTCATGGCGCTGAGGGCCGCTTGGCGGGCGCTGGAGCGGAGGCGTCGGCGCCAGCGCGCTCGACCACAGCGGAGCCGGGACGCAGGTTTTGCTTGCCAATCAGAACGATGGCTTCGCCCTCCTTGACGCCGCTGACCGCCGCGTCATCGCCCTGCGCGTACAAAAGCTTCACCGGCCTGAGCGCGGCCTTGCCCTGCTCCACCACGTAGACGATGGTGCCGCGCGCACTCTGGATGATGGCGGCCTGCGGTATCACCACGCCGTCCCTGATCGTGCTCACGGTCTGTGACACTTCAACAAAAGCACCGGGCCAGAGCTTGCCGTCGGGGTTGTCGAATTCCGCCTTGACCTTGACCGAGCCGGAACTCGCATCGACAGCGTTATCGACAAATTTCAGGCGGCCGCGGAACTTGCCGGGGTTGTCGGCCAGCGCCGCCGTCACTTGGGCGCCTCCGTCCTTCAGTGCCGCCAGCGCGTCGCCCAGATTGCGCTGCGGAATGCTGAACGCCACAGCAATCGGGTCCAGTTGCGTGATCGTTACCAAGGGCGTCAAATTGGCCAGCACGGCGCTGCCGGCCGAGACCGCAACGCTGCCGGCGCGGCCGGCGTTCGGCGCCGTGATGCGCGCGTAGGAGAGCGCGACCCGGGTCGCATCGATCGCTGCCTGGTCGGCAGCGACCACAGCCAGTTGCGAATCGACCTGCGCCCGGGCGGTATCGAGCGCGCCCTGGGAAATGAAGTTCTGCGCCAGCAACTGCTGGGCCCGGACCCACTGGCGCTGGACGTCGGCTAGCGCCGCGTTGTCCTTGGCCAACTGCGCGCGCGCCTTGGCGGCGTTGGCCTCGTCGGTGCGGGCATCGAGCGTGAACAGCAGATCACCGGCCTTGACGAACTGGCCGTCCCGGATGTGAACCTTGCTCACGGTGCTGGTGACCTGGGCCCGGATGTCGACGCTGGTCAGCGGCGTCACGCTGCCCGAAGCCTTGAGCAGCACCGGCAAATCGCGCTTTTGCGCGCGCACGGTCGTCACGGTGATCGGTGCGCCGGACGCGGCCGCCGCACTTGCCGGAGCGCTTGCCGTCTGTGCCGGCACGGCAACCTCGTTCTTGCCGCTGCATCCGACAAGTGCTGCCGCGAACAGGCCGCAACCAACACAGAAGAGAAACCGGGCTGTCATCATGAATTTCCTGTAGCGGGCCAGAAGCCGAACCAGAGCCAAGGATGACCCGGCTCGTAAATCCCCTGTCGTTTTTGACCTGCATGCTACCAGACAGCACGCGCGACTAGCTGTCCCAGTCGCCGCCGCTGTCAAGGCCGCCGCCGTCATCCCACGAGCCGGCCTGATCGATGCCGAAATTCTGACCACCCATGTCGGCATTGCTGTCGACGGCCTGGAAGTCATTGCCCGCGGCACCCTCTGAAGCCTTTGCGCCTTGATCATGATTGCCCATCAGGTTGCGGCCGATCGCCTGCGCAGCCATCACGCCCGCGCCAACTGCGAGCCCGGTGGCAACCCCACCCATGATCCTGCCGCCCAGGCCGCTCCCGGCCGCTTGACCGTAAGGCGCTTGCATGGCTGCGCCGCCCGCGCCGCTGCCCATGCCAAAGCCCTGTGGACCATTCAGGCCGCTCGGCCCCGCTGCCGCGTAGGCCGTCTGCGGTTCAAAGGCTGGCGCCGGTTTCTTGCGCTTCAGGAAGATCGCGATGCCGATCAGGCCGCCACCCAGCGCCAGCGCCAGACCCCAGGGAAACGACGAGGAGGCCGGTGTCGGCGAAGGCGAAGCGTTGCCCGCTGCGCCAGCATCGGCGCGCTGCCGGGCTGAACTGCTTTGCGGCACGGCGGTCCTGGCAGCCAGTTGCGAGCGCAGCGCCTGCACCGCTTCCCGCTTTGCAAAGGGCAGGGCAGGACTCAATTTTTCCGCCATTGCCAGGGACTCTCGCCCCTGTTCCAGTTTGCCCTGGCGCGCAAACAATTCGGCCTGCACGAAGTGCGCCTTGCCGCTGCCCGGGTGCGCCACCAGAACCTGCTGCATCATCACCTGGGCCTGCTCCAGACGACCGGACTGGGCGGCCTCATAAATCTGGTTCAGCGTCGGCTCCGATTGCGCCATCGCGAAGCCAAAGCCCAGCAACGCACTGACCAGAAGCCATTTGCCCAAAGCCCGCAGGATTGATCGTTGTGCCATCTGTACAGACCTTATAAAAAGTTGATTGATCGGCCCGCCCAGTTTGTGGCATTCGGGGCGATTGCAAGAGCGGGTGAGCCCGGCATGGGTGAATGGCAGGCAACCCGTGTCGCGACCGCGCGGCCTAGTTGCGCAGCGCCTTGTCCAGGCACTGATCCAACCTGGCAAAGAACTGCAGGGTCAGGCTGGTAGGGGAAATGTGGCGAACGCGGTTGTCATCCTGATCCTCGGACAGCATGATCATGCCCTTGCTGGTCAGCGACTTCAGGCGTCGATGGACGGTCGAGCCTGAAACGTCCGCTGACATCTGCATGACTTCCAGCACGGTGACGTCTTCATCATCGTGCCATTTCACGGCCAACTGATTCAGCAAACGCTCCTCCAGCGGATCAAGCCTTGGAAAGCTCGGAAGGTCTTTGATTGCCCCGACGAGTTTCAAGCACCTGACGTAGGAATTGGATGATTTGCGCATGGTAAGTGTTGGCAAGTCCTTGATCGCCTGCGCGAGCTTCAAGAACCTGGCATGAGTATTTGATGGATCTCTCGGCTTGCTCACACCGCAATGATAATCCCTTGTGGCCACCCATCCTGGACGTCGATTGACGCCTGCGATTTGCCGTCCCACTCCGATGCCGGCAGCAGGGTCAACACCAGCTTTGCAGCGTAAAGAACGAAGATCGTGCCGGGCAGGTCACCTATGAACATGGCGGTCATGCTCGAGATGTGGTTTTCGGTCAGACCCCGAAGCGTGAACCAGAGTTGAGGCATGACCGGGCTGACCAGTGCAAACAGCAGCGCAACTTTCAGCAGTGTCACTCCGGTCAGATTACCCAGGTCCACATCCAGATTGAGCCTGTCGACGCAAATCATCCCTGCAAGCCAGGGAGCCAATCCGGAGATCGCGGCTGCTGGCTGCTTCGGTTTATGCTGAAATGAGCTATAAAGCGCCGAAGCCGGTGTTCGATCGTCGATTTGACGCGGTTCACGATATATAGAAAATGCACTGACCCGCTATGCCTCGCCTGACCCAAGCCCCCAATCTGGTCATGGCCACGCTGTGGGTCGATTGGCTCAGGGCCGAGGGCATAGACGCCAGCGTGCAGCGCGAGTACCTGAGGAGCGCGGCTGGCGAACTGCCGCCCGACCAGTGCTTGCCGGAAGTATGGATTCAGGATCCGCTACAGCAAGTCCGGGCGCGTGAAATTCTGCATCTGCTGCGGCACGCGCCGCAGCGGCGTTGGGTCTGCATCTGTGGTGAACTGGTCGAAGGCGGGTTTGAACAGTGCTGGAACTGCGGGGCGATGATGTCGCCGAAATAGCGTCCGCCATGGTGTGCCGCAATGCTTACGCTTGATCAGATCAATCGCATGACGGGTGGTGGAGCGGGTGAAGAGAATCGAACTCTCGTATGAAGCTTGGGAAGCTGCCGTTCTGCCATTGAACTACACCCGCGTTTTGTAACTGCTTGATTGAAAAGAATTTTATTTCAGTTAGTGCCCGAGTTCCAGGCAGTCATCAAAATATTTCCGACGTCCGTTCGCTGTAGGCCGTTTTCAGCCAAATCGTTGACTCCAATCCACGATGATGCGATGCAACTGGAGCACACCATCGGTCAAGGCGGCGGGGCCGGGTTGCAGGATGTCGGAGGACTTGATTTCGAACAACTGCCGGTTCTTGATGGCGTTCACGTTTTCCCAGCCCGGGCGAGCCGCCACCAGGTCCGGCCGGAACTTCTTGCCGCACCAGGAACCGATGATGATGTCCGGGTTGCGCCGCACGATCTCCGCCGGATCGGCAATGATCCTGTTCTTGCCCAAGGACTGCAATGACAACTCTGAAAAGCAGTCATCTCCGCCGGCGATGCCGATCAGTTCAGACACCCACCGGATCGCGCTGATGTGGGGTTGGTCCCATTCCTCGAAGAAGACCCTGGGCCGGCGCGCAAGGCCGGTGCCTGCCTTTTCCATGGCCAACAGTTGCAGGCGCATGACTTCGATCTTTTCGAGACCGGGCGCGCCTTGTCCGACCAGGGCTGCAACCTGGTACAGCATGGAAAAAATCTCGTCCACGCTGCGCTGGTTGAAGATCATGACCTGAACGCCGTGGCGAATCAGCGCCGCAGCAATGTCAGCCTGCATGTCGGAAAAGCCAAATACACAGTCAGGGCGCAACTCGACAATCCGGTCGATCCTGGCGCTGGTGAAGGCGCTCACCCTTGGCTTTTCGCTGCGCGCACGACGTGGCCGTACCGTGTAGCCCGAAATTCCGACGATCCGATGCTGCTGTCCGAGCAGGTACAACCACTCGGTCGTCTCCTCGGTCATGCAGACGATGCGCTGCGGGCCTTGCGGGACAGGAAATTTTTCACTCATCTAGCGAATTCTTTCGGCTGGCATGGCGTGAGGCTTTCGGATTCGCAGTTCAGGGATGAGGCTGCGCCAGCGCTGCTCACCGGGGCGCGAGCTTGGCCACGACCGCGCCTTTGCGAATCTGGATCGAGCTGAGCGACTGCCACGCAGTCCACTCCTTGGAGCGGCGCTCGGTCAAGGTATAGACCGGTGTTGCACCGAAAGCCTGTTCCAGTCGGTTGCTTATCACGGCCCTGATGGCGGCCTCCAATGCGGCCGGAATGAACGGTGCATTGATCGATTCCACAATCGGTGCGACAAGAAAAAACGACTTCCGGGATTCGACGTAGATGATGCTGGCCGACCCGCTGATTCTTGCCGGCATGGGTTTTGCGCCGGCGATCTGAACCGAGAGTCGGGCAGAAACGCCAACCCGGTCCGGAGAGTCTCCCAGACGGATGACCGGACTATCCTCGAGGGACACAACAAACAGGCCGTCGATCAAGGGCTTTGCCCTTGGCGTCTTATCAAGCACGGCCTGTACATCCTTCGCCGTGAAGATGATTTCAGTGTCTTTGACGACCGCGACAGCGCTTCCCGCGAGCAGGAACTGGATTGCAGCAAACAATCCGACAATCAGCTTCATGAACAGTCCCAGGCCAGACCAGCCGCTTGACCGAACGTCTTGCGAGCAGGCAGACGCAGCATAACTCAAGCGCACTCAAGAACCTGGCTGACTGGATCTTGTCGCAATAGTTCTTGTCCGCCCGCTGCCTTGCGCCTGGCCGCAGACCGGCAAGGCTCAAGCGCTGCAAGGAGATCTCTTCAGACTGCCGTCATCTCCCCGCCGAGCGCCTCCAGCAAATCCGGCAGAAACTTGCGCAACTCGCCAGTTGCAATCGCTGTGTCGGCATCGAAGCCATCGTCCTTGCCGGTGGATGCGCGATCAAAGACCACGTCCAGAAAAGTCAACTTCTTGATCTGCAGGCTCTCGGTCAGGACAAACGAGACCCGGCTGTCCCAGGTCAGCGCGAGTCGTGTCGGCAGCTTGCCGGCTTGAACATGCTGGCGCACCTCGTCGTTGTCAAGCGGGTGACGCGCATAGCGCACCACGGCTTTCGATTCGTCGGCGGCTTTGAGCTCGCATTCCCGGTCCACGCTGAAACCAGCGGGAGCTTCCTGACTGATCAGCCACCCGGACATGGCCGCGGTGGGCGACACCTTGGTGTCGAGCAGCGTTACCGCCAGGCCCGGTAATGACTTGACCAGAATCGTCACCACATCATCGGTACGCGCCTGACTGGCGGCATCGATCACCAGCAAGCGGGCCTTGGGGTCAATCCATATCCCGACCGACACCTGCTTGGTAAACGCCATTGGCAGCAACTCGAACCTGATCTCGTCCTTGATGTCGCGGCTCTCCTTCTTGCCGGGTTTGCGCCCGGTCGTGGCCTCGATATGCGCCACGCGCTCCTTGGTCTTGCGGGTGACAACCGAGCCTGGCAGCGCCCGCGTCTCGATCATCAGCTTCAGGATCAGCTGCCCGTTCACCGTTTCCACCAGCGGGCCATGGGCTTCACCTCGGGGCTCGCACCAGCCGATCGACTTTTCCTGGGTCGAGCCACATTCGACAAAGCGCCCACCCTCGAGGCTTTCCTCGATCTGCGCGACGGTTGCGGACCACTCTGGTCCGACTCTGTAAACGATCATGTTCTTGAACACTGGCACCCTTTTCAACGATTGATTCAAAACTTCAACGCTTGATCATCCCATCAATTTCGATCGATCGTGACCGCCTGGCTGGAATCCTTTTAAAGCGCGCCAGACCACGCCTGTACAAAAAACCCATTCACCCGCAGAATTTGCAACTCGTTGATTTTGCTGG
>JBMOJJ010000216.1:0-6645 GCA_049315845.1 Rhodoferax sp.
GTCATGAGTTTGCGTTCCACCGTCGATTTTCTCCTGCACCAGTGGCTCGACACCGAGAGCCTCAGCCAGCGAGCACGTTTTTCCGACCATACGCGGGAGACCTTCGATGCGGTGCTCGATACCTGCGAGCGCATTGCGCGCGAGAAATACGCGCCCTTCAACCGGACCGTCGATGTCGAGGAGCCACGGTTCGACGGCGAGAAGGTGATCCTGCCGCCGGCCACCCATGCCGCGCAAAAGGCCTACGCCGAGTCGGGCATGCTGAGCGCGGCGCAGGACTACGAGATGGGCGGCATGCAGTTGCCGTACACGATAGAGGCCGCGGCCAACGCTTTTTTCGCCTGCGCTTCGGTCAGTATCGGCTCGGGCATGCTGAGCACCGGCAATGCCAACCTGCTGATGGTGCACGGCACTGCCTTGCAGAAAGAAGTCTTTTCGAAGAACGAGTTTGCCGGGCGCTGGTCGGGCACGATGTGCCTGAGCGAGCCGCAGGCCGGCTCCAGCCTGTCCGACGTGGCCACCCGGGCTGTGCCGGACGGCGACGGCTTTGAGGCCGAGCCGCTCGGGCCGCGCTATCGGCTGACCGGCAACAAGATGTGGATTTCGGCCGGCGAACATGAGTTGACCGAGAACATCATCCATCTGGTGCTGGCCAAGATTGCAGGACCGGACGGCAAACTTGTTGCCGGAACGCGTGGCATCTCGCTGTTCATCGTTCCCAAGAAACTGGTCAATGCCGATGGCGAACTGACCGGTGTGCGCAACGATGTCGCGCTGGCCGGCCTGAACCACAAACTCGGCTGGCGCGGCACGGTCAACACGCTGCTCAATTTTGGTGAAGGCAAGTACCCAGTCGGCGGCCAGGCCGGCGCGATCGGCTACCTGGTCGGCAAGCCAGGCGAGGGCCTGCGATGCATGTTCCACATGATGAACGAAGCGCGCATCGGCGTCGGCATTGCGGCCACCATGCTGGGACTGGCCGGCTATTACGCCTCGCTCGACTATGCGAGGAACCGCCCGCAGGGCAGGCCGCTGAGCGCAGGCGGCAAGGACGCGTCGCAAGCGCAGGTTCGCATCATCGAGCACGCCGATATCAAGCGCATGCTGCTGGCGCAGAAATCCTACTGCGAAGGCGCGCTTGCGCTCGAGCTGTACTGCGCGCGCCTGGTCGACGAACAGCACACCGGCGCTCCCGAGTCAGCCGACCAGGCGCGTCTGCTGCTCGAGGTGCTGACGCCGATTGCCAAGAGCTGGCCTAGCGAATGGTGCCTGGAAGCCAACTCGATGGCGATCCAGATCCATGGCGGCTACGGCTACACGCGAGACTTCCCCGTGGAGCAGTACTGGCGCGACAACCGGCTGAACATGATCCACGAAGGCACGCACGGCATTCAGGCGATGGACCTGCTGGGGCGCAAGGTGCTGATGGAAAACGGGCGCGGCCTGCAGCTGCTGGGCGCGCGCATCACGGCGACCGCGCAACGGGCTGCCGCGGTTGAGATGCTGGCCGGGCATGCGCAGGCGCTGGGCCAGGCCCTGCAGGACGTTTCCCTGGCAACCCGGCAAGCCTGGGTCAGCGCAAACCCGACCGACGCGCTGGCCAACGCAGTGCCCTACATGCAGGCTTTTGGCCATACCGTTCTGGCCTGGATCTGGCTGGATGTGGCTTGCGCTGCGGTCACCGCGGACGCCGGCGCGATGCGCGCCGACGTCGCTGGAAAAATTGCCGCAGCGCGCTATTTCTACCACTACGAGTTGCCCAAGATCGGCGCCTGGCTCGGTGTCGTTTCGGCGTGCGACCGAACCTGCGCCGATCTGTCAGAAGACGCCTTCTGAACCCTGCCCGGTCAGGCCCCGGCCGCCGGCGGACGCGATCATCAAACCGGGCAGACCGCACACTATCGCCAGTGAGACAGGCCCGACCGCACGGACCCGTAAACTCCTGCAAAATTCACCATATTCAGGAGACAGCCGATGACACGCACCATTCAGCAACTTTTTGATCTCAAGGGCAAGACCGCCCTGGTCACCGGCGGCTCACGCGGATTGGGCCTGCAGATGGCCCATGCGCTGGGCGAAGCCGGTGCCAGAATCATGCTCAGTTCGCGCAAGGCCGAGGACCTGGAGCAGGCCTGCGCGGAGTTGCAGACGGCCGGCATCGATGCGCGCTGGATCGCCGCAGACTGCGCCAAAGAGGCGGAGATTGTCCGCCTGGCCGACGAGACGCTGCAGCGCATCGGCGATGTCGACATCCTGGTCAACAACGCCGGCGCCGCTTGGGGCGCTGCGGCCGAGGATCATCCGCTGGAGGCCTGGGACAAGGTGATGAACATCAATGTGCGCGGCTACTTTATCCTCAGCCAGCAGATCGCCAGGAAGAGCATGATTGCGCGCCGTCAGGGTCGCATCATCAACATTGCCTCGATCGCGGGCCTGGGTGGCAATCCGCCCGGTCTGAACACCATCGCCTACAACACTTCCAAAGGCGCGGTGATCAATTTCACGCGTGCGCTGGGGGCTGAATGGGGCAAGTACAACATCACGGTCAACGCGATCTGCCCGGGTTTTTTCCCGAGCAGGATGACGATCGGAACACTGAAGGCGGTGGGCGAGGAGAAACTCGCCGCCGGCGCGCCGCTGAAACGCCTCGGCGACGATGAAGATCTCAAGGGTCTGTGCGTGCTGTACGCATCCGATGCCGGCAAGCACATCACCGGGCAATGGCTGGCTGTGGATGGCGGCGTCAGCGTGGTGACGGGTGGCTGATCATCATTCCGGCGTGGGCCTGGGCTTCGGCGTTGCCATTCCCTTTGTCGACCACCTGGGCTTTGAAATTCGGCTGTTCGACGGCGGCCATTCCGAGCTGTTCTATCAGCCCCGGCCCGAGCACCTCAATTCGTTTGCGGTCACGCATGGCGGCGCGCTGATGACGCTGCTCGACGTCACGATGGCGGCGGCCGCGCGCAGCGTGCAAAAAGACATGGGCGTGGTCACGATCGAGATGAAGACCACCTTCATGCAGCCGGCACGCGGCCAGCTCAGCGGCAAGGGCCGTCTGATGCACCGCACCGCCAGCATGGCTTTTGCAGAGGCGACCGTTTTCGACGAAGATGGGCGCGCCTGCGCTCATTCGACCGGCACTTTCAAGTACGTCAGGAGACTGCCAACCGGGCCCAGCAGCGCGAACGCACTCCATGTCATTTCAACCGATTGATTTATTTTCAGGATATCCCGATGCCACAGAACAAACAGATTCATCTCGACAACCGTCCCAAGGGGGAGGCGTTGACCAGCAATTTCACGCTGGTCATCAGTGAAACGCCCGAACTCAAGGAGAGCCAGGTGCTGGTGCGCCACGACTACCTGAGCCTGGATCCCTATATGCGCGGTCGGATGAACGACGCCAAGAGTTATGCCCAGCCGCAGGCACTGGGCCAGACCATGGGTGGCGGCACGGTCGGCGAGGTGATCGAATCAAGGCATCCGAAATTCGCGCCGGGCGACAAGGTGGTGGGCATGGGCGGCTGGCAGCAGTACAGCGTGGTGGACGCCGATCAGGTCGGCGCGCTGCGCAAGGTCGACACCGCCCACATTCCATTGAGCGCCTACCTCGGCGCAGTCGGCATGCCAGGCGTGACCGCTTGGTACGGACTGGTGAAGATCATCGATCCGAAGCCGGGCGAAACGATGGTCGTCAGCGCCGCTGCCGGCGCCGTCGGCAGCGCCTTTGGCGCGTTGAGCAAGGCGCGCGGCTGCCGCACCGTGGGCATCGCAGGCGGTCCCGACAAGTGCAGGTACGCGGTCGAAGAACTCGGCTTCGACGCCTGCATCGACTACAAGTTGCAGGCCGACGCGAACTCGCTGTCCAAGGCGCTGAAGGAAGCGTGTCCGAACGGCATTGATGGCTATTTTGAAAACGTAGGCGGCATGGTGCTCGATGCCGTGCTGTCACGCATGAACGCCTTTGGCCGCATCGCGGTCTGCGGCATGATCGCCGGCTACGACGGCGCGCCGATGCCGCTGACCTATCCGGCGCTGATTCTGATGAACCGGCTCAAGGTGCAGGGATTCATCGTCAGCGAGCACATGGAGTTCTGGCCGGAGGCGCTGAAGGAACTGGGTGCTCTGGTCGCCAGCGGGAAGCTGCGCGCCAGGGAGTCGATTGCGCAGGGACTTGAAGCCGCGCCGCAAGCGTTCCTGGGCCTGCTCAAAGGCAAGAACTTCGGCAAGCAGCTGGTCAAGCTATGCTGAGACCTTGCGGGACAGACCGCAACCACACGAAGTGGGTCAGCTCTGTCCCCAACTCGAAACGGGAGGTTGGCAGTTCACCTTGCGGGACAGACCGCAACCACACGAAGTGGGTCAGCTCTGTCCCCAACTCGAAACGGGAGGTTGGCAGTTCACCTTGCGGGACAGACCGCAACCACACGAAGTGGGCCAGCTCTGTCCCCAACTGATCAAATCGATATGGCTGACATCATCCTTCACCACTACCCGACCTCCCCGTTCTCGGAGAAGATACGGCTCGCATTGGGCTACAAGAAGCTGAGCTGGAAGTCGGTGATCATCCCCTCCCTCATGCCCAAACCGGATCTGCTGGCGCTGACCGGCGGCTATCGCAAGACGCCCGTGCTGCAAATGGGCTCCGACCTGTATTGCGACAGCG
Organism: Rhodoferax sp.; assembly: GCA_049315845.1. Classification (GTDB taxonomy): domain Bacteria; phylum Pseudomonadota; class Gammaproteobacteria; order Burkholderiales; family Burkholderiaceae_C; genus Rhodoferax. Next base: position 4,667 of record JBMOJJ010000216.1, read on the forward strand.
CGCTGATCTGCGACGTGCTGGAGCGCCTGCAGCCCGAACCGACACTTTACCCGCCCCGGCACAAGGGCCTGGCACGCGTGTTGGCGCAATGGTTTGACAGCACGCTGTTCTGGGCTGCGATGGCCTATAACCTGCAGCCCAAGGGCGCAGCCGCCATGTTCGAAGGCCTGCCGGTCGAGGCCGCGAAGGCCTTTGGTGCCGACCGCGCGGCGATGAGCACCGGCATGACCCGGCTGCGACCAGCCGATGCGACCGTGGCCTGCAAGTCCTACCTGCGGCGCATCGCCAGCATGCTCGAAGGCCAGCATTTCCTGCTCGGCAATGCGCCCTGCGTGGCCGACTTTGCCGCCTACCATCCGCTGTGGTTCACGCGCGTGCGGGTGCCGGTGATGGCCGGCATTCTCGATGCGACGCCGCAGGTGCTGGCCTGGATGGACCGGATGGCGGCACTAGGTCACGGCCAAATGGAGAAATTCTCCGCTGCCCAGTCGATCGCGGTCTGCGCCGAAGGAGCGTCCTTCGAGGATCTGGAGGGCGCATTTTTTCAGGACGAGCACGCCATTGCGCTGGGCTGCCGCGTGACGGTCGCCGCGGAAAGCTTTGGACTGGAGCCGACCACCGGCGACCTGTTGGCGGCCACGCGCACCCGCTACACGCTGCGCCGGGTCGATGAGCGGGCTGGAACCGTGCATGTGCACTTTCCGCGCATCGGCTACGTGCTGAAGGCGGCGCCGCCAGCATGAGTTCGCCTGCCGCCGACAGCGGCTCGATCGACTGGAAGCTGGCAGCTTTTGACGCCATGAGCCTGGCCGAAATGTATGCGGTGCTGCAACTGCGCAATGCGGTGTTTGTGGTCGAGCAGCAGTGCGCTTTCCAGGACATCGACGGTGCTGATGGCCTGGCGATGCATTTGCTGGGTCGGCGGGATGGCCGCTTGCAGGCGTATGCGCGCTGCTTTCAGGCCGGCATCAAATTTGCCGAGGCCAGCATCGGCCGGGTCGTCGTCTGCCCTCAGGCGCGCGGCGGCGGACTCGGGCATGCGCTGATCGAGCGGGCCGTGCGATCGGTCTGCGAGCTCTGGGGAAGCCAGGCCATCCGGATTGGCGCGCAGTCGCAGCTGGAAAAGTATTACAGCGGCCACGGCTTTGTGGACGCGAACAGAAGGTATATCGAAGACGGCATCGACCATCTCGAAATGATCTGGCAACCCTGAACCCTGGAGATTTTCCAATGATCACTGATTTCAAGAACAAGACCGCCGTTCTGACCGGCGCCGGCTCCGGCTTCGGGCTGGAATGCGCGCGCATCGGCGCCAGACTGGGCATGAACCTGGTGCTGGTCGATGTGCAGCAGGACGCGCTGGACAATACAGCCGCCGAGATGCGGGCGGCAGGCGCGCAAGTGCTGGCGGTCCGGGTCGATGTTTCCAAGGCGGCCGAGATGGAGGCGCTCGGGCGCGCCGCCCAGCAACGCTTTGGCGCCCCGCACTTCGTCTTCAACAACGCCGGCGTCGGCGCCGGCGGCCTGATCTGGGAGAACACCGCGCAGGACTGGGAATGGGTGATCGGCGTGAACCTGATGGGTGTCGCGCACGGCATCCGTGTCTTCACGCCCATGATGCTGGAGGCGGCCGCCAAGGACCCGGCCTATCAGGGTCACATCGTCAACACGGCCAGCATGGCCGGCCTGCTCAATGCGCCGAACATGGGAATCTACGGCGCCAGCAAGCATGCGGTGGTCAGCATCAGCGAGACCCTGTACCAGGACCTCGCGCTGGTGACAACGCAGATCGGCGCCAGCGTGCTGTGCCCGTTCTTTGTGCCGACCGGCATCACGCAGAGCCATCGCAACCGCCCGGCCGAGGCGACGCCGGTGAAGCCGACACGCAGCCAGCTGATCGGCCAGGCAATGAGCGACAAGGCGGTCGGCTCGGGCAAGGTCAGCGCGGCTGAAGTGGCGCAAAAGGTCTTCGACGCGAT
>JBMOJJ010000012.1:0-27614 GCA_049315845.1 Rhodoferax sp.
CCACCTTCGTTGCCAGTTTTATCGGCTCGCCACCGATGAACCTGCTGAAGAATGCACCGGACGCCCTGCCCGGCATCATCACCGGGGTGCGCCCTGAACACCTGGAGATCACACCGACCGGGTGGGCGCTTCGCGTCGAGACGGTCGAAATGTTGGGCGCCGAACGTCTCGTCTATGGCCGCTGGACGCACGGCAGCGGTGACGAAATGGTGATCGTTCGCACCGAAGAGGGGCAGCCTGTGCCAGCCATTGGCAGCACGATCTGTGTCACACCGCGCGCCAACAAGATTCACTACTTTGACGCCGGCACGGGCAAACGCAAAGAGTTCCCCTGATGCTTGAGGTGTCCGCCGACAACTGGCCCTACCCACGCTGGATTGCGCACCGCGGCGCCGGCAAACTGGCACCCGAAAACACACTGGCAGCCTTTCGACTGGGAGCCAGTCACGGCTACCGCATGTTCGAGTGCGACGTCAAGCTCAGCGCGGACGGTGTTCCCTTCCTGTTGCACGACGCCACGCTGGAGCGCACCAGCAACGGCCCGAATCAGTTTGGCGCAGATGCCAGCAGGGTGGCCGGTGATCACGCCTGGGCTGCCTTGTCGCAACTCGACGCCGGCAGTTGGCATTCACACGCCTTCGCGGGCGAGCCACTGCCGAGCTTTGAAAACATCGCACGCTATTGCCTGCAGAACGATTTCTTTCTCGACCTTGAAATCAAGCCGACCACCGGACTTGAGCGCCTCACCGGCGAAGTCGTGGCACACCAAGCTGCCCGGCTCTGGCAGGGCACGGCGATACCACCGTTCTTGACATCGTTCCGGCCCGAGGCCTTGCAAGCAGCGCGCGACGCACAACCGCTGCTGCCACGGGGGCTGCTGCTTGATTCCCTGTGGAGCGGCTGGCTGGAGGCTGCACAGTCGCTGGGCTGCGTCGCGCTGGTCTGCAAGCACGCCCTCTGGGACGCGACCAGCGTAGCCCAGGCCAAGGCCGCCGGCCTGCGCTGCCTGAGCTACACCGTCAATGACGAGTGGGCGGCGCAACGGCTGTTGGACCTGGGCACCGACGGCATCATCACCGACCGGGTCGACCTGTTCTCGCCGTCACGCTAACGCCCGCCGCGCAGCATCAACCACTGGCTGGTGGCGCTGACCAGCGTCATGCCGAGGTAGGTCGCCATCTTGCCGTCACGGCCAAAAAACCAAAAACCCAGACCGAGCGCCAGCGTGTTCGCTGCAAAATTAACCATCGCCTGGGTCCGCAGGGCTGGCGCAGCAGGTCTTTTCCTGAAAAAGATCCGTCCTGCCAAGGTCATCAGAATCGCCAGGCAAAAGGCCGGCGCCAGAAAATTCAGGAAATGATTCAAAAGAACAATCGGTGCCATCAGCGGCTGATTTTATAATCTCGCCATGGCAGTCTGGGCTTTAGGTATCAATCACACGACCGCGCCGCTTGATCTGCGCGGCCGATTCGCGTTCGCCATCGATCAGGTGGAACCGACCTTGCGGGCCCTGCGGGGTTCGCTTTCGCGTGAACCGGAAGCGGCTCTGATCTCGACCTGCAATCGCACCGAAATCTACTGCGCCGGTGAAAAACCCGAACTTGAGCACACGCTGGACTGGCTGGCTCACAGTGGCGGCGTCGCACCGTCGCTGCTGCGCGCCCATTCCTACACGATGGAAGACGGCCTAGCGGCGCGTCATGCTTTCCGGGTTGCCAGCGGACTCGATTCGATGGTGCTGGGCGAACCGCAGATTCTGGGTCAGATCAAGGACGCGGTGCGCGCTGCCGAGTCGGCGGGGGCTCTGGGCACGACACTGAGTCAGCTATTCCAGCGCTCCTTTGCGGTGGCCAAGGAGGTGCGGACCTCGACCGAGATTGGCGCCCATTCGATCAGCATGGCCGCCGCCGGTGTGCGCCTGGCCGGGCAGTTGTTCGAAGACCTGAGCCAGGTCAAAGTGCTGTTCGTCGGCGCCGGCGAAATGATCGAGCTCTGCGCCACGCACTTTGCAGCCAAGAACCCGAAGAGTCTGGCGATCGCCAACCGCACGCTGGAGCGCGGCGAAAAGCTGGCCAGCCGTTTTGGCGCGGAAGTGATGCGCCTGGGCGATCTGCCTGACCGTCTGCACGAATTTGACGCGGTCATCAGTTGCACCGCGAGCACGCTGCCGATCATCGGCCTGGGGGCCGTGGAGCGGGCGCTGAAGCGGCGCAGGCACCGGCCGATGTTCATGATCGATCTGGCCGTGCCGCGCGATATCGAAGTCGAAGTCAAGGCGCTGGAGGACATCTACCTTTATACGGTGGATGACCTGGCCGGTGTCGTGCAGACGGCACAGGCCAACCGTCAGGCTGCGGTGGCGCAGGCTGAAGCGATTGTCGATGCCGGCGTGCAGAGCTTCATGCACTGGGTCGACCAGCGCAGTTCGGTGCCGCTGATCCAGCAACTCAATGCACAGGCCGACGAATGGCGTTCCGCCGAACTGAATCGCGCACGCAAACTGCTAGCCAAGGGCGAAGACGTGGAGGCGGTGCTTGAGGCGCTGTCCAAAGGACTGACGCAGAAGATGCTGCATGGCGCGATGGCCGAGTTGCGAGCCGGTGACAATCTGGCGCGCGAGAGGGCCAGTTCCGCGATTCAACATTTTTTCTTGCGCAAAGAGCGTTAGCTGCCCGCCACCGCGACGCTCATTGCGGGCGAAACGCGGCAATTCATGGCTTCCATGGCCAGCCGCCATCGAACGCTTGCACCCTCCCCACCCCGTTGCGCTCCTATGAAACCTTTCCTCCGTCAACAACTTGCCCGCTACGCCGATCGCCTCGGAGAACTCGAGTTCCTGCTGTCGCGCGAGGACATCATGAAAGACATGAAGCAGTTCTTGCTGCTGTCACGTGAGCACACCGAGGTCGCATCCGTTGCAGGCCGCTGGGAGCGCTACCGTCAGCGCGAGGCGGATCTCGCTGCAGCGCAGGAACTGTTGGCCCAGGCGTCGGACGATGCCGAGATGGCAGGGCTGGCACAGGAAGAGATGGAAATTGCCGGCGTGGAGATTCAACAGCTCGAAAGCGAGCTGCAACGCATGCTGCTGCCAAAGGATCCTGACGATGTGCGCAACGCCTTCGTCGAAATCCGAGCCGGGACCGGTGGCGATGAGTCGGCCCTGTTCGCCGGCGACTTGCTGCGCATGTACACCCGTTACTGTGAGCGGCGGGGCTGGAAGGTCGAAATCATCAGCGAGTCGGCCAGCGAACTGGGCGGGTACAAGGAGGTGGTTGTCCGGATCGAGGGCGATCTGGTCTATGGCTCGCTCAAGTTCGAGTCTGGCGGCCACCGGGTACAGCGCGTACCCAGCACCGAGACCCAGGGCCGCATCCATACCAGCGCCTGCACGGTAGCGGTACTGGCTGAGCCCGATGAGACGGTGACGGTGCAGATCAACCCTGCCGACCTGCGGATCGACACTTACCGCGCCAGCGGTGCTGGAGGTCAACACATCAACAAGACCGACTCGGCGGTGCGCATCACCCATATTCCGACCGGGATCGTGGCCGAATGCCAGGACGACCGCAGCCAGCACCGCAATAAGGCCAAGGCGCTGCAGGTGCTTTCAGCCCGCATTCAGGAAAAGGACCGTTCGGAGCGCGCCGCCAAGGACGCCGCACAGCGCAAGAGCCTCATAGGAAGCGGCGACCGGAGCGACCGCATCCGTACCTACAACTTTCCGCAGGGGCGCCTGACGGATCACCGGATCAACCTGACCCTGTACAAGCTGCTGACCATCATGGAGGGCGATCTGGACGAGGTGGTGCAAGCGCTGCAGGCCTACGAAGCGGCCGAGCAACTGGCGGCGCTGGAAGTCGGTGCGAACGCTTGAACCCGCCAACCATCACTCAGGCACTGATCGGGGCAAAGCGCCTCGGCCTCGATCTTCTTGACGCGCAATTGCTGCTGCTGCACGCCTTGGGGCGGCCGGCGCACGCGCGCGCCTGGCTGCTGAGCCACGATACCGATTCGCTGTTGCCGAGCCACCGGACTGAGTTTGAAGCCTGTGTGCAACGCCGCAGGGGGGGTGAGCCGCTGGCTTACATCACTGGCCACAAGGAGTTTTTTGGTATCGACCTGGTAGTCGATGCCCGTGTGCTGGTGCCGCGACCCGATACCGAGACGCTGGTGCAATGGGCCCTGGATCTGATGCCCGGGAACAACGCACGGACCGAGCCGCTCCATGTGCTGGACCTTGGCACCGGCAGCGGCGCCATTGCGCTGGCGCTCAAGACCGCGCGCGCTGACCTGCAGGTCAGCGCGATCGACCGCAGCGAAGACGCACTGGCAGTGGCCCGCGAGAACGCCAGTCGACTGCAGTTGGACGTTCGCTTCATGCCGGGCTGCTGGCTCGACGACCTGGCGCATCACCAGTATCACGCGATCGTCTCCAATCCGCCCTACATCGCGGTGAACGACCCGCACTTGCGGGCACTCGAACATGAACCGGCGCAGGCGCTGACCTCGGGTGCGGATGGTCTGGACGACATCCGGCACATCATCGGCCAGGCCTCATCGTATCTTCAGCCGGATGGATGGCTGCTGCTCGAACACGGCTACGACCAGGCGCACCAGGTACGGCGGCTCCTACTGCAAGCCGGTCTTGTCAATGTTCAGTCAAGGCGGGACCTGAGCGGGATCGAACGCTGCAGCGGCGGACAGGCGGCAGAGAACCCGCGCCAATTTCCGGCCTGAAACTGCAGCGGGCTGCAGACCGTCAGTGCGGGTGCCCATGCGCGCCGTGCGCGTGTCCGTGCGCTATCTCCTGTTCGCTGGCAGCGCGCACGCCGGTGACGGTGAGGTTGAAGCGCAGGGACTTGCCAGCCAGCGGGTGGTTGCCATCGAGCATGACCGTATTGCCCTTGATCTTCATCACGGTAAACAGGGTCGGCTGCCCCTCCGGTCCCTGCCCCTGGAGTTGTCCGCCAACCTTCACACCCGGTGGAAACTCCGTCTTGGGAATGGTCTTCACCAGTTGCTCGTCGCGCTCGCCAAAGGCGTCTTGCGGCTTCAGATCAAGCGTCGTCTGGTAGCCCGGCAACTGCCCCTCCAGCGCCTGCTCGACCCGGGGAAATATGTTGTTGTAACCGCCATGCAGGTAGACCATCGGCTCTGAGCTTTGTTCAAGCACCTTGCCAAGCGTGTCGGTCAGCTTGAAGCGCAGCGTGACTGCAGTGTTCTTCTCTATTTTCATGGGCTTTTTCGGTTGGATTTGTGCTTTTCGCAGGTCCATTTTCGCGCAGTGGCGATCGACCCGGCTGTTGTACTTAAAATCAGCACTTCGCCACCCCGCCTCGCGCTGGCGCGCCGACCTCTTCCACCGCAACACCGACATTCTCTGGCATGCCCGATATTTCATCCCCAAAAGCACTTTCCATGACGCAGGTCCTGCTCTGTGGAGCGACCATTGTGACGCTCTCCATGGGCATCCGTCATGGCTTCGGTCTCTGGCTGCAGCCGGTGACACAAAGTCAGGGTTGGAGCCGCGAAACGTTCGCCTTTGCGATTGCGCTCCAGAATCTCGTGTGGGGCCTTACCGGTGTTTTTGCAGGCATGCTGGCTGACCGGTTTGGCGCCTTTCGGGTGATCATCGGAGGCGCCATCCTGTATGCGATCGGACTGGCTGGCATGGCGGTTGCCAGCACGCCGTTCTGGTTTGCCGGAACTGCCGGCGTGCTCATCGGGATGGCCCAGGCCGGCACGACCTATGCGGTCATTTATGGCGTGATTGGACGCAACGTTGGCGCCGACAGGCGTTCCTGGGCCATGGGTGTCGCAGCGGCGGCGGGCTCGTTTGGCCAATTCCTGATGGTTCCCACCGAGGGATTCTTGATCGGAAGCCTTGGCTGGAAGGAAGCGTTGAACGTCCTGAGCATCGCCACATTGATGATCATTCCACTGGCTTGGGGCTTGAGGGAGCCGGGCTTTGGACGTGGTGCCGCAAGCCACCGGGAGCAGTCCATTGTTCAGGCCCTGGCCGAAGCCTTCAGGTACCCGAGCTTTCAACTGCTGATGGCCGGCTATTTCGTTTGCGGTTTCCAGGTTGTCTTCATCGGCGTGCACATGCCAAGCTACCTGAGAGACAAGGGGCTTTCCCCTCAGGTTGCAGGTTATGCGCTGGCACTGATCGGCCTCTTCAACGTGTTTGGCACCTACGCGGCCGGCGTTTTGGGGCAGCGGATGCAGAAGAAGAATATCCTTGCCTTCATCTACCTGGCCCGCGCGATCGCCATCAGCCTGTTCCTGCTGGCACAGCTGACACCGCTGAGCGTCTACATCTTCTCCGCCGTCATGGGCCTGCTGTGGCTCTCGACCGTGCCCCCAACCAATGCCACAGTGGCACAAATCTTCGGTGTGTCGCACCTTTCGATGCTGAGCGGATTTGTCTTCTTCAGTCATCAGATCGGTTCTTTCATGGGAGTCTGGCTTGGCGGATACCTGTACGACCGCACCGGCAGTTATGACGTGGTCTGGTATATCGCGATCGGTTTGGGCATTCTGGCAGCGCTGGTAAACCTGCCGATCAAGGAAGCATCCATCATCCGCAGAGCTGTGGCACATGGGGCGTGAAGGCATGAAGAAGGACCGGAAGATACTCATCTACGGCGCCGTCCTGACCCTGCTTCTGGCGGTTTTTTCCCTCTACGCGCGGCCTGACTTCCTCGTCACGCTCGCGAATCAGGTCTGGGGTTGTTTCTGAACACCTGCAGAATGCCCGATCTAGCCATCACGCCGCTCTTGCGCGACATGACTCCCCCATCGGACTGGGTGCTGCGCTGGTCGCACCTGGTTGCCCCCCGCGGCTCGGTACTGGACGTCGCCTGTGGACACGGGCGCCACATGAGGTGGTTTGCAGAACGCGGCCACCCGGTCACCGGCATTGACCGCTCCACAGAGGCGATAGCAAGGGTCGCAGCCTTCGGCACCGCAGTGCTGGCGGATATTGAAAATGGAGCCTGGCCACTGATCGACGGAGCGCACGCTCGACAATTTGCGGCCGTCATCGTCACCAACTACCTGTGGCGGCCACTGTTGCCGCGAATCCTCGAAAGCATTGCTCCGGGCGGTCTGGTCGTCTATGAGACCTTCTCGGAAGGCCACGAGACTGTCGGAAGACCAACACGGCCCGACTTCCTACTGCGCCCCGGCGAGTTGTTGAAGACCTTCGCCGACTTGCGGGTGCTTGCCTTTGAAGAGGGGTTTGTTGAAGGACCTCCCCGCTTTCTGCAACGTATCGTCGCCGTGCGACCTGAATCAGCCGATACGACCGGCCAGACTCCGGTACGCTACGCGCTCTAGTTAGAATGCACTTCTACCGTTAAACACAGCCCGGACATGACATCCTCAACCAGCCGAATCACAGGCAGCATCGTGGCGCTTGTCACACCCATGCACGAAGACTGCAGCGTAGACTACCCTGCGTTGCGCAGACTGATCGATTGGCACATCGCTGAAGGCACTGATTGCGTTGGCGTCGTTGGCACCACCGGCGAGTCGCCTACCGTCAACGTGCAGGAGCACTGCGAAATCATCCGCGTCGCTGTGGAGCAGGCCAAAGGACGCGTTCCCATCATGGCGGGCTGCGGCGCAAACTCAACATCGGAAGCCATCGAGTTGGCCAGATTTGCCAAGGCGGTCGGCGCTGATTGCCAGTTGCAGGTCGTGCCCTACTACAACAAGCCGACCCAGGAAGGACAGTATCTGCACTTCAAGACGATCGCGCAGGCGGTTGATCTTCCGATGGTGCTCTACAACGTGCCGGGGCGCTCGGTGGCTGACATGGCACATGAAACCGTGCTGCGCCTGGCCCAGGTCAGCGGCATCGTCGGCATCAAGGAGGCGACCGGAAATGTCGAACGGGCTCAATGGCTTATCCGGGAGGCGCCGAGCGGCTTTTCGATCTACTCTGGCGACGACGGGACGGCTGTTGCCCTGATGCTGTGCGGAGGTCACGGCAACGTCAGCGTCTCCGCCAATCTTGCACCACGCCTGATGCACGAAATGTGTGTTGCGGCCATCGCTGGCGACAGAAAGCGGGCGATGGAGATTCAATTTCAGCTGTTGCCATTGCACAAGCACCTGTTTGTCGAAGCCAACCCGATTCCAGTGAAATGGGCAATGTCAAGGCTGAAACTCTGCCGTGAAACCATGCGTTTGCCGATGACACCGCTAACCTCAGCCAGCCAAGTCGTGGTGGAAGCCGCTTTGCGCTCGAGCGGCCTGATCTGACAAACTGCGTGGCAGCTTACCTATTACTGTGATGGACATTCGCGTGAATCATTTTTCCAAACTTGCCCTGTCAAGCCTTGTATTGACACTGGCCGCGTGCTCGGTTATTGATAGCGAAAAAGTCAACTACAAGAGCGCGGGCAAGGGGCCATCGCTGGATGTGCCGCCGGATCTGACCCAGCTTTCCCAGAACACCCGTTATGCGGTTCCCGGAGGCGCGGTCACGGCGTCAAGCTTCCAGCAGGCTCCGACCACCCAGCCAATACCGACCGCCGTCGCTGCGCTGAGCGATGTCCGCGTGGAGCGAGCAGGCAGTCAAAGGTGGCTGGTCGTCAATCGACCCGCAGACAAGCTTTGGGAACCGATACGCGACTTTTGGCAGGAAAACGGGTTCCTGCTGATTGTGGATCAAGCCAAACTTGGCATCATGGAAACCGACTGGGCGGAGAACCGCGCCAAATTGCCACAAGACATCATTCGCAGCACGATAGGCAAGGCTTTCGATTCACTTTATTCGACCGGGGAGCGTGACAAGTTTCGCACCCGGCTGGAGCGCACCCCGAGTGGCGGGACTGAAATCTATGTGAGCCACCGCGGCATGATCGAGGTTTACAGTTCGTACAACAACAAGGACCTCGGAACCACGGTGTGGCAACCCCGGGCGCCTGATCCAGAACTGGAAGCAGAGTTCCTGTCCCGGTTGATGGTCAAACTGGGCGCCACTCAAGAACAATCCAAGGTCCTGGTCGCCGTCGCAGAAAAGAAGAGCGGCTCGCGCACTGCTGTTGTCAATGGTCAACCGGTGGTCCAGCTTGACGAGGGTTTTGACCGGGCCTGGCGACGGGTCGGCTTGTCGCTTGACCGCACCAATTTCACAGTTGAGGATCGGGACCGCAGCCAGGGCGTCTATTTTGTTCGATATGTTGAGCCTTCTGCCGACAAGTCAGAGCCGGGCTTTCTGGCTTCCATTTTTGGCTCTTCCAAGGATGGTGTCGCACCCCTGAAATACCGCATCACGCTGGTCAGCCAGGGAGAATCGACCACGGTGTCGGTTCTCAATGCCAGCGGGGTGCCGGATACCTCAGCCAACGCGCAGCGCATTGTCAAAGCGCTTGCCGATGATCTGAAATAGTCACCGGTAGCGATGCTGACCGTCTTGTGCCCGCACGGTTGCGGCGCGGTCCGGTAAATACTCCTTCCTGGACACAAAAAGGCCACCCGCAGGTGGCTTTTTGTTGCTCAAAAAACTGAGCAGGCGCAGTATTACTTCTTCGGGGCTGCGCTGGCAGCAGCCTCAGGTGCAGCAGCAGCGGACGGTGCGGCAGCGGGTGCGGCAGCCGAAGCGGGAGCAGCAGCGCCAGAAGCAGCGGCTTCAGGAGCCGGTGCAGCAGCGGGTGCCGGTGCAGCAGCGGGTGCTGGAGCGGGTGCAGGTGCGGGCGCTTCCTCTTTTTTTCCACAAGCGACCAAAGCGGCGGCGGCAATAACAGCGGCCAATACGAGCGTTTTTTTCATTTGAAAAATTACCTAGTGAGTTGATGAAACAATTTCCGGAAATTGTCAGTGCAGACTGGCTGCATCGACCAAGCAGGAATGACTCGAGATCTTCCCACTCAACCGACGATTATAAGGCAATAACGCGCCGACCAGAGGGTTGAACCGAAGCCGGTCCGGTTCAGGCTATGCGTGCCAAATGCTTTTTGGCATCGCGAGGCACGAAGACCTTTCCGTTATGAGCGGGCTTGAGGCCCATCGGTTTTGCAAATGCCGGTTTGCGGGAACCAAAGTCTCCTCGCGGCGCGGCGCTGTCGTTGCGGGCGCTGGCGAATCGATCATTGAAGCCGCCTTTGCGCTCGTAGCTGATGCCCTCGCGGGCGCCTCCGGTGTTCCTGTCGGCAAAGCCGGAACGATTGGCACCAAAACCAGCAGGTCGGCCGCCACCGCCGAAATTGCGGTCCCGGGGCGCGTGGTTAGCGCCAGCGCCACGGCTGTCACGACCGGAAAAACCGGAATTGGGACGTGAGTCCGGAAAACGCTGTTGCGGCTCAAGCCCTGCAATAGTCTCACCCTTGAACTGATGGTGGCTGTAGAACTCAATGTCCATGATCTTGCGACGGTCCCGGAACTCGGCAAAAGTCACGGCCAGACCATCACGCCCGGCACGGCCGGTGCGGCCGATGCGGTGCGTGTAGTCTTCCGCCTTCATGGGCAGGCCAAAGTTGAACACGTGACTGACGGTCGGCACATCGATACCGCGCGCTGCCACGTCGGTAGCCACCAGAATCTGGACCTGCCCCTGGCGCAGAGCCATCAAACGACGGTTGCGCAGCCCCTGGCTCAACGCTCCATGCAAAGCGACGGCCGAGAAGCCATCCTGCTGCAAATCATTGGCCAAACCATCACATTCGATTTGTGTACTCGCAAAGACGATCGCCTGGTTGATGCTGCTGTCGCGTAGCCAGTGATCAAGAAGCTTGCGCTTGTGCTGCGCATTGTCCGCCCAGAAAAGCTTCTGCTGGATGTTCTGATGTTTTTCCTGCGGGCTGTCAATTTGCAGACGCTGCGGTTCACGCATCACGCGCGAGGCAAGTTGCTGGATCCGCGGTGCAAAAGTCGCGCTGAACATCATGGTCTGCTTGCGAGCAATGGTCAACTGGTTGATCTCCGCCAGATCATCGGAAAAGCCCAGATCCAGCATGCGGTCGGCCTCGTCAACCACCAGGAATTGAACCTGGTCCAGTTTGATCTGCATCGAGCGTTGCAGATCAAGCAAGCGGCCCGGTGTCGCCACCACCAGATCGGCATTTTGCAGCTTGGCAATCTGCAACTGATAGGGCATACCACCGACAACGTTGGCAATGCGCAGTCCGCGGCAATGCTGCACCAGATCAATGGCGTCGTGGGCCACCTGCTGGGCTAGTTCACGGGTCGGGCAGACGATCAGAGCGCCCGGTGCAGCGGCGGAGAAGTTGCGCGGATTGGTCGGGTCTTTGCGCTTGGCGCGCTTGGGCGGCGCTTCGCCTCTGGCAACAGCCTGCTCGACCGCATGCTCAAAGTCTGCGCGCTCTTTTGCGTCCGCCCGTGCCTGCTGGGTCAGCAGGGTGTGCAGCACAGGCAGCAGGAAGGCTGCCGTTTTGCCACTGCCGGTCTGACTGGAGACCATCAAATCTATGAATCGCGCCGTTTGGTCCGACTCACCATGGCCCTGCATGGCCAGTGGGATGGTCTTTTGCTGGACCGTGGTCGGCTGCGTGAAGCCCAGGTCCTTCACCGCATGGATCAATTCGGCTGCCAGACCGAACGTCAAGAAGCCATTGGGAATCTCGGCAACCGGTTCAACCGTCTGCACCTCATTGCCCGGCACTTGCGCCGCTGGATTGGAAGAATTTTCGACAGGCGAACTAGCGCCTGTCGCTTGAATAGCGTCAGTCATGAATTTACTCACACGCGAGCGCTGCAGGTATGCAACTGCTCCGTCAATGGTTAAAAAACATCAACCATCAAACGGAACCAGCGCCAACCCCAAGGGAGTTCAGTCAAGGCGGGGGGTCAATTTTCGCAAAGTTGCAAAGGCAAGATTGCTCGGGACCCAGTGAATGAAGGGAGATGTACAAATGTGCACCGTCTTTTTCGGTGCAGCCTGCGATTATGGCACAAACTCGGGTTTCTACCTAATTGTCAAGTTTGAAGAAATGCTTTCGATAATGCTCGAGTTCGTCAATCGACTCATGGACGTCTGCCAACGCGGTGTGGCGCTGCTGTTTCTTGAACGAGGCATGAATTTCGGGCCGCCAGCGCTTGGACAGTTCCTTGAGCGTGCTCACATCGAGATTTCTGTAGTGAAAATAAGCCTCCAGTTTCGGCATGTACTTGACCAGAAAGCGCCTGTCCTGCCCGACGCTGTTGCCACACATGGGAGAACCCTTCTTGGGCACATACTGGGACAGAAATGCAATCAGTTGTGTTTGTGCTTCATCTTCAGTAACGCTTGATGCCCTCACCTTGTCAATCAGGCCGCTCTTGCCATGTGTGCCCTTGTTCCATGCGTCCATCTTTTCAAGCTGCTCATTGCTCTGGTGAATGACCAGTACCGGGCCTTCGGTGCGACATTCCAGTTGGGGGCCGGTGACAATGACAGCGACTTCGATGATCCGATCCTGCTCCGGATCAAGGCCAGTCATTTCGCAATCGAGCCAGATGAGATTCAGATCCGATCGGCAGAGAGGCGGTTGCAGTGCAAGGAGGTTCAGCATGGTCATGGCCAGAATTGTCGTCGATGACCTAAACTCGGTCGCCATGCCTGAATCATTCCTCAATTTCAACCCGTCGTGGACACTGACCTGGGCCTTCGTGCTGTTCCTGATCGCAGGCACTTTGCTCAGAATCTGGCTTGCCCGCCGGCAAGTCCGACATGTAACACTGCATCGCAACCAAGTGCCACCGCTGTTCGCGCAGTCGATCACGCTGAGCGCTCACCAGAAGGCTGCCGACTACACTGTCGCCAAGACCCGGATGAGCCTAGTGGAAATGGCACTGGGTTCTGCAGTTCTCTTGGCATGGACACTGCTGGGCGGACTCTCAGCGCTCAATTTGACACTGCTGAGTTTCCTGGGTCCGGGCATGGCCCAGCAAATTGCACTGCTGGCGAGTTTTGTCGTCATCAGTGGACTGATCGACATGCCGCTGGCCCTGTACCAGACCTTTGTCATCGAGGATCGCTTTGGCTTCAACAAGATGACATTCAGGCTGTGGTTTATCGATCTGATCAGATCCAGCGCGATCGGAACGCTTGTTGGCCTACCAATCGCCGCTCTGATATTGTGGCTGATGGGCGCGGCTGGCAACCAGTGGTGGCTGTGGGCATGGGGCGTCTGGATCGGTTTCAATCTGCTGCTGCTGCTGATCTACCCCACACTTATCGCGCCCCTCTTCAACAAATTTGCTCCGCTGGATGACGAAACGCTGAAGGCCCGTGTCACCGCGCTCATGCAGCGCTGCGGCTTTGCTGCAAATGGGCTGTTCGTGATGGATGGCAGCAAGCGCAGTGCCCACGCAAACGCCTACTTTACCGGCTTCGGGGCGGCCAAGCGTGTAGTGTTCTTTGACACTTTGCTGGCCAAACTTCTACCTGGCGAAGTTGATGCGGTGCTGGCGCATGAACTCGGGCACTTCAAGCACAAGCACATCATCAAGCGCATCGTTTCGATGTTCGGCCTGAGCCTGCTGGGCTTTGCCTTGCTGGGCTGGTTGGCAGCGCGGGTCTGGTTTTACGATGGCCTGGGAGTGCAGCCCAACACGGATGGACCCAACGATGCGCTGGCCTTGCTTCTGTTCATGCTGACGGTTCCCGTTTTCAGTCTCTTTGTCACACCGGTGTTTGCCCTTTTTTCACGTCGCCACGAGTTTGAAGCCGATGCCTACGCGGCGGCGCAGACCAGCGGAGCGGACCTTGCCAATGCCTTGCTCAAACTGTACGTGGACAATGCGTCCACACTCACGCCAGACCCCTTGTATGTGAAGTTCTACTACTCTCACCCGGCGGCGTCCGAGCGGCTAGCTCGGATCACAGCCTGAGCCGATCATCACCAGGCACAAAGCATTCACTTGACAGCACCCGATTCACTCCAGCACGGCCTGATCGTCGCCAACTATGGGCGTCACTTCCTGGTGGAAACACCCGAAGGAAGGCGGCTGATTTGCCACTCGCGTGGAAAGAAGAGCGAGGGATTGGTGGGCGACCGCGTTCTATGGCAACCATCGCGCGACGAAGGCACGATTGAAAAAATAGAAAAGCGCCGAAATGTGCTCTACCGCCAGGACAAGATCCGCACCAAGTCCTTTGCGGCAAATCTGGACCAGATCCTGATCCTGATCGCGGCTGAACCGGAGTTTTCCAGCAGTCAACTTTCTCGTGCCCTGATTGCAGCCGAGGCGGAGCACATCAAACCAATCATTGCACTCAACAAGAGCGATCTGATCGGCCCTTTCGAACGCGCCTGGGACTGGCTGCAGCCCTATCGCCAGATGGACTATCCGGTGCTGCCACTTTCACTCAAACAATCGGGCCGGGTCGATCGCGCGGTTCTCTTCAAACTGCTGGACGGAAAAACCACGCTTGTGCTGGGTCCGTCGGGCGCAGGGAAAAGCACTTTGATCAACCTGCTGGCGCCCGGAGCACTGGCACAGACCAGTGAAATCTCTCAGGCCCTCAATTCAGGAAAACATACAACCACCAGCACAACCTGGTACTGGGTTGACAAAGATAAGACGACTGCGGTGATTGATTCACCTGGTTTCCAGGAATTTGGTCTGAACCATATTGATCCGGCGCAGCTGGCCGCCTACATGCCGGACCTGAAACCTCACGTCTCCCGCTGCAAGTTCTACAACTGCAGCCATCTGCACGAGCCAGGCTGCGGTGTGCTTGCCGCCATCCAGTCCGCCACCAACCCCGTCGGGATCAGCGCCAATCGCTACAAGATCTACCGCGACCTGTACGCAGAATTGAGCCAGGCGGCAAGGTACTGAAAGGCTAGCCCAGCAAATGCGCCAGCGTCAGCAGCGCGAGCAGCACCATCCACATGACCACGGTGCGCCAGACCAGACCTACTACCACCGCCAAATGCGCAAGTTCAGGCGCCTGTCCAGCAAACGGCTCACTTTGTGTTTCAGCCGCCTGCAGCCGGATGTTCACGGCGCCGGAAGTCGCCGCCAGAATAATGCCGTCGTTGTCCCCGACAAAGCGCGGCACATAATTGCGCCAACAGTCAATTGCTTCCTCGAAACTGCCTACCACCGCGAAACTGAGCGCCGTGATCCGGCTTGGCGCCCAGTCAATCGCCAGCCAGGCGTCGCCGGCGGTCTGCTTCAAAGCTTCACTGACAGGCTGATAGTGGGCTTTGCTCCTATGCTGCCAGTACCGCGCAACAAATTCACTCAAACGGTACAGAACTGCGCCTGCCGGACCAAATCCGAAGGCTGCCAGCAAAGAGAACCAGGTCAGGACACCGAACACATGGCGATGCGCCGACAGCACAGAGTGCTCGATCACATGCCGCACGATCTCGCTACGCGGCAGTTCGCTGGCGTCGATCTGCTGCCAACTGGCCATCAGTTTTCGGGCCAGTTCTTCATCACCGTCAGCCAAGGCATCCCTGATTTGCGTGAAATGGAAACTGAACTGCCGAAAACCCAGTGTTCCATACAGCACCATCACGCTCCACACCAGGGCGACCGGCCAGCCGAGCAGGGCGTCGAGCAACCAGTAGACAGCCATCACCAACAAAGAGGGCGCTCCAACCGCAAAACCCCAGGCCAGCCAGCCATGGAACGACTTCCCGGCATCAAAATTGCGCGTGCTCCAGCGAACCCAGGCTCGCAGACCGGCGTGCACCGGATTGCCCCGACTCAGCGGACGCGCCTGCTCCAGCAGCAGGGCAATAAGCACAGAGATGAAGCTCATGCAGCCATCATAGCCGCCTGTCGAATCCGACCGACAGCAGTCGATAGAAGTTGCGGAGCATGCCAGCAGTGGCGCCCCAGATGAAACGCTGGGTGCTGTGGTCCTGATAGGGCATTGAAAACCATTCCCGTCGAACCCCTTCCCACTCGAAAGCATGTCGCTGGTGATTGGCCGGGTTCATCAGGAATTCCAGCGGAACCTCGAAGACATCAGCCACCTCATAACTGTTGGGGACCAACGAAAAAGCGGCATCTACCAGCCCCACAACCGGTGTAATGATGAACGCGGATCCCGTCACATATTGGGGCAAAGTGCCGAGTACGTCCACCAGAGCTGGCTCCAGTCCAAGCTCCTCCTGCGCCTCGCGCAACGCGGTGGCCGATGCATCGGCATCGTCCTCGTCCACCTTGCCGCCTGGAAAGGCGATTTGCCCGGAGTGGGTCGAAAGGTGCATCGTGCGCTCCGTCAACAGGACGGTGGGCCGCTCGCGCATCACGATAGGAACCAGCACCGCCGCATGCATCGGCGCTCGATCCAGGAATCTTTTCTCGGCCAGTATTTCGGGCTCCCAAACCGGGGGAGACACGAATCGCCTGCGCAAGGACACAGGCTGCAACAACTCCAGCGCCACCGCAGGCAGATGCGAATCGACGCCCAGCACCGGCACTTGACGCGGATCGAAGTGCGGCAACTTCGACAAGGGGATGTCGGCAGGTGTGGACAAACTGAAGTGACAAAAAGCCGCCACAAGCGCGAGCTCGAGGCGGCGATACCTGAAACAGCTGGCGCTATTCGCTGATAGTCTTGCTTGCCGTCTTCTTCACCGACAGCTTTTCCTTGATGCGAGCCGACTTACCGCTGCGATCGCGCAAGTAGTACAGCTTCGCACGGCGGACATCACCACGACGCTTGATTTCAATGCTGGCAATCAACGGGCTGTAGGTCTGAAAGGTACGTTCGACACCTTCTCCGCTAGAGATCTTGCGGACAATGAAGCCGCTGTTGAGTCCGCGATTGCGCTTGGCGATCACGACACCCTCGTAGGCCTGCAGACGCTTGCGTGTGCCTTCGACAACGTTCACGCTGACGATAACGGTGTCGCCGGTGGCGAAATCGGGAATGGTCTTTCCGAGACGAGCAATTTCTTCCTGCTCAAGGGTTTGAATCAAATTCATGATGTCCTCACGTGATCTTGGCAGCGCCAGTGTCCGAATTGACACGAAAGCTTCTCGTCAAGGACGATCAAGCGGCCTACCAGAGGATCGATAAACGAAAGATTATAGCCCGACAAGTTCAGATCCGAATAGCCGCCTTCAGACCAGTGACGCCAGAAAAGCTTCATCCATGGGACTGAGGCGCAGCGCCTGTCGCGCATGCTCTATCAATTCGGGACGCAAGCGGGCCGTCATTGCCAGCCGCTGCTGACGCCGCCAGCGTTCAATGTGCTCATGATGTCCCGACAGCAGCACTTCGGGCACAGCGCTGCGCAGCCAGACTTCGGGACGCGTGTAATGGGGACAGTCCAGCAAGCCGTCCAGTTCGGGGTGGAAACTGTCCTGCTGATGACTGTCAGCGGAATTCAGTACGCCGGGCTGCAGGCGCGCCACGGCATCGAGCAGTGCCAAGGCGGCAATTTCGCCGCCCGACAGCACAAAGTCACCCAGGCTGATCTGCTCGGTCACGTGCGCCTCAATGAAGCGCTGGTCAATCCCTTCATAGCGACCGCAAATCAGAACAGCACCCTCACTCTGCGCCCAGCGCGCGACCATGGCGTGGTCGAGTGTCTTGCCGGCAGGAGAAAAAAGGACCACCGGCGGGTTTTCGGACCTTTGCGACTGAACAGTTTGAAGGCATCGGGTCAAGGGCTCAGCCAGCATGATCATGCCAGGACCGCCGCCGAAGGGTCGATCGTCCACCCGCTTGTAATTCCCGCTAGCGAAATCACGCGGGTTCGTCAGTCTGACATCGATCTGGCCGGACGAAAAAGCACGCCGGGTGACGCCGGTGGTCAAGAACGGGCCGAACAACTCGGGAAACAAAGTGAGGACATCAAACCGCATACGACAATGCTTCAAAAATCGGCTTGCCAGTCAACCAGAATACGCCGCCCCGGTAGATCGACGTCGTCAACATAAACCGACACAAAAGGTATCATTCGCTCGATCCGCTTGCCGTCCTGCTCGCAGTCCATCACGAGCACGGTCTGCGCCCCGGTCGAGTGCAATTCCCTGACCGTACCCAGCGCAACGCCCTCGCGGTTGATGACATCGAGTCCGATAAGGTCGACCCAGTAATATTCATCTTTTTCCGCCGTGGGAAAGCTGGAACGGGAGACGAAAATGCGAGCGCCACGCAGAGATTCGGCCGTGTCCCGGTCGTCAACCTCACGCGCTGATGCGACCACCATGCCAGAGTGCATCTTGGCCTCGATAATGGCCAGCCTTCCAACACCGGAAAACGTCTTGGCGCCTTTTTCTGAAGGCAGCAAAAACCAGCGTTTGGAAGAAAAAAGCGCCTCGGGATCGGCGCTGTAAGGCAGGACTCTGAACCAACCCTTGATGCCCCACGCATCCTTGACGCGCCCGACTTCGATCGCATCCGACGGCAAGTCGGCCGCTTCGAGGCCAGGCAGCATCACAATGACATCAAGCCGCTTTTTTGGCTGCTTGAGCGACCAGACGATCCACCGTGGGAGACGCCTGGGCACCCACGCTTTGCCAGTAGGTCAGGCGATCCTGGGCGATACGGATGCTCTCCTCATTGGCAGTCGCTATCGGGTTGTAAAAACCAATACGCTCAATGAAACGGCCATCACGACGCGTGCGTTTGTCGGCTACAACAATATTGAAGAACGGGCGTGCTTTGGCACCGCCACGGGCGAGTCGAATAACGACCATGGTATATCCTTTGGGCAGTGGAGTTTTATTTCCACCAATTAACTGAGCACTTGATCCAGTGTTTGAGACACGCGACATGACCACCTGGCCAGCGACACACTGAATGGTCTGCAATTATAACGTTTCCAATTTTTATGCCCATCATTCGACCCAGTCAAACCGAGGATATCGCGGCCATTTGCGCCATTTACGCCCACCATGTGATCGTTGGCACAGGCACCTTCGAGCTCGAACCGCCCTCATACGGCGAGATGGAAAGTCGTCGAGCCGATGTATTGACCAAGGGACTGCCTTATCTTGTGGCAGTCGAGGGTCATCAGATGCTGGGTTTCGCCTACTGCAACTGGTTCAAGCCACGACCAGCCTATCGGTTTTCAGCGGAAGACTCCATCTACATGGCGGGGGACGCGCAAGGCCGCGGGATTGGGCGGGCGCTGCTGAGTGAACTCGCCGCCCAGGCCGAACGAGTCGGTGTTCGAAAACTGATCGCCGTGATTGGTGATTCTGCCAATATCGGCTCGATCGCACTGCATCGGTCAATCGGCTTCACGCCGGTCGGAACGCTCAAATCCTGTGGCTGGAAATTTGACCAATGGCAAGACGTGGTCTTGATGGACATGCCGCTGGGCCTGGGCGACACCGCAGCCCCGGATTAGAAAATCTGCAGACTGACCCAGTAAGCGATCGCGGCCACGAACGCGGTGGCTGGAATCGTCAGAATCCAGGCCCATATGATGTTGCCAGCGATCCCCCAGCGCACGGCGCTGGCGCGCTGCGTAGCCCCGACACCGACGATGGCCCCGGTGATGGTGTGCGTTGTTGAAACCGGAATGCCAAATATGGCAGCCACAAAAAGCGTGATCGCCCCGCCGGTCTCAGCGCAAAAGCCGTGCACCGGCTTGAGCTTTGTCAGTCTTTGCCCCATCGTCTTGACAATACGCCAACCGCCGAACAAGGTCCCCATGGCAATCGCGGTGTAGCAGCTCAGCACCACCCAGGTAGGCGGTGATTTGTCTTCCGCCACGCTGTAGCCGGTGGCAATCAGCAGCATCCAGACAATGCCGATCGTCTTCTGCGCATCGTTGCCACCATGGCCAAGGCTATAGGCACCCGCCGATACCAGTTGCAGACGACGAAACCAGCGATCAACCCGACTCGGCGTGCTGCGGCGAAGCAGCCAGGAGACACCAATCAGCATCAGGGAGCCCAGCAAAAACCCCATCAGTGGCGATACGAAGATGAAGACCACGGTCTTCAGGATGCTGGAAAACACCAGCGTCGAGGCGCCGGACTTCGATATGACGGCGCCGACGATGCCCCCGATAAGCGCATGCGATGAACTGCTCGGAATACCGTAATACCAGGTAATGAAGTTCCAGCTGATGGCGCCCACCAAGGCCCCGAAAACAACATGCACATCGACCACGCCAGGCTGGGCCAGTCCTTTTCCAATGGTTGCCGCAACGCTCAGTTGAAAAACAAATATCGCAATGAAATTGAAGACTGCGGCAAAAAGAACCGCCTGTCCGGGTTTCAATACACCGGTTGAAACAACGGTTGCGATGGAGTTCGCAGCGTCATGAAACCCGTTCATGAAATCGAATGCCAGCGCCAACACCACCAGCAGCGCCACCACCCACAGCCCAACCTGAACCGAAGCCATGACAGTTTTGCCTCAGGAATTTTCGAGGACGATGCCCTCGATCACGTTGGCGACGTCCTCACATTTGTCGGTGATCGTCTCCAGCAACTCGTAGATAGCCTTGAGCTTGATGACCTCCCGCACGTCCGGTTCTTCGCGAAATAGCTTGCTCATCGCGCTGCGCATGACGCGGTCAGCGTCCGACTCAAGCTGGTCAATCTCCTCGCAGGTCTTCAGCGCTGCCGCCGCCGTCGCCGGATCCGCAATTTTGGCCAACATGGTCACCGCATCGCGCACCCGTTCACAGCATTTCACGCTCAGGTCGGTCAATCGAGTGATGTCCTCCGTCATGTGATGCACGTCATAAAGCGCCATGGTCTCGGCCGAGTCCTGAATCAGGTCGGCTATGTCGTCCATGGTATTGATCAGGGTGTGAATCTGCTCACGGTCTATCGGCGTGATGAAGGTTATGTGAATCGCCTTGTTCACATCGTGGGTGACACGGTCCGCCGCCCGCTCCGCATTGTCCACATCCTGATTGTATTTTTGACGCAGGTGATGATCGCTGTAATTTGCGACAAGTTTTGAGAACGCGTGTGCCGCCTCTACGATGCGGTCCGCGTGCTGGTTGAACATTTCGAAGAAATTGCCTTCGCGCGGCAACAGCTTGCCAAAAAACATGGCGGACTCCTCAGGGAAAATAGAGAATCTGGCTCACTTGCGACTGCGCGGAGTTTAACCGCCTGACCCCGGCTCACCGTGCTGCTTCCGACAGGCGCCTCGGCAGCCGGCCTGTCGGACATCTCTGCCCGAGGGCGCTACCAACCGGGATCCGGCTGGCAGCCACCGGTCACGCCGGCATGCTGTCCCTGACGCCCGCAGCAGCGTCGGTATAGTCTTTGACCTTGTCAAAATTCAGGTACTGATAGACGCTGTTACTGGCCGCTGTCAGCACCCCCATGTCGGCCATGTACTCTTGCTTCGATGGAATGCGACCGAGCTTGGAGCAGATGGCGGCCAGCTCAGCGCTGCCCAGATAGACGTAGCTGTTCTTGCCCAGGCGATTCGGGAAATTGCGGGTCGAAGTGGAGAACACGGTCGCCCCCTCCCTGACCTGTGCCTGATTGCCCATGCATAGACTGCAGCCCGGCATTTCCATGCGGGCGCCGGCCGAACCCAGCACACCGTAGTGACCCTCTTCGGTCAGTTGTTTGGCGTCCATTTTTGTCGGAGGCGCCATCCACAGTTTGACCGGGATATCCCTCTTGTTCTCGAGCAACTTGCTCGCCGCGCGGAAATGACCAATGTTGGTCATGCACGATCCAATGAAGACCTCGTCAATCTTGGCGCCGGCCACTTCAGACAGAGTCTTGACATCGTCCGGATCATTCGGGCAAGCCACGATCGGTTCGTGAATATCTGCCAGGTCGATTTCGATCACCGCCGCATAGTCGGCGTCAGCATCGCCCTTGAGCAACTGCGGGTCATTCAGCCATGCCTGCATACCCTTGATACGTCGGCTGATCGTGCGAACGTCCGAGTAGCCGCTGGCAATCATCCATTTCAGCAAAACGATATTGCTGCTGATGTACTCGATGATCGGCTCTTTGTTCAGATGCACGGTGCAACCACCGGCGCTGCGTTCGGCCGAAGCGTCGCTCAACTCAAAAGCCTGCTCCACTTTCAGATCAGGCAGACCTTCAATTTCAAGAATACGACCTGAAAAAATGTTCTTCTTGCCTTGCTTGGCCACTGTCAGCAAACCGGCCTTGATCGCGTACAGCGGAATCGCGTTGACCAGATCGCGCAAGGTGATCCCGGGCTGCATCTTTCCCTTGAACCGCACCAGCACGCTCTCAGGCATGTCGAGCGGCATCACGCCTGTTGCGGCACCAAACGCCACCAAGCCGGAACCGGCCGGGAAACTGATGCCGATTGGAAAGCGGGTATGGCTGTCGCCGCCAGTTCCCACCGTGTCGGGCAACAACATGCGGTTCAGCCAGCTGTGGATGATGCCGTCGCCCGGGCGCAGCGATACACCGCCGCGTGTGCTGATGAATTCGGGCAGTTCATGGTGCATCCTCACATCGACGGGTTTCGGGTAGGCCGCGGTATGGCAGAACGACTGCATGACAAGGTCGGCGCTAAAGCCCAGGCAAGCCAGGTCTTTGAGTTCGTCGCGTGTCATGGGGCCCGTTGTATCCTGGGAGCCAACGCTCGTCATCCGGGGTTCACAGTAAGTACCGGGGCGCACGCCCTGGCTCTCGGGCAGACCACAGGCGCGCCCGACCATTTTCTGCGCCAGGGTAAAACCCTTGCCCGTATCTGCCGGGTTCTGCGGCAAACGGAACAGGGTGCTGACCGGCAAGCCCAGCGCCTCGCGCGCCTTGGCAGTCAGACCTCTTCCGATAATCAGCGGAATTCGGCCGCCAGCACGGACTTCGTCAAACAGAACATCGCTTTTGACCTTGAAATTGGCAATCACCTTGCCGTCCTTCAGCGCCAGCCCGTCATAGGGCCGCAACTCCACCACGTCGCCCATGTTCATCTGACTGACATCGAGCTCGATTGGCAGCGCGCCTGAGTCCTCCATGGTGTTATAGAAGATGGGCGCAATCTTCGAGCCCAGACAAACGCCACCAAAGCGCTTGTTCGGTACGAATGGAATGTCCTCACCGGTGAACCAGAGCACCGAATTGGTGGCGGACTTGCGGGAGGATCCGGTACCGACCACGTCGCCGACATAAGCCACCAGATTGCCCTTGGCCTTGAGACCGGAAATAAACTTGACCGGACCGCGTTTGCCGTCCTCCTCGGGCGTGATTCCTGGACGCGCGTTCTTGTGCATTGCCAATGCATGCAAAGGTATGTCAGGGCGGCTGAACGCATCCGGCGCAGGCGACAGGTCATCCGTATTGATCTCCCCCTCTACCTTGAACACCGTGATCGTGATCGACTTTGGCACCTCAGGACGGGAAGTAAACCACTCGGCATCCGCCCAGCTCTGCAGCACCGCCTTTGCGTTTGAATTGCCCTGGTCGGCTTTTTCCTTCACGTCGTGGAACTGATCGAACATCAGCAGCGTCTTCTTCAAACCATTGCCCGCCACCGCAGCGACCGCTGCATCGTCAAGCAGGTCGATCAGGGGGCTGATGTTGTAGCCGCCCAGCATGGTCCCAAGCAACTCCGTGGCCTTCTCACGAGAGATCAGTGCGCACTTCTCGCTGCCCTGGGCGAGCGCGGCCAGGTAGCTTGCCTTCACTTTCGCCGCATCATCGACGCCTGCCGGGACGCGGTGAGTTATCAGTTCCACCAAAGCGGCGCCTTCACCTTGCGGCGGATTCTTCAACAGTTCGATCAGTTCGCCGGTCTGCGTGGCAGACAGTGGCAATGGTGGAATGCCCAGGGCGGCGCGTTCAGCAACGTGGACGCGGTAGTTCTGCAACATGTTTGCTCCTTATCAATCAGTTAAATGGTGGCCGCTTTGCGGACAGGGGGCCAACCTTCGAATTATTTGCTCGTCTTTGCCACGGGCGCATCGAGAATGCTGGGTAGCGGATT
Organism: Rhodoferax sp.; assembly: GCA_049315845.1. GTDB lineage: Bacteria > Pseudomonadota > Gammaproteobacteria > Burkholderiales > Burkholderiaceae_C > Rhodoferax. The sequence goes on from JBMOJJ010000012.1 coordinate 23,831, forward strand.
TTTCTTCAACATTTCGGCCACCACCGCCTGGTCCGGGCTGATGCAATCATCGGCGAGTCGCTGACCGAGTTTTTGACTCATCAGCATCGACTTGTTGCCCAGTTGCAGCCACATTGCGCCCGCCCTGGGATCCTCCAGCCGAATTGCGCCAGTGCGACTGGTGACAGGATGCATCCGAAAACTTGCGGTCCTGGTTTTTACAGAGAAGAAACCGGGCCGCTTCTCACTCGCCGTGATGGTGACTGACGAACCCAGCTCACAATGAATCAGTCCGACATGGACACGCTTGGCCAGTTCGAGTTCTTCCTCGGTCAGGTTGACAGAAACATCGTCATCGACGGGTGTGATTTCTTCGACCGCCTTGAGCGCGGAGCGCCTTACCCCGGTTCGAGGCTTGGGCGCAACCGTGGCCGTAGCAGCAACCTTAGTCCCGGTCGCTGCGGGTTGGCTTGTCTGGGGCCACACAAGCCCAGGCGCAACCATCGCAACTGCAATAACAATCAAACGTTTCATGACATCCCCCGGCACTCATTGGGCAAATGCGCGGTGCGCGGCGAGCAGCCTATCAGGCCCGCCCCCGCACCACGCCATCGATCACAGCAGCGCCGGCACAGGACGCCGCGGTACGCGGATCCGTCAACCGACAATCCGCGTCAAACAATCAGGTGTGCAACGCCGGCTTGCTCTTCCTGCAACTCCTTGAGCGTCTTGTTGATACATTCCTGGCTGAATGCGTCAACCGGCAAGGCCTCGACAACCTGGTAGCCGCCACCCGAGCAGGTCACCGGAAAACCGAACATCGTGTCCTTCGGGATTCCATACTGACCGTCCGACGGGATCCCCATCGTGACCCATTTGCCGTTGGTTCCGAGAACCCAGTCACGCATGTGGTCGATGGCGGCGTTGGCAGCCGATGCAGCCGACGACACGCCGCGGGCGGCAATGATGGCTGCGCCGCGTTTGCCGACCGTCGGCAGGAAGGTGTTCACGTTCCAGTCATGATCATTGATCATTTCCTTCACGCTGGCACCGTTGACATTGGCAAAACGGTAGTCGGCATACATCGTGGGCGAATGATTGCCCCACACCGCCATTTTTTCGATCTCGGCAACCGGCTTGCCTGTCTTGGAAGCCAATTGGCTCAAGGCGCGGTTGTGGTCCAGCCGCAGCATGGCCGTGAAGTTCTTGCGCGGCAGATCCGGCGCGCTCTTCATGGCGATATAGGCGTTGGTATTGGCCGGATTGCCAACCACCAGCACCCTGACATCGCGACTTGCCACCGCATTGAGCGCTTTTCCCTGTTCAGTGAAAATTGCGCCGTTCACTGCCAGCAATTCAGCACGCTCCATGCCGGGACCGCGCGGACGCGAGCCGATCAACAAGGCGTAATCGGCGTCTTTGAACGCCGTCATCGGGTCGGCGTGTGCTTCCATGCCTGCGAGCAGCGGGAACGCACAGTCTTGCAACTCCATCATCACGCCCTTCAGCGCCTGCTGCGGCTTCTCCAGCGGAACCTCCAGCAACTGGAGGATGACAGGTTGATCTTTGCCCAGCATCTCGCCTGAAGCGATGCGGAACAGGATTGCATAACCAATTTGACCTGCAGCGCCAGTGACGGCGACGCGGACGGGCTTTTTGCTCATGGTGAGACTCCAGACTTGTTGTGAAACCGGTGTCGGCGTGGCTCAAGCGGGTTAGCTGAACCGCACAGACTGCGTTGCTAGTTTACTCTGGAAAACCCTGACTTCTAAATTTGTCTTATGTCTTATATAAGATATCATGCAAGCAAAGCAAACCCACACCGCAGGAGGACAAAGATCGATGTCCACATCACCCATCAAATCCACTGACCCAAGTCCCGTCGCCAGTGAAAGCGCGACATCGCTGACACCATCGTTCAGCCCTCTGTACCAGCAGATCAAGAGCATGCTGCTCAACAGTCTGCGACTCGGCGAATGGAAACCCGGCGAGGTGATTCCGAGCGAAATGGAACTTGCAACACGGTTTCACGTTAGCCAAGGCACGGTGCGAAAGGCAATCGATGACTTGGCCGCAGAGAATCTGCTGGTGCGACGACAAGGCAAGGGGACTTTCGTTGCCACGCACGCCGAGCAGCAGGTGCAGTTTCGATTCTTGAAACTGGTACCCAACAGCGGCACTCCCGGCAGCGAAGGACCAGCCCACCGCGACATCATTGAGTGTCGGCGCACAAGTGCCAGCGCCGATGTGGCGCGCGCGCTGGCCGTGCGCAGCGGGGACGCCGTGCTGCAAGTGCGCCGGGTGCTCAGTTTTGTCGCCACCCCAACCATTCTGGAAGATATCTGGCTGCCTGCGACCCCATTCAAGGGTCTGACCGCTGAGCGACTGGCCAACCACCAGGGGCCCATGTATGCACTGTTTGAGACCGAATTCAATGTCCGCATGGTTCGCGCAGAAGAAAAAATACGCGCTGAACCCGCCACAGGCGGGCGCGAGCAGTTGCTGAAAGTCGCTCTCGGATCGCCCCTGCTCAGTGTCGAGAGAATTGCCTACACCTACAAGGATGTGCCGATGGAACTGCGTCGCGGCTACTATCGCACCGACACGCACTACTATTGCAACCGATTGAACTGAACCGGCCCCCATGGCGACCATGCCATAAAATTTCATGCAGACGGTCCAGACCGCGCAGCAAGCAAGTTAGCAGAATCATGGAAAACAGACTATGTCCGAATCAGCAACAGGCGCAAAGCCGAAGCGGCCCGAGTTTCGCAACATCAACGCATTCAGAGACCTTCCGGGCTACCGCTGGCCGATGGCTGCGGTGGTGTCGGGCATGCACCGGATCAGCGGACTCCTGATGTTCCTGCTGCTGCCCTTTCTGGTCTGGATGTTCGACAGTTCCATTTCTTCCGAAATTTCATTTGCAAAATTCAAATTCGCTTTCAATGTCGGGATGCTCGGCCTGCCTGGCGCATTTTGGAAAGTGATCGCTCTGGCCCTGATCTGGGCCTTCCTGCACCATCTGATTGCGGGGATTCGCCACCTGTGGATGGATATGAGCCATGAAGCCGTGAGCAAGGAATTTGGCAGGTCATCGGCCGTCGTTACGCTGGCAACAAGTACCGGCCTGACGCTGCTGCTTGGCGCCAAGCTGTTTGGCCTTTACTAGGGGAAGCACGATGCCTGTCAACTATGGTTCCAAGCGCGTCGTGTTGGGCGCCCGTTACGGCCTGCGGGACTGGCTGGCGCAGCGCGTCACCGCGGCGCTGATGACCCTGTTCACCGCGCTGGTCCTGGCGCAGATCATCTTCAGCAAGGGCCCGATCGGCTACGAGAACTGGTCAGGCGTCTTTGCGCCCCAGTGGATGAAAGCCCTGACCTTCAGCATCGTCATCGCCCTGGTGTTTCACGTCTGGGTCGGCATGCGCGAAATCTGGATGGACTATGTCAAGCCGGTTGGGCTGCGACTCCTGCTGCAGGTCTTCAGCATCGTCTGGCTGATTTCCTGTGCCGGCTGGGCGATTCAGGTCCTGTGGCGCCAGTAGCTGTTGATATGAAGATCTCCCAAAGCACAAGCGGCACCATTCGACAATTCAGAGACACCCACAATGACTGTTACATCCAAACTCCCCAGACGCAAATTTGATGTCGTCATCGTCGGCGCTGGCGGATCTGGCATGCGCGCCTCACTCCAGCTTGCCAGAGCCGGCCTGAAGGTAGCGGTGCTGTCCAAAGTCTTTCCAACGCGCTCACACACGGTGGCGGCTCAGGGCGGCATTGGCGCCTCTTTGGGCAACATGTC
>JBMOJJ010000568.1:0-1527 GCA_049315845.1 Rhodoferax sp.
TCACCCATCTACCGCTTTGAAGACCAAAACGGACAGCGTGTGCTGCGCTACCTGGCGGCGGACCCGGCGTCGCAAGTGTCTTGCGTGCTGTGCCACAACACTTACGAGCGGACACCCGATGTGCTTGCCCGCCGGGTCAGCGAAGGCACGGAACTTCACAAGCAATGGAGTCTGAACCAACTGCTGGGTGCACTGTCAATCACCATTCCGCTGGACCGCGCCGAACTCCGGGCCGGTGCACAGATCCGGCAGACCTCGATCTTTGCGTTTGGTATTTTGATCGCCAGCTTTCTGGCCCTGACTTGGTTTAACTGGCGCTTGTCAAAGAAAGAACTCCGGCTGGTAGAAACGCAAACCCAGCTTGAAAAATCCGAGCTCGAAGCCAGAACCAACCGCGAACTGCTGATCGCCAAGCAGGGGGTTGAGCAGGCTCTGGCAGAACTCTCCACCTATCTGCAGGCCATCGACCAGCATTCGATTCTGTCTGCCACCGACCTGTCTGGTCGCATCGTGCAGGTCAACAGCAAGTTTGTGGAGGTCAGTGGCTACAGCCGCGAAGAATTGCTGGGGCAAGATCACCGAATCGTCAATTCTGGCACCCATCCGCCGGGCTTTTTTGCTGACATGTGGGCAACCATTGGCGCTGGCAAGATCTGGCGGGGCATCGTTTGCAACCGCAACAAAGCGGGCGAACTGTACTGGGTAGATTCGGCCATTGTGCCGCTGATGGATGCCGAAGGCGATGTGGTCCGGTATATCTCAATCCGCATCGACATCACGGACCGCAAGCGCGCCGAAGAAGACATCCTGCACATGGCCACGCATGACTCGCTCACCGGCCTGGCGAACCGCGCGTTGCTGCTGGAGCGCGTCAAGCAGTCGGTCGAGTCTGGGCGACGCAAGCAAGACAAGGCGGCCGTGCTGTTCATTGATCTGGACCAATTCAAGGCCGTCAATGATTCACTGGGCCACGACGTTGGTGACCTGTTGCTGATTGAAGTCGCCCAGCGTCTGACAAATAGCGTGCGCACCGAAGACACCGTGGCACGCCAGGGTGGGGACGAATTCATTGTCTTTTTGCCTTATGTGGACGATGTCTCTGGCGTGCAGCATCTGGCCGAAAAACTGCTGAAAGCCTTGTCTGAGCCCTTCGCCATTCAAGACCAAACCTTGTACATCGGCTCCAGCATCGGCGTGGCCATGTTCCCGCAAGATGGCCTGAGCGTGGCCGATTTGCTCAAGAGCAGCGACACCGCGATGTACCGCGTCAAGGAATCTGGCCGAAACAACTACCTGTTTTTTACGTCCAGCATGAGCCAGGCCTTGTCAGACCGCTTTGCCCTGGTGGAAGAATTGCGCCATGCCATTGAGCGCAAGGAACTGAGTCTGGTTTACCAACCCATTGTAGATATTGCCAGCGGCGCGATGGCTTCTGTTGAAGTTTTGCTTCGCTGGCATCACCCCAAAAGAGGTTTGCTTTCGCCCTTGGATTTCATCTCCTTGGCAGAGTCGGCTGGCCTGATCGTT
>JBMOJJ010000217.1:0-6615 GCA_049315845.1 Rhodoferax sp.
CCGCAGGGTCATCGGCACACACGAACCACCCAGCATGAAAGACTGCTTGCGCTGTGCCGAATTACATTTCGCTCCACAGATGCCCGACGGTCCTGGCTAACAGCTTTCAGTGATAGTGGCAGTCAGTACGAGACTGATCGCAATCCCCACTGCCGTTCAAAAACAAGAACGGGAGCCGCTGCCCCCGTTGTTCGTTGAGTTTGATTGACCATCAATAACCGATCGCGGATTGTCTGCGACGACGCACCGTGAATCCCATCAGGCCCAGACCGGCCAGCAGCATCGCGTAGGTTTCTGGTTCCGGCACTGCAGTGACAGAGGCCACCAGATAGTCCTGCTTGTTGCCGTTGGTGTACAGGTTGAAGCTGTACTGCGTTGAACCACTTGAATGCTGCGCGTTGTAGATCATGCTGTTGGCGGCTGCGGCCACGGTGGTGTTGGTCGAGTTTGTTGTGTGTACGCCGCCAGTTGTCAGGACACCATCGTCCTTCGCCAGATCCCATAGGGCGAGTTGGAAAGCTGCACTGTTGGTGGCATTGCCAAGGGTGCTGGCATAGGACTGCGAGTAAAGATTCGAGACAACCGCAGCTGAGCTGCCCAATGTGTTCAAGTCCGAATAGGACGTATAGGTCAGCGCTGAGTGTGAAGCATACTGGAACGGGTCGATGCAAAAGGCCAGAAACGATGTACCGTTCACGGTGATATCCAGTGACCCCGCCGTGTAGTTTTGAGCACTGCTCTGGATGGGCAGCACGAGGTTGATCGACTGTCCCTTGTTGAGACCGATTTCAGCCACGGATGCTGTACTTGCCAATGACTGTGTGCTGGCAAGCGTGAGCGAGGACAGGGCGATCAGGGAAAATAGGCTTTTCAGACTGCGCTTCATGGAACTCTCCGTAAATATTCTGTCGCTGAGAAGTTCCCCAGCGATGAGTCAATTTTTGGAGCGATCCCTTTGCGTGTGAATGGCACCGGGCTACCCTTTTTCTAGTAGCTCCTTAGCGGGATACTGTTCTGTGGAACTAGTAGATCGGTATCAGTTGATGTGGTAGCGGCGACTCACAAGTCAACAATCAATTGGACTTCCAGAGACCTGCCCTTCGTGGCCGGCAGGTTACGCTGCGCTGCCGAATTGCGTTGCGCTCGATTGCCGACTTCCATTTTTGAAAATGGGCAGCTGGTGATGTTGGCGGGCTCCACCAGGCTGATGGCCAACATTCGCGGTCGCCAATGAGCCAGGGTCGATGGTTTTACAAACCCATGAATTTGAAGGGCTCGGTTTCCACAAACTTGTCAGCAGTGTTGCCTGAGTAGGACTCCTTGTTGGAGACGCTGAGTTTTTTGACTTTGCCGCTGCTGGAAAAGTCGATGTCCTTGAACTCGACCCAGAATGTGTTGGGCGTGAGCGCCGATTCGAAGAAGTAAATCTTGTTCTTCTGGTCAGCAACAGTGCGCCATCTTGTTGAGGAGATGTTGGGCTGTCCCGGGGTGCTGATGCCGAACGGTACGGAAACATTGCGAATGACGCTGAATACGCTGGCGACTGCGACGTGGGGGTCTGCCGTCTGCGCGATAGCATTGATGTAAAACGACGCGCGTACAAATCGGTCGGCCGCGCGATTGGTGCCCGGCAGCATGACGGTTCCGCCGATTTGCTTCCAGTATTCATTCAGTGCAAGCTGTTTTTCGAAGATGGGGGAGTTCGTCATCACCTGATACGACCGGTTGTGATGGATGACGAGTTTTCCGCCAATGTATTCAAAGATGGCGTTGTCGCCTGTTGTGTCCGAGATGGCCAGATGCAGCGTTGCGAGCGAGTTTCTGCCCGGCGTGCCGCCAGTGACGATGACAAATTCTTCTTTGCCTAAGCTTTTCACAGCCTCATCCACTGTGGCGTACGAGTCAAGCACGTATTGCACCCACGCCGCGATGGAGAGTCCGGGTTTCCTCTGATCCCAGTTTGCGTATTCCGATTCTGCGAGCCAGAGCAGGTTGGCAACGAGTCCTTTTTCATTCATGCCGTCCGTGCTGGAACTGTCGTATGCCGTGGCGATCACGCTGCCGAATTTTGAAGTCCATTGGAGCGAGTTGGGTCCGACTTCGCCGTTGCGCGCCATGCCTGTGGGGAAGATCCAGAGGTTGGTACCCATGTCCTCGTTCCAGTCCATCGAACGTGCAGTGATGATGGTGCCGTTTGGCCCCTGATAAACAACGCGCGAGCAGGCGTTTGCCGTTTCGGTGTTGATCGCCGCGCTTACAAGGAGCAAGGCTGGCAAAAGCAGGGTTTTCAGTTTCATCATGGACATGAAAATTTCCTCTTGATTGAAGCAGTGTTTTCGCAAAGGCATTGAAGATGCTAAGGGCCTTGACGCCACAAACCTTTGCCGGACGGCGCAATAGCTTTGCTGGACAGATATATTCTTGAAGTCCAGCATTCAATGCAGGGCAATTCCAACGCTTCGGCTGGCCTTCCAGCAAGCGGCTGGGCGCTTAACAGCCGAAGCTGTTTTGTCGCCACGCTTCGAACACCGCGACGGCAACGGCGTTCGATAAATTCAAGCTGCGTTGACCGGCAAGCATCGGCAGCCTCAGGCTTTGCGCCGGCGCGAACGATTGGCGCACCAGTTCGCTCAGGCCGCGCGTCTCGGCGCCGAACACCAGCCAGTCACCGGGCGCAAAGCGCACTTCATGCACGAGGCGGCTGGCACGGGTGGTCAGCGCGAACATCCGCTCGGGCGCCGGCTGCTCGGTCTCAAGAAATTCGTGCCAGTTGGCATGGCGCCTGAGCTCGGCGTACTCGTGATAGTCGAGACCTGCGCGGCGCATGTGCTTGTCGTCCATCGAAAAACCCAGCGGTTCGATCAGATGCAGGCGGCAACCGGTGTTGGCGGCCAGGCGGATGATGTTGCCGGTGTTGGGCGGGATCTCGGGCTCGACCAGGACGATATGAAACATGAGGGCATTATTCCGTACGCGCAATGACCAAGCCCGTGATGTGGGCGGCGCCGGCTGCACGCAGCACCCGGGCGGCGGAGAAAAGCGTGGCGCCGCTGGTCATGACATCGTCCACCAGCACCAGCCGTGCCCCTTTGACCCGACCCTGCAGCAGCGGATCGACGGCAAATGCATGACGCAGGCTGTCCAGCCGTTCTGCCCGATGCAGTGAACTTTGCGGCGCCGTGTCCTTGATGCGCAGCAGCAGATGGTGCTCAGTCTTTCGGGGCGCGAGCTGCCGTGCCAGCAGCAGCGCCTGGTTGAAGCCACGCGTGCGCAGGCGTGCTGGCGATAGCGGCATTGGCAATACCAGGCTGGCGGCGTCCAGCGCCGGCTCCACCCACGGCGTGCTGTGCAGCAACAGTGCGAGCGCAGCGGCGCGCCCCGGCTGCTGGCGGAATTTGTAGCCGACGATCAGGTCAGCCCAGGGGTATTCGTAGGACACCGCGGCCAGACAATGGTCCAGCGGCGGCGGATCCCGGACGCACTGTCCGCACTGCTCGACGCCCGGCGGCAGCGCCAGCGCGCAGGTCCGACAGCGCTCCTTGGGCTGCGCGAAACGGCTGACGCAAGGCTCGCAAATGCTCTGGCTGGGCCAGGCATGGCAAACCATGCACTGGCTCGGCAGCGCATCGAGCACCCCTCTGATCCAGGCGGAGAACATGGACTCAATATACTCTGGCGTCTTTCTTCCATCCCAACGATGTCCGCCCAGCTTCCGCCCACGATCGATCCGCACGCCGTCCGGCGCTGGCAGCAAATGCCGGCCCTCACCTCGCCGTGGCTGCACGAGGAAGTGGCGCGGCGCATGCAGCAGCGGCTCGACTGGATCAAGCTGCGGCCGCAGAACTGGGCGCATTGGGAGCCGGTGCGCGGCGGCCTGCAGGCGCACGCCTCGCTGCTGCGGCGCTACCCGGAGGCGGACTGCTTTGTGGTCGAGTCTCAGGCCCAGCGCGCGGACCGGGCCGCGAGCGCGCTGGGTCGGCCATGGTGGCATCCGGCGCGCTGGACGTCCCGTCCGGCGCGCTTCGAGACGCCCGCCGATGGCGCGGTTCAAATGCTGTGGTCGAACATGGCGCTGCACATGACAGCCGATCCGCAGGGCCTGATGGCGCAGTGGCACCGCGCGCTGGCGGTCGACGGCTTCCTGATGTTCTCCTGTCTGGGCCCCGATACGCTGCAGGAATTGCGCGGCCTCTATCAGGCGCTGGGCTGGCCGGCGCCGGCGCATGAGTTCACCGACATGCACGATTGGGGCGACATGCTGATGGCCGCCGGCTTTGCCGAGCCGGTGATGGACATGGAGCGCGTCACGCTGACCTACCAGACGCCGCAGCGGCTGCTGGAGGAACTGCGCGGGCTGGGCCGCAATCTGCATCCTCGGCGATTTGCCGGCTTGCGCGGACGCCGCTGGCATCAGCAACTGCAGCAGGCGCTGGCCGGCGCACCGCTGCAGCTGACGTTCGAACTGATTTACGGCCACGCTCTGAAGCCGTCGGCCCGGCTTGATGTGCGAGCCGAAACGGTGCTTTCATTGGCTCAAATGCGGGAGGCATTGAGCCAGCGCAAGAATTATTCGGGTAATCCTTGAGAAAAGGACTTGACAACAGCGCTGTTTGCAAAAAAAAGCTGAACTACAATCGCCCGTGTTTTGAGTCGAGCCAGGATCCAGGCCACGCTGCCTGAAAGTGCTGCCCGGGTCCCATTTCGCCAATCTGAGACAACTAAAAAGAGAGCATGATGAAGCGCATTTTCGATAGATTGACTGGCATGCTGTTGGCGGCATCAGCCTGGGCGGCCAGTTCGGCATTCACGGTCGCTCATGCTGTCAACGACCTGCCCGGCGGACCGGCCGTCAACCAGTTGAATCTGCAGGCGCCGGTCACCAAGATCGCCGAAGGCCAGGCCTGGCTTCACTGGTTGATGCTGATTCTCTGCACGGTGATCTTCGTCGCCGTGTTCAGCGTGATGTTCTATTCGATCTGGAAGCATCGCAAGTCGGTCGGACACAAGGCGGCCAATTTCCACGAGTCGGTGACGGTCGAAATCATCTGGACGCTGGTGCCTTTCATCATCGTGATCCTGATGGCGCTGCCGGCCACCAAACTGGTCATCGCGATGAAAGACACCACCAATGCCGACCTTACGATCAAGGTCACCGGCATGCAGTGGAAGTGGGGCTACGACTACCTCAAGGGTGAAGGCGAGGGCATCGGTTTCATTTCTTCGCTGGACCGCGCGCAGCGCGAAATGTCCAACAACGGCGGCCCGAAGAAGGGCGAGGTGGTGGACGATTACCTGCTCAAGGTCGATCATCCGCTGGTGGTTCCGGTCAACCGCAAGGTCCGCATCATCACCACCGCCAACGATGTGATCCATGCCTGGATGGTGCCGGCGCTGGGCATCCAGCAGGCGGCGATTCCGGGTTTTGTGCGCGACACCTGGTTCCTGGCCGAGAAGATCGGCGACTACTACGGCCAATGCGCGCAACTTTGCGGCAAGGAGCACGCCTACATGCCGATCCATGTCAAGGTGGTCTCTGCCGCCGACTACTCGCTCTGGGTCGGCGGCGAGAAGAAGAAGATGGCCGCGCTGGCCGATGATCCGGCCAAAGTCTGGAGCGCGGACGACATGTTCAAGCGCGGCGAGAAAGTCTATGCCGCCAACTGCATCGCCTGCCACCAGGCCAGCGGCAAGGGTGCCGGCCCGATCAAGCCGCTCGACGGCTCGGCCGTGGTGCTGGATCCTGACAAGAACGTGCAGCTGGCCGTGCTGCTGGCGGGCCGGGTCAACCTGGGCATGCCGACCTGGAAACAGCTCGGCGATACCGACCTCGCGGCGGTCGCCACCTATACCAAGAACAACTGGTCCAACAAGACCGGGCAGCTTGTTCAGCCGGCTGACGTCGCCGCGGCGCGCCGCTGAGCGGCCCTATCCCGAAGACAAGAATGAAGAAGGAAATCAGATGAGTGCCGTTCTAGACCATCCCGCCCATCCTGCGCACGACGACCACCACGATGCAGCGCCGACAGGCTGGCGCCGCTGGGTCTACGCGACCAACCACAAGGACATTGGCACGCTCTATCTGCTGTTCAGCCTCACCATGCTGATGATTGGCGGCGTGCTGGCACTGATCATTCGTGCCGAACTGTTCCAGCCGGGTCTGCAGTTCGTCAACCCCGAGTTGTTCAACCAGCTGACCACCATGCATGGCCTGATCATGGTGTTCGGCGCCATCATGCCGGCCTTCGTGGGCTTTGGAAACTGGATGATTCCGTTGCAGATCGGTGCCTCCGACATGGCGTTTGCGCGCATGAACAACTTCAGCTTCTGGCTGCTGATTCCGGCCGGCCTGCTGCTGGCCGGCTCGTTCTTCATGCCGGGCGGCGCGCCGGCGGCCGGCTGGACGCTGTACGCGCCGCTCTCGCTGCAGATGGGGCCGAGCATGGACGCCGGCATTTTTGCGATCCATATCCTGGGCGCTTCCAGCATCATGGGATCCATCAACATCATCGTCACCATCCTGAACATGCGCGCGCCCGGCATGACGCTGATGAAAATGCCGATGTTCTGCTGGACCTGGCTGATCACCGCCTACCTGCTGATCGCCGTGATGCCGGT
>JBMOJJ010000569.1:0-1519 GCA_049315845.1 Rhodoferax sp.
TGCAGGCCGCGCTCTCAGCAGCGCGCGCCAGGCGCAAGGTGCTGCTGCTCGAAGCAGACGTGCAAGCAGGTGGCTGGGCCCTGAGCCAGGCCCTGCTCGGCGACGCTGCGACAGCGCGCCAGTTGGCCAGCCTGCGCAGCGCGCTGGCACAGACCGGCGTTGCCGTTCAGACACGCAGCACCGTGCTCGGGCTGTACGACCACAATCTGGCCACGGCCATCGAATCGCTCGAAGGATCGAACGCACCCGGCACGGTGCGCGAACGGCTCTGGAAGATCCGTGCCAAACAAATCATCCTGGCCACTGGCAGCTTCGAGCGGCCCATGCTGTTCCCGGATAACGACCGTCCGGGTGTCATGCTCGCCAATGCCGTGCAACGTTACGCATCGCATTACGGCGTGGCCTGCGGCAAGCGGGTTGTGCTGGCCACCGCCTGCGACAGCGCCTACGGCGTAGCGCTTGCCTTGCGCAGCGCCGGCATCGAAGTCGCGGCCATCGTTGACCGGCGCGCCGCGCATGAAGTTGGCAACGGGCTGGCTTCAGCAGCCGGTGTTCCGGTGCTTTTTGAGAGCGTGCTGGTCGGCGTCAAGGGAAAAAGCGCAGTGCAGGGCGTGCAGGTGGCCGGCAACGGCGGCGGCAAGCTGCAATCGATTGCGGCCGACGTGGTGGCCAGCGCGGGTGGCCACACGCCCAATGTCAACCTCTATTCGCAGGCCGGCGGTCAGCTCAAATGGCTGGCGGACGCAGCCATGTTTGTGCCTGAGCGCCTGCTCAGCGGCGTTGCCGTGGTTGGCGCTGCAGCCGGCGTCTTTGATCTCGACGCGGCGCTGGCACACGCCGAGCAGGTCGGCTGCATCACCCCCGGCAGCGTGATGCCGGCAGCGCCCAGCGGCGGCGCTGGCCTGGTAGCCGCCGACAACCAACCCTCGGCGGCGGCACTGGCGAGCCTCAAGGGCAAGCCCGGCAAACAGTTTGTCGATCTGCAAAACGACGTCGCCAGCAGCGACATCGAACTCGCAGCACGAGAGAACTACCGCTCGGTCGAGTTGCTCAAGCGCTACACCGCCACCGGCATGGCCAGCGATCAGGGCAAGACCAGCAACGTCAACGCGCTGGTGCTGCTGGGCAAGGCGAGTGATCGCACACCCGATCAGGTCGGCACCACCAAGTTCCGCCCGCCGTTCAAGCCGGTCACGATCAACGCCCTGGTGGGCGGCCGCACCGGCGCACGCTACCGGCCGCTCAAGCCCTTGCCGGCGCGCGCGTTTCATGCGGCGCGTGGCGCGCTGTTTGAAGAATTCGGCGGTTGGGAGCGCCCGGCCGCGTATCCAAAGCCAGGTGAAGAACTGATCGCCGCGGCCGAGCGCGAAGTGGCCGAGGTGCGCCAGGGCGTCGGCCTGTTTGACGGCGCACCGCTGGGCAAGATCGAAGTCTATGGCCCGGATGCCGGCGCCTTTCTTGACTTGATGTACGTCGGCAACGTCTCGAATCTGGCCGTGGGCAGCGCGCGCTATGGCGC
>JBMOJJ010000218.1:0-6594 GCA_049315845.1 Rhodoferax sp.
GCCGCGCGTTCAAAATGCGCGATGATCTGCGTGCTGTCGGTCAGCCAGCGGCCGTCCGGAAGTTCCAGCTGAGGCATCTGTGCAACGCCGGTGATGCGGGCGCAGCGCCTGAAACTGCGCGTATCCATTTCCACCAACTCATACGACAAGCCTTTGGCGCGCAGATAGGCTTCGAGCTTGCCCGTGAAGTAGGAAACGTCGAGTCCGTGAACGCGCAGCAGGGTCATTCCACAAAAACGCGTGCCAGGCGGTCCATGGAACTCCAGTAGAAATCGCGCCCCCAGCCCGGACTCGGAAAGACCACGCCCTGACTAAAACCACCGACCCGAACACGTCCGGTCTCGGCTCCGGTCTCGATCTTCAGCAGCACCACTTCCTCACCGCCACGGCGGTAGTCATTGACCGCCAGTTCGCCGGTCTCGGGGTAGAGCAGCATGTGACTGGCGCAGCCAAAGGCGCTCTTGTGCCAAATCGGCGTCAAGGCTCTTGCCTGGTCGTCAAAGCGCCAGGCCTGCAGATGGCTGTTGGCCGAGTCGTAGCCGACCACGATCTGGCGCTGGACGTCGATTAAGGGTGGATTGGTGATGCTGCCGCGGGCCAGGCCGCAGACCTGCAGTATCTGATGGTCACCCGAGTCACTGAGGGAAACCCGGATCAGGCGGTTCGGTGTCGCGTTGACGCCATTGCCTATCATCTTGCGGATGTAGCTGTGCTTGCCGTTGTCCATGAACCAGGCATTGCGTCCGTCCAGCACCACGTCCCAGCCATAGCTCTGGAGCGTCGAACCGATGTAATCGAAGCGCCAGTCGGTGTCGAACATCAGGCAGCGCGCGCCCTGATCCCAGTGATAACGAAAGATGGACCGAACGCCGACCACGTAGACCGTGTTGCCGGTCGCGCTGAGGCGCGCAATGGAAGGCTCCGGGCAATCCGTTTCCGTGCAGACCGGTCGCAGCGTTTCGGCGTCGATGACGCTCAGTCGCGCGGGCGTTTTCTCGGACAGATTCTTGGTGACGATCAAACCGTTGTCGAGAATGACAAAGGAGTTGTAAGCCTCATTAACTGGCAGCTTCAGCACGGCCAAAGGCTGGCACGCGCGGTCGAGCCGGTGCAGGTAGCGGCCATAGACCAGATACAGGTCACCGTTACGGTGCAGCGCCATGCCGCCCGGCCACATCGGACCGCCGGCAAGCCGCGGCGAGTGCCGCACCGTCTTCAGCGTCTGCGGGTCTATCAGCTCAACGCGCGAGGTGGTGGCAAGACCCAGGTGGGAACGAATCGCCGAATGCGTCAGCAGGTAGACCTCGCCCGGGGCACCCAACAGCGTCATCGTCGACAGCCAGGTTCTGCGACTGGTACAAGCCAGTCTCTCGCCGTCTCTCAGCCCAGGACCCGAGCCGCCATGAGGCACCTGAAGGCGATCAGGGCCACCGTCTTCACCCGGCCAAGGCGTCGCCAGGTAGCCCGGATGACTCATGGCTTGCGCCGGCGTCGGCGCACAACAACCATACTCGCAAGCAGTGCCGCCAGCACGGAAAACCAGATCAGCACCTGTTTGCCGTAGGTCGGAATGAAGTAATTCACAATCTGGTTGATCGCGACCTGAAGCACCGGGTCATAGCCCTCGGGCATGGGCAACACCTGATGCGATTTGGACCAGGCGTCGTAGTCAGCGCGCATCGTTTGAAAGACCTCGGGCATCTGGCTTTGCAAGTCGCGCGTTTCACCGGGGTCGTTTTTGAGGTCGTGCAGATGCCACTGACCATCGCCCATCGGCGGGTTGTTCTTTACGATCTTCAGATCACCCTTGAACAAGGCCAGGTTGCCGGCCAACTCATAGCCAATCGCTTCATCGCTGGCGTGAGCTCGCGCCAGCGGGTTCTGCAGCACCGGCAGCAGGCTGCGCCCGGCCAGTGGCGCTATCGCCTTGCCCTTGTAGACCGTGCCGGGGTTGGCAACCTGCGCCAGTTCAAGCAGCGTCGGGACAATGTCGGTGACGTGTGTCATACCCAGATGCACCTGGTTTTGCGCAATGCCCGGCACGCCGGAGATGATCATCGGCGAGCGGATACCGCCTTCGCCCGCATAGAACTTGTAGGTATTGAGCGGTGCCACCGACACGCTGGCCCAGCCCGGTCCCGCAATGCCGTAAGCGCCCTTGCCGCCAAGCTTGTCGATGTCCTGCGTGTACTGCGTTATCAGCCAGGGCTGAGCTTCGGCGTAGTCCGAACCTTCGGCACCGTTGTCCGACAGGAACACGAAAACCGTGTTGTCGTATTCACCGCTTTGCTTCAGGTGTGCAATCAGGCGACCGGCATGGAAGTCCATGGCCTCAGCCATGCCGGCGTAGACCTCCATCTCACGCTGCTGATAAAGCTTGTCTTTTTCACTCAAGGCGTTCCAGTCGCCGGTGGTGCTCATGGTGACCATGGGCGACCCCGCGGGAATCAGCCCGAGCGCGGCAGCGCGGTCGCGGCGCGCCTTGCGCAGTGCCGTCCAGCCCTCCTTATAGCGACCCCTGTATTTGTCAATGAACTCGCGCGGCGCCTGCAGCGGCACATGGTTGGCCTGAAATCCGACGTAGGCAAAGAACGGCTTGCCGCTCTGGCTACCAGAGCGCAGGTAGTCGATCATGCGGTCAACAAAGAAAGTGGATGAGTAGTATTCCTCCGGCATGAGGGCGTCCTTGCCATCCTCGAACCAGAAAACCTTGGCCGCGTGCGGCAGGTAGCGCTGCGTTGGCACCCAGTTGTCGGAACCGGTGTCGCCCTGAACAATCGATCGGTCGAAGCCGCGCTGATCGGGCCGGTTGTAGTGTTCGGAGCCGACGTTCCATTTGCCGGTGACATAGGTGCGGTAGCCACTGTTCTGCAGCAGCGTGGCAACTGTCACCACGTTGGTATCGAGCGAGCCCAGGTAGCCAGGTTTTCCCTGGTGTTTCTGCGGCATGGTTTCACGCAGGTTGCCGACGCCATTGAGGTGATTGTCGACACCGGTCAACAGCATGGAACGCGTCGGCGCGCACGAGGCGGCAACATGGAAATTGGCAAAGCGCACGCCGTGACGCGCCAACTCGTCAATGTTGGGCGTCGAGATCTCGCTGCCAAAAGAGCCGACGTCGCTAAAGCCCCAGTCGTCGGCCACCAGCACCACAATATTCGGGCGCGCCCCGTCTGCCGCCAGCACGGCGACGCAGCTACTCAAGGCCAATGCGCACGCCAGCGCCCTGACCTTCATTCGACCCGACATCATGCGTCCCCCTTCAGCAGCGCTTGCTGCACCGCCCACAGGCGATCCTGTCCCCACACCACGGTAGCCCCGACCTTGAACGATGGCACGCCCCACAGGCCCAGGGCAAACATCTCCTGGCGGTTCTGCTCGGCCACCTTGCGCCAGCCTTCATCCTTCAGGGCCAGGCTGGCCACTTCCCATGACAGACCGCAACGCTCGACGATTTTGCGCAGACCACTATCACTGCCGGCATCGATGCCTTCGGCCCAGACACCACCCATGAATGATTGCAAGTATTCCTCCCCCTTGCCGACGCGTTCTGCATAGGGAATCAAGGCCAGGCCACGCTCGGTCGGGCGCCCTACGGGATCGTTGATGCGGCCAAACGGAATTCCCAGCGAAAAGGCCTCGCGCGCCGCATCCTGACTGATGTAGATTCGCTTTTCCCGAGGCACAGGCAAACCGCGCATCACCATCGGCAGCACATAGCGCAGCCGCACCTGTGCGCCGGTGAGTCGGGCCAGCTTGAAAACCCGAAACGCAGCAATCGCCGAATACGGACTGCGCAGCGATACGAAAAAGTCGATAGGTTCCGGTTTGACCAGAGGCACTGCTCGATCCAGATCAGGATCTGGTGGAAACATCAAGTCATTGATGCCGTCGCGCGCCGCGCCGAGTGCCTGCAAACGTCGTTCCAGATGGTGCAGACGATCGATGCCCCAGTACCACTCGCCGCCGTAATAGAAAGTGGCGCCGAGGTAGTGGCCGAGGCCCTTTCGCAATGCATTGGCGCCAGCCCGGTGCGCCGACGTCTGTGGCGTCAGGGTTGAAGCAGCGCAAGTGTCGCCAGCGGGTGCATCCCAGAGCGATGCCGACAGTGCCTCGGCTTGCACGACGAAGCTTCCATTCTCTGCCGCGGTCACCAGTTGCTCGGTCACGCGCTGCACCTGTTGCGCCGACGGCTGTCTGCCATGATCGTCAAATTTCAAGCGCCAGTGCCGAGCCAACAGATGGGCATCCTTGCGGCTGTAATCAATCAGTTTCTCGCGCTCCGGGGCCGCATTGTCGGGCGGCGGACCGACGACATGCGCCGTCAGGTCGACGTCGTAGCGGCCCACGAATTTCGGCAGGATGGACGCCACCAATGCGCTGTACGGATCGTCAACCTGGTGAAAGTAATGGACCTGATGGCGCTCACCGTGGGCAGAGCGGCGCTTCTCAGTCCTGGCACGGGCCTTGAGCAGGCGCTCCCTGGAAAGAAAGCGCTGTGTGACGGCAGGCATCAACCAACTCTTAATGGACATTCATTGGCCTCGTCATTCCATACACTACTGTACTGAGACAAACTATAGCATTGTGCAGGATTCGCCAGCGTCAGGGTTTTCGCTAGGTCCGCCTACTCGGCGCGAACCCATGTCACCGTCCTGCTGAATATCCCCACCCTTCCCTTCAACTCTATCTTTTGGCCACCGTCGACAACACGAATTTCCGCCTTGGCAATGGTTCCATCTCCTGCCTTGAGAATCGTTCCACCGGAGTAGATGTCGCCCTCTTTCTTCATGTCTTTCAGAACGGTCATGCCGACAATGGGCTGGTCCTTGCGAGGATCGTCTGCCGGGCATTGAGTGCACTTTGCAGCAGGATCGCCGATCAGAACTTTTTCCACTTTCCCGGAAATCACGCCGCCGGAATCAGTGATGCGAATCAGGCCCGTTGCCTGATTCGCATCATTAAACGTTTTCCACAGGCCGACGGGCGACGTTGGCGGCCCGGCATAGACTGGCGCTGACAGGCAGACGCACAGCGTGAGTGTGAAAGCAAGACGAGGGTCGAATATAGGCAGTTCCTTCGGAGTATGTCGATGAGTCAAGGCGCCATGAACAGCGCCTCGCTACCGGTGCCAGCCAGCGCACGTTCAGCTTCGCGTGCTGCCATCAGGCTGTCGATGACAGCGGCCACGTCGTCAGGGGCAGTCTTCCTGCAGGAAGTGCCCTTCAGCGTGACGTGAGCTTGGCCCTTGGCACCTGGAATCCGATTCTGAAGTGGAAGGTCCCAACCTTTGGTCACCATGTCATTGTCACTGAAGGCGGTAATGAATGGCTTGTCAAACCCCGACAGCACGCGCGTCAAAGATGTGCCCGTTGCCTTTTCGTGCAGTTGATGAATCCCAAATCGCGACTCAAAACAGCATTCCTTGATTTCAGGCGCCGGCGATATGGTTCGTATCAAATAGCGCAATATAAACCGCTAGAACGATGATTCCGATTTGGACCATCACTTCTGCTCTCCAGGCCGGTCAAAGAATTAGAAAAGAATTAGGGTCTGACCTCAATGGTTCCTAGGAGTCTCCCAGAGCATTTGACCTTGCTAAGGGTGGCTACTCATTGTTTGCACAGACTCTGCCGTCGATCGCGGCCCATGCAGAAAACCGTCCAGCCGCGCTGCCCTTTACACCTTGCCCAGCATCGCAGCCTCAATCGTCAGCCGCACCGGCTTGCTCAGCATCTCGATCAGCACCATCGCGCGGCCCTCGCCGCTTGGCATCTGGTACAGAGCCTCCAGGCCGGCAAACGAGCCCTGCGTGATCTGGACACGCTCACCGGGCTCAAAGAGCCGCGCCGGGCTTGCGACAAGCTCGCTGCTGCGGGCGCGCAGCAGCTCTATCAGCTCGGCCTGCACGCGCGCGGGCTCGGCGCCGAAGGTCACCAGGCGGCTCACGCCCAGCGTGGAGCGGATCGGCGACCAGCTCTGGCCCGACTGCGCGGTATCAAGCCGGATGAACAGGTAGCGGGCAAAAAGGGGCTCGTGCACCACCTGCAGCGCGCCGCGGCGCAGTTTCTCTGTGGCGTGCAGAGGCAGGTAGCAGATATAGCCCTGGCTGCACAGGTTCTCCAGCGCGCGCTGCTCCTGGCGCGGCTTGGTGTGGATCACGTACCAGTGCATGTTGCTAGCCCTGGCCGGCGCTGTGGCCCGACGCATGGCGAGAGCGCTGCGAGGGCGTCCACTGCTCGCGTCCGCGCCTGAATTGCAGCAGGCGCAGATAAAGAACCTGGTAGGCCACGGCAAACACCGCCAGGCCCAGCGCCAGCGCCGGCGTGCTGTCAAAATTGAACACCGCCCACAGTGAGGGCGGCACCGACAAAGCCCACATCAGCGCGCCGGTGACCGAGTTGTGCGTGTTGTGCGAGCGCGCGGGAAGCAGCCGGTGCGCAACGTGGCGCAGCAGCACGCTGTGCATGTGCAGCCGGTCGGGATCGGCCAGCGGCTGGTGGCGACGGCGCCGCCGAAGCATGCTGAAGATCACCTCGAGAACCGGGTAGGCGCAGATCAGCAGCGAGCACCAGGCCGAGACCTCGGGGTGGC
>JBMOJJ010000570.1:0-1515 GCA_049315845.1 Rhodoferax sp.
AGATCCAGACCGTGCTGAACAGCGACATCGTGATGCAGTTTGACGAATGCACGCCGTATATTTCGGTCGAGCCCAAGACCAGGGGGCAGCTCACCACCGAGTTGGAGGCGCGCAGCTCGATGGAACTCAGTCTGCGCTGGGCCAGGCGCTGCCAGGCGGAATTTGCCCGGCTGGAGAACCCGAACGCGCTGTTCGGCATCGTGCAGGGCGGCATGTTCGAGCATCTGCGCCAGCAGTCGCTCGAGCAGCTGGTCGAGATGGATTTCCCGGGCTACGCGATTGGCGGCGTCAGCGTGGGTGAGCCCAAGGACGAGATGCTGCGCATCATGGCGCACACACCGCACCGTCTGCCCGCGCACAAGCCGCGCTACCTGATGGGGGTCGGCACGCCCGAGGATCTGGTCGTAGGCGTGGCGCAGGGCGTTGACATGTTCGACTGCGTGATGCCGACCCGCAATGCGCGCAATGGCACCCTGTTCACCCGCTATGGCGACCTCAAGATCCGCAACGCGCGCCACAAGATGGACCCGCATCCGCTCGACGACAGCTGCACCTGCCATGCCTGCGCCGGCAGTTCCGGCGTCTGTTACGCCGATGGCGGGCGCGATGGATTCAGCCGCGCCTACCTGCACCACCTGGACCGCTGCGCCGAGATGCTGGGCCCGATGCTCGCCAGCATTCACAACCTGCATTACTACCTGAACCTGATGCGGGAAGTGCGCGCGGCGCTGGATGCCGGCAGCTTTTCAGCCTTTGTCACGCAGTTCAAGGCCGATCGATCGCGCGGGGTGTAAGCGCCGGCGGCTCAGCATCCGTGTTCAATGCTGCGATGTGAAAACGGTCAGCACCCCGGTATAGCCGTACAAATGGTTGCGCGCAATCTCGCCGCTGGCAAAAAAGCCCACCAGCGGCACATCGCCAAGCGCTCGGCGCACGATCTGCATTTCGGCGCTGGGGCCACCAAAATGGGGCCCGCCGCGACCGGAGCAACTGACGTAGATCGCGCCGGCGATGCGACGCGCCGGATGCGGCGCCGCTTCAGCCTCGGACGCTGCCAACGCCCTCAGCGCCTCCACCGGCAACTCTTGCGGCTCCAGCTCTTCGCGGATCTCGGCGCAGACGCGCATCAGATCGGCCCGGGCGGCCTGCGCGTCGCGACGACAGAAAGCCAGCTGCATGCCAAGCTCAAGCCGATCCGATATGGCGATCGAGTGCCGCGCAGGGTCCAGGCCGATGATGTGGCGCACCAGCACGTCACTGCCAAAGTTGCCGCTGCGTCCAATCGCGCCAGCATCGCCGCCCGCGCTGCCATGGTCCGGCGCGCGCATCACGCCGACCAGCGTGGCTCGCACCACCTTGAGCGCCTGCTGCGGCTGATTGAGCGAAATCTCCAGGTCACGAAGCATCACATCCAGCGCCGGTTCATCGTCCAGCCGGGTGACCACATTGTTCTCGGCCGCGCTCAACCGGTGCGCGCTGGATACCGGCAGACAACCCTGGGTCACGCGCGATACC
>JBMOJJ010000219.1:0-6558 GCA_049315845.1 Rhodoferax sp.
GGAAAAGCTGGTGCGCGAGAGCGGCGCCCACTACGTGATCGACGATCTGCGCGACCTGCCCGCCGTCATCGCCGAAATCAACCAGCGCCTTGCTGCTGGCGAGAACCCTTAAACCCGGCGGGCGAGCCTGGCGCGGCGACGGCGCTCAGGCCGCATCGGTCAATCGTCCAGCCCGCTGGCGCCCTGCCGGTGCGGCAAGGGCTGCGCGCCGGCTATGCGGTACATCACCTGGCCCGGCCAGGACAGATAGCCGTCGAGCCGGCAGGAGAACAGAACCCCGTCGGTCTGGCTCTTGTAGGTGGTGCGCGCCTGGGGACCGTGCGGATTGTCAGGGTCTATGACATCGCAGACGGCTTGCCCTTTCTTGACCCGCGCGCCGGGTTTCAAATGGAAGACCAGAAAACCTGTGCCCTGGCTGTAGCCCACATCCATGCCGCTCATCGGCATCGGCGGCGACAGCAAGCGCGGCAGCGGCATCGGCTGGCCTTTGACAACGCCGCGGCGCACCAGCCAGCGGTAAAGGTTGTTGGCGTCGCCTCGGCCCAATGCGTCGCTGACATCAAACTGGCTGCGCATTTCGACCGTGACCGACATGCAGGCCTGCGGTATGGCCGCCTGGGTAAACCGGTCGCGCAAGCGACCCCACAAGGACGCATGCACGCCTGAGAACGTGAGGCTGCTGGCATAGCGCTCATTGCACAGGCTGGCCTTGGCGCCCAGGTCGGCGGCGAGTTCCCGAATGGCGCCATTGGGCCAGTCGCACTCGGAGGTGAACAGGTGCAAGGCCGCATGGATGTCGCAATGCAGATCCAGCACATAGTCCGAGTCGACACTGAGCTTCTGGACTTCGACCCGCAGCGTCTGCAATTCATTGACCGGCTTCATGCCGGCCAGCACCTCGCGCGCAGCCTTGCGAATGCGCTCGACGTTGGCTGCTGCGTCGTCGCCCAGCTGTTTGCCCACACGCGCGGCGACGGCGTCGCTCAGGTCCAGCCAGTTGCGGTTGAAGTTTTCATAGCTCAGCAGGTTGTAGCGGCCCGCATGGGAATTGCCGACCAGCTGAGCCTGGCCAATCGGGTTGACCGTGGGCACCACGATGATTTCGCCCTGGATCAGGCCTTTGCTTTCGGCCGCCAGCAACTGCGGCATCAAGTGGTGCAGGGCCATGGTTCCGGGCATTTCATTGGCATGAATGGCCGCCTGGATGTAGACCTTGGGGCGGGCGCCGGCCTTTCCGAAGCGCAGCCAGCGGATCTGCCTTTGCGAACCCGGCGTCATGCCGGGCAATTCAATGCGGTTGATTTTGGCGGGCATCGGTATCTCCTGTCAGAAATGTCTGCGGCCAGTCTACCGCAATGCCCTGCGTCAAGGACGGGCCAATGGCGTCGCCGTGACTATCGCGCGCTGTGGCGCCAAATCACCCGATGTATTGCGCCAAATCAACAGAACCAGCGTAAACCCGACAGATCCAGGAAGACCGGTTGCGACAATGAAGGTGCCCCGCTTTTTGGAACTGCGGCAAATGATCAAAGTACCGACTTCTTTGAACCGTGCGTTGAACGCTGCCCCTGGGCGACTGCGCGTTCTTCGGCTTCGATTTGCGCTGGAAGCCATTCGTCTCAGGCTCGGTCAAGCTCCAATCAGCCGTGGACCTTCTTTCTTGCCAGATGCAAGGCTTGCGGGTGCCGCGTTCGCAAGAGGCCGGTGCTGGCCGGAGCGTTCCGGATGATCAGTTCGTCCTGTTTGAAATGCGCTGTTTGATCAACCCCAGTTGAAGGAGTGAATCGATGAAGAATACGGCAAAGAGCCTGGCATGTCTGAGCGCCATCGTTCTATTGGCAGTCTGCTGCGGCTGCGGTTCCGGATCGGACGGTTCATCCAACCGCACGACCTACAAGCTCGACGCCAACGCCTCTGGCGTGCTCGAGACCCTCAACAACATCGCCAATCTGACCGTCGTGTCCAAGGACGCCAATGACCTGACGGCAGAGTACCGGGCCGGGTTCATCCAGGGCAAGCTGCAGGAAAAGACCATCTTCTCAGCCAGGGACAACTCCTGGAACCACGCCTACCTGCTCGATCCCAGCCATTCTTTTCCCCAGCAGCTGGCCCCCACGCAGGCCGAGTTGAACAGGGCCGCCGGTTTGTTGAATTCGAACTACGACACCTTTCTGCGGTACCTGCGGAATCCCGCCACGGACACGCTGACGGCGCACCGGCTCAAGCGGCTGTTGTTCAGGATGTTGGGCATCTATCACGGAACATCTCTGCAGAAGCCGGCCAGCCTGGATTTTTCCGGCAACTGGTTGCCCGATGGCAGCTATCTCAATGCCGCCGAGCTCGTTTTGGGATATCAGACGAGCAGCCTGACGTTCATGGACATCTATTTCCTGAATGCGTACAACGACATGATGGATGTGATCTCCTCGTCGATGGAACTGGCCGCGCCCGTCGGGATCGATCATCCGGACAAGTGTTCGGCTTTCCTCAAGCGCAGCGGCAGCGAAGTCATCCTTACCCACAACACCTGGCAGGGATTTCTTTCCCAGACCATGACCCAGACCTTGGCGGTCAACGGCGACCTGATGACCGTGAATGCCTCGAACCCGGGACTGATCGGCTCAGCCACCGATTTCGGCTACAACAACAAGGGACTCATGTTCAATGAGACCACGCACCGGATGTCGCTCATCAAGGCCAGGGTTGACGGGCTCTGGATCTTCTGGCGCGCGACCCTGGCCGAACAGTTCTCGGCGTCCATCACCGACTTCTTCAGCGCGATCTCGCTGGACAATACCGGCACCTACCTGAATGGCTACATGCTGGTCGATGCCAAGAACAATGAAACCGGCCTGGTGGAGATGTCCTATCGCTGCTTTATCTACTACCGTTCAAACGGAGGCCCGTATGCGGTCAGCAGCAAATCCATCGATGGCGGCGCCTGCTCAACCGATTACGACACCGAGATGGTGACTGCCGACTACCTGATGGGCATCAACTATCCGGCTTCGATGCAGGTGGCCAAAGATCTGCAATCGACCGACAACCGCCCGGCCCGGCGGCGCCAGTTCAAACAACTGCTGCCCGGCGTGACCGATGTGGGCAGTGCCAAGAACGTCATTACCTACACCGACCCAACCAATCCGCTCTCCGTGTTCGGGCGCTGGGATCTGGGCTATGGCGAGACCGGCTATCCCAAGACCATCCCGGACGGTTCGATCGACTCCAAGGTCGCCTCCGCCAGCATGGCTCGCTCGTTCATGGGCCTTGCCGGCGAGCTCGACAGCACGGCCACCGGCACCGGTTTCTGGATGCTGTACGGCACTGCCAAGGTGGCCGGCAAGCCCTTCATATGGAGCGAATCGGCCTGGAAGACGCAAACCCTGCGTGATGTCCCCGACCGCCTGGACGGCAGCTTTACCTTGATGCCGCTGTATTTGAGGTAGTTGGGTCGGCTATGGCATTGGGGCTCATGAACAACATCTCGACAACGACTGGCATCGTGGCCTTGGCTGCGACGGTAGCCTTGTTGTCCACGATGGCCGGTTGTGACGGTTACGCCAGTACGACGCCAGAGCAGGAACTTCAAGGGATCGTCGCCGGCATGACGCTGGAAGAAAAACTCGCGCAAAAATTCGTTGTCGACTTCCGCTATTTCTGCACTCAGCCCACTGAAGCCTGCAGCACGGCGTTCACGCAGATGCAGCCCGAAGTCGGCGCCTTCATCAAGCGCCAGCAGTTGGGTGGGGTGATCCTCTTTTCCAACAACATCCAGAGCGTTGCGCAAACCGTGCAACTCACCGATGACATTCAGAAGGCAGCGTTTGCGGGCCGACTGGGCATGGGCTATCTGATCACCACCGACCAGGAAGGAGGCACGGTCTTGCGCACCCCGCGCGATTCGAGCACCCGCTTTACCGGCAATATGTCAATCGGCGCAAGCCATGCGCAGAACGGCACCCAGTATGCAGGCCATGTCGGCGGAATTCTGGGCAGCGAACTTGCCGCGCTGGGGATCAATGTCAACCACGCGCCGGTGCTGGACGTGAACATCAATCCGAATAATCCGGTGATCAATGTGCGCAGCTTTTCCGATTCGCCAGACATGGTTGCCAGGCTCGGCCTGGCCCTGCAAGCCGCCATCCAATCCCAGGGGATTGGATCGACCGTCAAGCACTTCCCCGGGCATGGCGACACGCAGGTGGATTCGCACTACGGTCTGCCACTGGTCAATCACGATCTTGCCACTATCCGCAGCGTCGATCTGTACCCGTTTCAGTACGCCTTTGATCGAAGTCCGCCCGATATGGTCATGACTGCGCATATTCAGTACCCGGCGCTCGACAGTTCGATGGTGGCTGCGAGTACGCCCGCTTACATCGGTCAAAGCATGATGCGTCCGGCAACCTTGTCGCGCGCGATCCTGACCAATTTGTTGCGCGACGACATGCACTACCAGGGTGTGATCATTACCGATGCCATGAACATGGCAGGCATTGCAGCGTTTTTTTCCGCGGAGGATGCCGTGCTGCAGACCTTTGCCGCGGGAACGGACCTGGCGCTGATGCCGATTGGCTTGAGCACAGGCGCCGGATTGCAGGCGTTTGACAGATTGCTGCAGTTTGTTCTACAGGCGGTTCGCAGCGGCGCCCTGAGGGAATCGGAGATCGATGCCTCGGTGCTTCGGATCCTGAAACTCAAGAAGAAACTGGGGTTGTTGAATGCCCCTGCGACGCCTGTACAGTCCCGGATCGAGGCGGCGCTGCAAACCGTTGGCAACCCAGCACACCGCCAGCTTGAGCGTGAGCTCGCCGAGCACTCCGTCACCCTGATCAAGAATGGCGACGGGGTCCGGCGGACACTGCCGCTGGACGTCAGGGCTTTGCAGAGAATCACCGTTCTGGCTTCAAAGGAAAATCAGGGCAATGCGTTGAAAAACAGCCTGCGTCTCGCCGCCGCCGAGCAAGGAAACACGAGCCTTCAAGTGAATGTCTTTCTTACCAGCACGCTGGACCGCGTCGCCGTCAACGATGATCTCTCCAGAAGCCAGTTGTTGATCATTGCCAACGATGCGAACAAGGTCACGCCGGTTGAAACCGGTGCAGTGGCGGCCAGAAACCTCATGCCCAATGCCGAATTGTCGATGTACGAGAGGGCGATGGCGGTGCTGCAGGGCTCCGGTAGTCTGGCAGTTGGTGAGGAGACCTCTGCGCCGCTGGCGCAACTGAAGGCACAGGTCCTGTCACGCACCGATCAGGAAAAGGTGATGGTCATGATAGGCAGCTTGCAGGCCGCCAAGGCTCTGAATGTGCCCACTGTCTTCGTCAGCCTGGCGGCACCCTATGAGACGGCAGTGTTCGCGCCTTACAGCGATTCTGTGATCGCCGCCTACAACGGCAATACTTACACAAACGCACAGGCTCTGGAGGTGGGAGTTTCCTATCAAGCTCTGTCGCGGCTGATCTTTGGCATGTTTCGCCCCACGGGTCATTTGCCGATCAACATCCCCGACGTCGATGGCAAGACCGTGCTCTTTGCGCGCGGACACGGTTTGACGCTGAACGTCCTGGCCGGTGAGCCGACCCAGCTACCGTGAAGCACGCAAATCTACTCTGCAGCATTCCACCAAATCTGCCCGAGGAACTGGTTCAAACGCTGCTGTCCTCACCCGACATAAGAATCGAGCGCATCGTGTCCAGGGGGCATCAATCGGCGCCGGGCTTCTGGTATGACCAGGATCAGAATGAATGGGTCTTGCTGGTTCAAGGCGAAGCAAGACTGCAATTTGAGGACCAGACACTGTGCCTGAAAGCGGGCGACTACGTCAACATTGCAGGGCACCAGAAACACAGGGTTGATTGGACCGCGCCAGACCGGGATACCATCTGGCTCGCCATTTTTTACTGATCGCGACACACAGTACATTGTGTGCTCAATGCGGTCCTGCTGGCTCTGGCGTCAGCGCTCGTCGTCGCACTGTTCGAACGCCGTGGGGCCGATTGAGTCCGCGCGCTCTGCCTCATCCCTGCAGCCGAGGGCCGCGAATGGCAATCCGATGTAGTTCCGGTCTGCCAACAAATTACGCCTCTATAGACTAGTAATTCCATGAATGTTCATCTATTAATTCCCCCTCCATGGCATAGATGTAAGCCGTGATCTTTCGGGCGCTGTAATCAACAGAGAATTGCCCATAAGCAAAATCCACATAGGGCTTGCCTTTGCCGGAAGAAAAAGCAAGCTCGGCCTCGCGCCGCAACCGGTTGATCTCGATCTGGCCAATCTTGTAGCCCGGCGCCTGTGCCGGCATGGCGATGTAGCGATCCACCTCCGACACCCCATCGCTCTGTGCCATCGACGAGATGGCAAGCATGTAGTCATCCTTGGTGCCCAGCACCGACCAGTCACGACCCGCCATCTGTACGCTCTGCATGCACCTGCCCCAGCGGACGTGTCAGCTCGGGCAGGGTTGTTGGGTTGATGTTGTTGGTTGGAGACGTGCTGGTGCTGGCGGTTGTATCAGAGATGCACTGGCGTGCGGCGTGCTTTGGACTGGGCCGT
>JBMOJJ010000220.1:0-6552 GCA_049315845.1 Rhodoferax sp.
AGGAACGTTTCGATGCGCACCATCTGTCCATGCCCGCAATGGGCCAGTCACGCAACGATACGCCTGTTAGGCGCTGATACAGGATCATGGAACAATCCGCATTGAACGGACAGAAGCCCGCAGCATTACTCATGCCCGCGCTGTTGAAGGGATTTCTGGAACAGGTGGCGCGTCCGGGCTTCGCCTTCAGGAAGGACGCGGACGACCCGTTTGGCCACAAGAAATTGGCAGGCCGGTCGGCGCGGGTTGTGGTCGCCATGGGGATGCCGGCGTTCGTGTACAAATGGTATTTCCGTGCCCACAGCGTCAAGTCGCTGGAGCGCAACATCCTGGGTTTTGTAGGAATCGGGCCGATCAACGAAACCCTTATCGGGGCGGTGGACAAACTTGGAGACTCCGGCGTCCAGAAGTGCAAGGACACGCTGAGGAAATTGGGCGCCGCCGGCAGTTAGACTCTGCCGGCGAAAATCGGACGGATCAGCGCTGCAAGCGGCGGATGTGCGATCATCGACACATTCTTTACCGGTCCTTCACCGAGCCTCGACGAAATTCGGCTTTCGAGCGAACATGATCGGGCACTCTGCCCATCCATCTGAATCCACCTCCATGAAAAAAGTACTTCTTCTGTCAATCGGCCTGCTTTCAGGTGGGCTTTCTCTGGCTCAAGAGCTCGGCCGCGTTGTCTCATCAATGCCCGTGATCCAGCAGTTTAGCGTTCCGCGACAGGTCTGCACCACCGAGCAGGTCATGGTTCAACAGCCAAAATCCGGGGCTGGCGCGCTGATGGGCGCCATTGCGGGCGGTGCGATGGGCAATGCAGTCGGTGGCGGCAACGGCAAGACCGCTGCCACCGTGCTGGGCATCATCGGCGGCGCCGTGGTGGGAGACAACATAGAGGGGGCGGCGCCGACCCAGACGCAGAACGTGCAGCGCTGCCGGATGCAGACCTTCTACGAAAACCGCACCGTGGCCTACAACGTGAATTACGAATTTTCCGGCAAACAGTATTCAGTGCAGATGCCCTACGACCCGGGTCCCACGATCCAGCTTCAGATCACGCCGGTGATCTCGAGCCCGCCTATCGCTCCGTCGGTCCCTGTGATCTATCCGCAACGCTGAGCGAGGTCCGGCTTCGGACAGCTAAGATGCGTGCCAGCCACGAACGCACTGCGCCTCCCGGGCGGCCCCGCAGTTGAACCCTGTCCCTGCCCAGGCCAAGCCGGGACGGGCATAGGCGACCCTGCTGGCAGTCTATATCGCAATGTTCCATGCATGACATTTCACAAGCCCCAAGAATGGTTTTTGATCGGATTGCCGGATTCCCATTGGCTAATGTCTGAAAGGCCGCCCCGCGTGCCCTGCACCGGTTCAGAAATCTCTCCACTGCCGCCGCTATCCAACAACAATCGAACCAGAATGTTAACGGGTTTGTTGGTGTTTTTGCTTGTTTATTATAGTATTTTGATACTTATTCTTTGACTTTCATCGCCGACATCAAGTCGGCCTAGTCCCAATTCGGTACTCGCCGCTTTTCTAGGCCCGCCGCCCTAATAATTGCTGCAATGCAGCAAAAACCACCTACAGTTCGGGTTTCTGCCTATAATCCGCCGTATGCTGCACTGCAACATAACGCGCTCTTATGGCTTTCATCGAGCAAGCAACCGATACACCTGTCAAATCAAGGAAACCCAAATGAACAACAACTTCGAACAATTCGCCGCTGGCAGCAAAGCCAATATGCAGGCGCTCGAAAACCTGACGTCGCAGGCCTATTCCAGCGTCGAAAAGCTCGTCGAGCTGAACCTCGCCACCTCCAAGGCGCTGCTGGGCGAGTCTTTCAGCCACCTCCAGTCGTTCATGGGCGCAAAGAATGCGCAAGAACTGCAGGCACTGCAATCAGGCCTGCTTCAGCCGCTGGCAGAGAAGTCTGCCTCCTACTTCCAGCACGTTCAGACCATTGCCACTGGCAACGGGGCGGAATTCACCAAGGCATTTGAGGCCAAGATCGCCCAGGCCCAAAACACCTTCGGCAGCGTCGTCGAAAACCTCTCGAGAAACGCCCCGGCCGGAACAGAATCGGCGATGGCCGCATTCAAGAGCGCACTCAGTGCCGGTCAAAATGCCGTTGAAACGGCGCAGGCTTCGGCCAAGCAAGCGGCTGAAATGGCTCAAACCAACTTCACGAAAGCGGCTGCTCAAGCCGTTGATGCGGTGACCAAGGCAACCCGCGGCGCCAAGACGGCCAGAGCGGCGTAATTGCCGACTGGCGTCCGGCGTCAAGGTCGCCGGAAGGCGACCTGCTGGGATGACCAGTACCTGGAACTGAGTTGGTCGAGCCGGACTTCGCCGCCGGTCGAGGGAGCGTGCACAAAACGGCCGGCGCCGACATAGATTCCAGCATGCGTGACTTCGTCGTTCCTGGCAAACAGAACCAGGTCACCCGAGCGAACGTTTTCGGTATTGACGGGCAAGCCCCAGCCCTGCATCCTTGAAACGGTGCGGGGCGTCGCCAGACCAGCCCTGGATTGGTACACGTAGCCAATCAGTCCGCTGCAATCAAAACCGGAATCGGGGGTATTGCCGCCGTACCGGTACGGTGTGCCTACCAGGCCAACGGCATAGATCGTGATGTCAGCCGCCAGTTCGGGCGACAGCCGCGACGGGATGTCGGCGGTCGAGGTCGGCGCACGGCGAGCGCTAGCCGACGGTGTGCTCGAGCAACCGCCAAAGACAAGAAGAATGGGCAATGCAAGAATTCCGGTTCGCCGGTTGACGCGAGGGCTCATGCCAGCATTCTGACCACGGATGCGTGCAAACGCAAGCACTGCAACTGCACCCTGCATGGCGCCGTGCGCGCCTCTACTCCAGGTTGGATACGTGAATTTCCATTTGAGACAGCCAGGAAAGGCCAAGAAACCCCCTGGCCTGCCTGCATTCGGCCCGAACGGCTCTGTAGAGCCACCCCAGCACGCCACCCAGCACACTCGCCTCAGGTTGATATATGGCTTTCCTCATCCTGCCCTCCGTTTTCACTCTGGGCGAATTCTGGGGGCCTATCGATGTCGTCCGGTTGATTATTCTCAATCGACCCGGTGAATCCGGGCCTGCCGGTCCCTAGCCAGCCAGGCCGACAAAGACGTTCTGCACATCGTCATTGGCATCGATCGCTGCCAGGAAGGCCTCCACTTCTTCCAACTGTTCGGCGCTCAGGCTGGCTGGATTGATCGGGTTCTTCGACTTGTAACCCAACTTGGCGGACAGCACGGTAAAGCCCTGGCCCGGCAGCGCGCGGCTCACCAGGTCCAGATCGGCGGGGTCGGTCAGAAAGATCGTCACACCATCTTCCTCGCCGGGCTCGAGATCCTGCGCACCGGCCTCGATCGCGGCCAGTTCGGGATCGCCGCCCGCTGCTACGGGCTCGGCCTCGATCATGCCCACATGGTCAAAATCCCAGGCCACCGAGCCGGACGTGCCCAACTGGCCCTTTCGGAACAGCACGCGCATCTCGGGCGCGGTGCGGTTCACGTTGTCGGTCAGGCACTCGACCATCAGCGCCACACGGTGCGGCGCAAAGCCCTCGTAGATCACCCGCTCGAAGCTGACCGCCTCGCCGCCAAGTCCGGCGCCCTTCTTGATCGCCCGCTCCAGCGTCTCCTTGGGCATCGATACCTTGCGCGCCTGCTCCACCAGCAGGCGCAACCGCGCGTTCGACGCCGGATCGGGGCCGCTACGCGCGGCGACCATGATGTCCTTGGCCAATCTGCCAAACAGCTTGCCCCTGGCGTTTGCCGCCAGTTCCTTGCCTTTTGCTTTCCACTGTGCGCCCATGTCTGAGGTTCCTTGGTGTTGCAGCGCCTCATTGCGCTGGTGAATATCGGTCTGGCCGGCGGCTACGCGCTACAGCAGTGTCCTGCGCAGCCTGGTGAGCCGACCCATCAGCCCTGTGATGGCCCAGCCAAGCACGATTCCCGCGGCATCGGCCAGAAGATCGAGCCACTCGGCCGAGCGGTTCGGCGTGAAAGACTGCAGCACCTCGATCAGCGCCCCGTAGCAGAGCACGCACAGCACAACGGCCGTCAGCCGTTGCGGGAAGGCCAGCAGGCCCAGCGCGCCCAGGCTCGCAAACGCCAGCATGTGGTTCGACTTGTCCCAGCCGGTGGAGAGCATGCGCGGCGGCGAAGGTATCAGCGCCAGCATCAGCACCGCCAGCGCACAGGCCACAAAGGCCCACTGCCATGCAGAGAATTTGAGTCGCAATTGATGTTCCTGATTGTTCAAGCTGTCCTGGGCCCGACGCCCCGGCAGAATCTGCGCCGGCCGTGGCTGCCTAGCCGAACAAGGCAGCAGTTTGCCACAACCGCGATCAGCCCTTGCCACCTGCGCTACCAGCCGACCCAGCGGCCCACGATCTCCTTCATCGCCCGGCCACTGCCGTCGAGCGCCAGCGCATCGGGCAGCCAGGCCAGCAGGCCCGGCGGCGCCAGCCGGTTGGCCTCGAAGTCGGTCGGCGCGGCCGTCACCTGCAGGCCCTGCGCTGCGAACAGCGCAGCAGCGCGGGGCATATGCAGCGCAGACGTCACCAGCAGCACGCGCTCGATGCCGCGCGACCGGAGCTGCGCGGCGCTGAAAGCGGCGTTCTCGCGCGTATTGCGGCTTTTCTCTTCGAGCAGCATCGCCTGCGCCGGCAGGCCCAGATCAGCGAGCAGCATCGCCATCGCGCGCGCCTCGCTATAGGCCTGGCGCTCGAGCTCGCCACCGCCGCTCAGAAGCAGCAACGGCGCCCGCCCGGCGTGGTACAACTTTGCCGCGTGCCAGACCCGGTCCGCAGCGGACTGCAGGTCGATCTCGAGCGACCGTCCCGAGGGCGGCGAGACAGCGCCGCCGAGCACCACGATCGCCTGCGCCACCGGCAGCGACGCGATCGGCACCGCATTGGAGCTGTCCTCGACCAGGCCGCGCAGCCAAAGACTGGCCAGCGGCGTTGCCCACAGCCACAGCCACAGCAGCGCCATCAACGCTGCGGCCCAGCTGGCGCGCAGATGCCTTTGCCGCACCAGCAGCAGCGCGAGCACTGCCAGCGTCAGGACCGTACCCAGCGGAGACAGCAGCCAGATCACAAGTTTGGACAGCAGGGTCATGAAGCGATCATCGCATCAACGGATCCAAACATTTCACCAAATTTCATTTATCGCACCCTGTGATGACGGCACGGCCACGCACAGTTTCCAGACCTTGCTGCGCGGGCTTCAAACGGTAGTTCGCGACACCTGCCGCACTCCGGACAGCGCAAGCGACGCGCCCACGCTCCAACCCACAACCACGCGAGACGAAGAGCAAAAGCGCGCGGTCGAATTGATCGCCAAGATCAAAACGTAGACAGAACGCGGAATCAAAATTACCGAGCGCGTCAGAGGGGGAACTCGCTTTTTTTTGGGGAAGACCTTCAGGTTAACCAGCCCCCGGCTCTGGCAAAAGGCGCCAGACGGCCTCGTGACTCTGGCACTGAGTCCACATCAGGAACCCGCTCACGCCCCGGATCAATGCTATTGGTTCAGATATGGAAGAGGAAATCAAGATGAGTACAGCATTCAACAGCATCAAACGTGGCCTGCAATCGAGGCTATCGAACATGCCGAAGGTCGCGCACCACAGGCACGCATCCACCGCCCCCATCCGGTAGACGTGAAGGCGCTGCGAGCGAAGGTGCACATGACGCAAGAGCAGTTCG
Source organism: Rhodoferax sp. (assembly GCA_049315845.1). Taxonomy (GTDB): domain Bacteria; phylum Pseudomonadota; class Gammaproteobacteria; order Burkholderiales; family Burkholderiaceae_C; genus Rhodoferax. The sequence goes on from JBMOJJ010000220.1 coordinate 5,729, forward strand.
CGGCAGGCTTTGGATTCTCTACCGCCACGCTACGTCACTGGGAGCGCGGCGACCGTGCACCGCAAGGCCCCGCACTGGTACTTCTAAACGTCATTGAACACAACCCGAATGCGGTGATTGACGCCCTCGCCGCGCCCGAACTGGTAGCCACCGGACCCCATTCATCCCAGCTAGGCCCGCGAACCGAAGAGCGGGGCACCTCTTGAAGGCCTGCGTACCGGTGGCGGCATAGCGCAGGTATGAAACAGCAAACAAAAAAGCCTGCTACCTTTAAGATAGCAGGCTTTCCTTGAATTACTTGGGGTGGCTGATGGGGCTCGAACCCACGACAACAGGAATCACAATCCTGAGTTTATAGTGTTTGCCAATGTTGATTGGTGTGGCACAATCTATATAAATCAACAACTTACAAAAAGCATACTGGTATTTCAACCAGTAGAGTGTTGATTGAAATAGGTCTAAATTCGGAAAATAGTCTTACATCCTCCCTTACATCCTGCGATGTAAGCCACAGCAGGACGGTTTGACTTCCGAGGTGTCGTAACCGTCTTACATCGTCAGGATGTAAGACTTTTGGGGATCAACATGGCAAAAGTCGCCTTCACCGCTGGCCGGGTTTCAGCGTTCACCTGCCCCGCCGACAAGGCGCAAGCGTTCTTGTGGGACGCAACCGCCGCCGGGCTGGGGCTGCGCACCACGCCCGCCGGAAAACCGGCCTATGTGTTCCAAAGCGTGTACCAGGGCAAAGACTTGCGCCTGACCATCGGCAACCCCGGCGCGTGGAGCATCGAGCAGGCCCGCGACAAGGCACGCGCCCTGCAACG
>JBMOJJ010000571.1:0-1509 GCA_049315845.1 Rhodoferax sp.
CCGAAGTTGCAGGCGCGCTGGTAGTAGCCGTCCCAGCGCAGCGGCTTCCAGATGCCGAAGTCCTTTTGCCGGATCGCGATCCGCTCGGGCGTCAGTCGCGAGCGCTCGCGCAGCATCTGCGGCAGCGTCAGTTCGGGCAGGGCGTGGGGTGGGTGCACGGTCATGACAGCCAGCGTTTGCGGCGCTTGTAGTGCTTGATCTCGCGAAAGCTGCGGGCCTCGCCGGCGCCGCCGACGCCCAGGTAGAACTCGCGCACATCGGGGTCGCTGGCCAGCCGCTCGGCATCGCCGTCGATCACGATCTTGCCGTTTTCCATGATGTAGCCGCTGTGCGCGACCGCCAGCGCCAACGTGGCGTTCTGCTCCACCAGCAGCATGGAGACGCCGCGCTCGGCGTTGATGCGGGCGATGATGCTGAAGATGTCTTCCACCAGCTTGGGCGACAGGCCCAGCGAGGGCTCGTCGAGCAGGATCAGCTGCGGCTGGGCGATCAGCGCGCGCCCGATCGCCAGCATCTGCTGCTCGCCGCCCGACAGGTAGCCGGCCAGACCCTTGCAGCGCTCGTGCAGGCGCGGGAAGTAGCTGTAGACCAGATCGAAGTCGGGCTTGACCTTGTCCCTGCCGCTCAGCGCGTAGCTGGCCGCGACCAGGTTTTCTTCCACCGTCAGGTCTTCAAAAACGCGCCGCCCTTCCATCACATGGCTCAAACCCTGGCGCACCAGCTGCTGCGGCGCCAATTGCGCGGTGACCTGCCCGTTGAACAGGATGCTGCCGCTTTCCAGCTCGCCGTCTTCGAGCGTCAGCAGGCCCGAGATCGCCTTCAGCGTGCTGGACTTGCCGGCGCCGTTGCTGCCGAGCAAGGCCACGATCTCGCCACGCGGAACGACCAGCGAGAGGCCGCGCAGCGCCTGCACCACCTTGTTGTAGACCACCTCGATGTTGTTGACTTCGAGGATGTGGTCTGTGCCGGTCGGGATCATTGCCTGTCTTGCCGTGCGGGATGGGACTAGAGCGCGATCCAGTCGGAGGCCGCCACCATCTTCTGCGCCTTCATGTCGGCCTTGTAGACACGGCCGACCGGAATCGAGTTGCCCTTGATCGTGATCGGCACGCCGATCAGGCCGCCGGTGTCGAAGTCCTTGATGCTGTCGAGCGCGGCCTTCAGGTTCTTGCCGTTGAGCTCCTTGTTGGCGTTGAGCGTGCGCTTGGCGGCTTCGGTGAACAGCATGGCGGTCAGAAAGCCCTGGATGTAGGCGGTGCTCTGGTAGTCGGGATGCAGTTGGCGGATCTTGTCCAGCATCGGCGACTTGGCCGTTGTGTCGTAATAGTAGCGGTAGGGCATGACGCCCATGAAGCCGTCGCCGGCCTCGCCCATTTTCATCACGGTGGAGCTGTCCATGGTCCAGAAGGTGCCCATCCACTTGGTGGTCATGCCCTGCTGCTTGCCCTGCGTGATGAACTCCGGGATCGGCGCCAGGATGTAGCCGTGGAAGATCGTGTAGTCGGGCGC
>JBMOJJ010000221.1:0-6545 GCA_049315845.1 Rhodoferax sp.
AGTTCCGGGAGATCAAGGGCATCATGGAAGGCACGGCCAAGCCCGAGTACGACACGGCCGTCGACATGCTGACCACCGCTGCCATCAAGGAAATGATGATTCCGTCGCTGCTGCCGGTGGTGGTACCGATTCTGGTCGGTCTGCTGCTTGGCCCGGCCGCTCTGGGTGGCCTGCTGATGGGTACCATCGTCACCGGCCTGTTTGTCGCCATCTCCATGTGCACCGGTGGCGGTGCCTGGGACAATGCCAAGAAGTACATCGAAGACGGCAACCACGGCGGCAAGGGTTCTGAAACCCACAAAGCGGCGGTGACCGGCGATACCGTAGGCGATCCCTACAAAGATACTGCCGGCCCGGCGATCAACCCGCTGATCAAGATCATCAACATCGTGGCGCTGCTGATCGTGCCCGTCATGATGAAGATGCACGGCGGCTGATCCGCAAAGCCCCGCGCAAAACCCGCTTCGGCGGGTTTTTTTGACTTAAGCTGCTTGATATCAATTGGCGGCGCCTGGCAATTCGCTAATGTTCAATCGCAAAAGACCTAAAGGTGGGAGAGTGAACCAGCACAAATTTCTTGTTGGCGCGGGACTGTTGGCGTTGGCGCTGTTAGGGGGCGGGTGCAGCGGCATGCTGCCGCAGACCCACAGCAACTCGTCGTCGTTTCAGACTTTTGACGAGGTGCGCGACGCCATTGAATCACTGGTCCCGATGAAGAGCGATGTGACCACACTGACCACGCTGGGCATTGACCCCTCCAAGCAGCCGAATACGATCATTCTGACGCATGCCGAAATCGTGCGCCGATTTGTTCCCAGCACCGTGATCAAGCGCGAAAACCTCGATCCGGGGGTGCTGGCTTGCCTCGACGCAGGCGACAACTGCCGCGGTTGGGAGATCAATGCGGCTCGCCTGCTGCGGGAGCGAAACGGGAACTTCCTGCTCGATTTCACCAATTTCGTGCGCCGCACCGAGACCAGCGGCTGGCGCTTCAATGCAACCATCCTGCTGGTCAACAATGTGGTGGTCTATCGTGCCTGGGGCGGACAGCCCCGCGTCAATGAACTGGAACAGAACACCAACCCGCTGGGTCCGCTGCAAGACATGGGACCGGCCATCCTGACCGTCCGCTAGCGCAGCGGCTGACCGGCAGGCCCTCTTTTCGGAGAGAATCGCACCCATGCAATTCAACTACATCGCCAACACCTCGCTGCCTTCATCGTCCGGCCAGACCATTCCAGTGCTGGACCCGTCGGACGGGCAGACCTATGACGAAATCCAGCGCAGCAACGCATTGGATATCGACCGCGCGGTGCGCGCGGCGCGCCAGGCTTTCGATTCGACCTGGAGCAAGCTCGGCGCGGCCGAGCGCGGTCGCCTGCTGATGCGGCTGTCGCTCAAAATCGGCGAGCACGTGCAGGAATTGACCGCCATTGAACAGCGCGATTGCGGCAAACCAACCCGGCAGGCGCGCGCCGACGCCGTCGCGCTGGCGCGCTATTTCGAGTTTTACGCCGGCGCCTGCGACAAGCTGCACGGCGAGACCATTCCCTACCTCGACGGCTACAGCGTGCTGACCTGGCGCGAGCCCCATGGCGTCACCGGGCACATCATCCCGTGGAACTACCCGATGCAGATCTTTGGCCGCAGCGTCGGCGGCGCGCTGGCGGCGGGCAACGTCTGCGTGGTCAAACCGGCCGAGGACGCCTGCCTGTCCCTGATCCGAGTCGCCCAGATGGCGGCCGAAGTGGGATTCCCCCCAGGCGTGATCAACATCGTCACCGGCTACGGCCATGAAGTTGGCGACGCGCTGGCGCGCCACCCCGGCATCGACCATATCAGCTTCACCGGCAGTCCGACCGTTGGCACGCTGATCCAGCAGGTGGCGGCTGAGCGCCACTGCCCGGTCACGCTGGAACTCGGCGGCAAGAGCCCGCAGATTGTCTTTGCCGACGCCGATCTGGACGCGGCAGTACCGGCCATCGTCAATGCGATCGTGCAAAACGCCGGGCAGACCTGTTCGGCCGGTTCGCGTCTGCTGGTGGAACAATCGGTTTACGAGCCGCTGCTCAGTCTGCTGGGACAGGCGTTCGAGAAACTGCGCGTCGGCCCGGCGGCGATGGATCTGGACGTCGGACCGCTGATCCGCCAGAGCCAGCAGCAGCGGGTCTGGGATTTTCTAAGCGATGCCCAGGTGGCCAATATCGCCATGGTGGCACAGGGCAAGGTGGTCGACGAGGCGCCTCAAACCGGCTTCTACCAGGCCCCTACCCTGCTGCGCGACGTGCCCGTGACGCACCGCTTGGCGCAGGAGGAAGTGTTCGGCCCGGTGCTGTGCGCGCTCGCGTTTCGCGACGAGGACCATGCGGTCGAACTGGCCAATGCGACCCGGTTCGGACTGGTGGCGGGCGTCTGGACCGCGGACGGCGCCCGCCAGTTCCGGATGGCGAGGCGCTTGCGAAGCGGCCAGGTCTTCATCAACAACTATGGCGCCGGCGGCGGCGTGGAACTGCCTTTTGGCGGTGTCAAGTCGAGCGGCCATGGCCGCGAAAAAGGCTTCGAGGCACTGTACGGCTTCACCACGCTCAAGACCGTCGCAATCAAGCACGGCTAGTTTTTCCCCCGACAGCAACACAGACAACAAAGAGGTAGCAGAGCATGCGCGTCAACAACAAATCCATCATCGTCACCGGCTCGGGCGGGGGCATCGGCGAGGGCATCGCCAAACGGCTGGCGGCTGAAGGCGCCAAAGTCGTTGTCAACGACATCAACGCCACCGCCGGCGAAAGAGTGGTGGCGCAAATCACTGCGGCCGGAGGCAGCGCCTTCTTCTTTGCCGCCGATGTCACCAAATCCTCTGATATGCAGGCGCTGGTGGCAGCCGCGGTGCAACGCTACGGCACGCTCGATGTGATGATCAACAACGCCGGCTGGACGCACCGCAACCGCCCAGCGCTCGAAGTCAGCGAGGACGAATTCGACAAGTGCTACGCGGTCAACGTGAAGAGCATCTACCTGGCCACGATTCATGCGACACCGGTGTTCCGCGCCCATGGCGGCGGCAGCTTCATCAACATCGCCTCCACCGCCGGCGTGCGTCCTCGCCCAGGACTGACCTGGTACAACGGCTCCAAGGGCGCGGTCATCACGACCTCGAAGTCGCTGGCAGCCGAACTGGGGCCGGACAATATCCGCGTCAATTGCATCAACCCCGTATTCAATCCCGACACCGGACTGGCGACCGAATTTGCCGGCGGCCCTCTGACTGAAGATCGCAAGGCCAAGTTTCGCGCCAGCATTCCGCTCGGTCGCTTCTCGACCGCGCTCGATGTGGCCAATGCGGCGCTCTACCTGGCGAGCGACGAAGCGGCCTTCATCAGCGGTGTCTGCATCGAAGTGGACGGCGCACGCTGTGTTTGACACGCGCGGTCGGGCGCTGCGCGACTTGCGCATCAGCGTGACCGATCGCTGCAACTTCCGCTGCAATTACTGCATGCCCAAGGAAGTGTTCGGCAAGGACTACCTGTACCTGCCGCATAACGCGCTGCTGTCGTTTGAAGAGATCACGCGGATTGCGAGGATCTTTGTCGCCCAGGGCGTTCAGAAGATCCGCCTTACCGGCGGCGAGCCGCTGCTGCGCAAGGACATTGAAGGGCTGATCGAACAATTGGCAGCGCTGCGCACTGCCGAGGGCCTGGCGCTGGATCTGACCCTCACGACCAACGGCTCCTTGCTGGCGCGCAAGGCCGGTTCGCTCAAGGCGGCCGGCCTGCAGCGCGTCACCGTCAGCCTCGACGGCCTTGACGATGCGGTGTTTCGCCGCATGAACGATGTCGATTTTCCGGTGGCCGATGTGCTCGCCGGAATCGAGGCCGCGCGTGACGCCGGCCTCGGTCCGATCAAGATCAACATGGTCGTCAAGCGCGGCACCAACGAGCATGAGATCCTGCCGATGGCGCGCCACTTCCGGGGCAGCGGCATGGTGTTGCGTTTCATTGAATACATGGATGTCGGCGCCACCAACGGCTGGCGCATGAACGAGGTGTTGCCCTCCAGCGAGGTGGTCAAAATGATTCAATCCGAGTTGCCGCTGGTGCCGCTGGAAGCTTCCAACCCGGGCGAGACGGCCGAGCGCTGGGGCTATGCCGGCGCCGACGGTCGGCATGCCGCGGAACTGGGCGAAATCGGCGTGATCAGCAGTGTGACCAAGGCATTTTGCGGGGACTGCAACCGGGCTCGCCTGTCGACCGAAGGCAAACTCTTCCTGTGCCTGTTCGCGTCGCGCGGCCATGATCTGCGCCAGCCGCTGCGGGGCGGCGCAACAGACGCTGAAATGGCTGCGGCGATCCAGAATATCTGGCAGGGTCGCGCCGACCGTTACTCCGAGTTGCGCGGCGCGCTCGCCGCCGACACCGGGTCTGGCATTCGCCGCGTCGAAATGAGCTACATCGGTGGATAGCTTGATAGCCCCAGAGCAAATCACAGCCGTCATCCTTTCGGGCGGACGCGGCTCGCGCATGGGCGGGCTGGACAAGGGCCTGCAGACCTTCAACGGCGTCCCCCTGGCAATGCAAACGCTGACACGCTTGCAGATGGGCGGTGGCGTCGGCCGCGTCATGATCAACGCCAACCGCAACCTTGCTGCCTACGAGTCCTTTGGCGTGTCCGTGTGGCCGGACAGCCTGAGCGATTTCGCTGGGCCGCTGGCCGGGTTCCTGACCGCGCTTGAGCACTGCGAAACACCTTATCTGCTGACCGCACCCTGCGACACGCCGCTGCTGCCGCTGGATCTGGCGAACCGGCTGGCGCGGGCGCTTCAAGTGCACGATGCGGACATCGCGATGGCGAGTGCGCCTGAACCGGACAGCACTGGCCGCCTGCAGGTGCGCAGCCAGCCTGTCTTTTGCCTGCTGCGCGCAAGTCTGCTGCGGAGTCTGCAGGACTTCATAAACAACGGCGGCCGCAAGATCGGCGCCTGGACCGCGCTGCACAAGACAGTGCTGGTGCCCTTTGATTTGCCGGCTGACGACACCCGCGCCTTCCGCAACGCCAACTCTTTGACCGAGTTGCGGCAACTGGAAAACAGCCCGACATGAAGACCCTTGCCAGCATCGCGGCCGAACTTCAAGGCTATGACCCGCAGGCCTTGCCTGCCAGCAGTGTGAACGACTTCCTGTCGCGCCTGGTGGAGCCGGTCGCCACCCTGGAGACGACAGGCATCTTCCAGTCGCTCGGTCGGGTTCTGGGGCACGACGTGATCTCGCCTATCAGTGTGCCACCGCACGACAACTCGGCGATGGATGGCTACGCATTTGACGGCGCGCAACTGGCGTTGCCGGCCGGGAGCCAGCAAGCCCTGGTCCTGAAGGTGGTAGGCACTGCGATGGCTGGCAAGCCCTGGGCGGGCCCGGTCGCGGCCGGAGAATGCCTGAAGATCATGACCGGCGCCGTCCTGCCGCAGGGCCTTGACACGGTGGTTCCGCAGGAATTCGTCACGCCCCTGGGAAGCAGCATCTCGTTCCCGGCCAACCTGCTGCAGCCCGGTGACAACCGTCGAAAGCTCGGCGAAGACCTGATGCAGGGCCAGCCGGCGCTGCAAAAAGGCGATCTGCTGACTCCGGCAGCGCTCGGACTGCTGGCCAGTCTGGGTATTGAAAACGTCGCGGTGCTGCGCAAACTGCGCGTCGCCTACTTCTCGACCGGGGACGAGATACTGAGCCTGGGTGAGGCACCGCGCGAGGGCGCTGTGTTCGACAGCAATCGCTACACCGTGTTCGGGCTGCTGAGCCGCCTTGGCTGCGAGGTCATCGACATGGGCGTCGTGCGCGATGAACCGACGCTGCTGGAGGCGGCCTTCCGAACTGCAGCGCTGCAGGCCGACGCGATCATCACCAGCGGCGGTGTCAGCGTCGGTGAAGCCGATTACACCAAGCTGATGATGAAACAGCTCGGTGACGTGGCCTTCTGGAAGATCGCAATGCGTCCGGGCCGGCCGATGGCCGTAGGCCGCATCGGAAAGGCAATCCTGTTTGGCCTGCCCGGAAATCCGGTCGCTGTGATGGTCACCTTCCTGGCCTTCGTTCGCCCGGCGTTGTTGAAGATGATGGGAAGCACGCTGCAGGCACCGCCCCTGCTCAGGGCGCACTGCGTCGAACCCCTGAGGAAGAAAGCCGGACGCACCGAGTACCAGCGGGGCATCATCAGCAACGCTGCGGACGGCTCGTTGCAGGTCCGCGCGATGGGCAACCAGGGCTCCGGTGTATTGAGCTCAATGGTCCGCGCCAACGGCCTGATCGTGCTGCACCACAACCAGGGCCATGTTGCGGCGGGCGAGGAAGTCGATGTGATGATGTTCGACGGCGTGATCTAGCGCAACGCCGCCGACACAGCCATCCACAAAAGGCTTGCCCTGGCCGGAACACGCAGGGCGCTCCTCTATACTCACGCCATTATTTTTTTCAGGCGCTGGCAAACCGCGGCATCGGTTGAGCCCTGCCTCTGAGTCAAAGGAAACACAGTGCAAAACAAGCTAGCCCGAACGATGG
>JBMOJJ010000572.1:0-1504 GCA_049315845.1 Rhodoferax sp.
CCGAGCAGACCTTCAAAGTGGCACGCACCCAGGTGGATGTGATTCTTCCCACCGGCACAGCCGTGCTCAATGCTGCGGATCCCCAGGTCGTGGAAATGGCCGAGTTGTGCGATGGCAAAGTCATCTTCTATGCGCTGGATGCCAGATTGCCTGCCATGGCAGATCACCGTGCCAAGGGTGAGCGCGTGGTGTTCGTTCGTGACGAACTGATTGTGATGGCTCAAGGCAACAGCGAAATCGCCCAGTTGCCGCTGGCGACGCTAAAGCCTGCCAAATCGTCGCAGCCTGAAATGGTGATGGCGGCGGTCGCTGCTGCGTGGGCTTTGAATATTCCACCTGAATTGATTGGCGCGGGCTTGCGGACCTTTGAGTCCAACCCGAAGAAAACACCTTACTCTTACTGATTGCACAGCATGGAAGTCACACGCATCCGGGCCTTGCGCGGCCCCAATCTCTGGAGCCACCACACAGCCATTCAGTCGGTGGTGTCGTGCAGTGACGCAGAGTGCTCGGTCGGCCAGATCGACGGTTTTGAAGCACGTCTGCGCGCCCGCTTTCCGGAGATCAGCCCGCTGCAGCCAACGGGCCACGACGACTCCATCCCCATGTCCCATGTACTGGAACTGGCAGCGCTGGAGTTGCAGGCGCAGGCAGGGTGTCCGGTCACGTTCAGCTGCTGCACCCCCACGGTGGAGGCTCAGGTATTCCAGGTAGTGGTTGAATACAGTGAAGAAGCTGTGGGCCGTCTGGCACTGGAGCTGGCACAGAACTTGTGCCAGGCTGCGATGGACAACGAACCTTTCGATTTGGCTGCAGCGCTGACGCAGCTGCGCGAACTCGACGAGGACGTGCGACTCGGTCCAAGCACCGGGTGCATCGTCAATGCAGCCGTCGCACGCAATATTCCCTACAGCCGCATGACAGAAGGCAGCATGGTGCGGTTTGGTTGGGGCAGCAAGCAGCGTCGCATTCAAGCGGCTGAGATGGACGTCACCAGTGCCATTGCCGAAGCGATTGCCCAGGACAAGGACCTGACCAAAAAGTTGCTGGCCGCGGCCGGTGTGCCGGTGCCGACCGGACGTGAGGTCAGCGACGCCGAAGATGCCTGGAAGGCGGCTTGTGAGATCGGGCTTCCCGTGGTGGTAAAGCCCAACGATGGCAACCAGGGCAAGGGCGTCACCGTCAACATCACGTCGCGGGAGCAGCTGCTCAAGGCCTACGAGGTGGCGCGCGAGTTTCGCAACACCATTCTGGTGGAGCGCTACATGCCAGGCAATGATTTTCGTCTTATCGTTGTGGGTGACAAGATGGTCGCTGCGGCCCGTCGCGACCCGCCCAAAGTGGTTGGCGATGGCGTGCTCACCATCGCCCAATTGGTCGATCAGGTCAATCTGGACCCGCGCCGCGGAAGTGGGCACTCCACCTCGCTCACCAAAATTCGCTTTGACGACATTGCACGGTCCTGCCTGGCCACGCAAGGACTGACGGCCGAGTCCATACCGGT
>JBMOJJ010000222.1:0-6518 GCA_049315845.1 Rhodoferax sp.
TGGCTCGACCCTGGAACGAACATCTACAGTCAACATGGTGGGCTCCTTTGCCTGGTTTCCGAATGCGTTGTGTAGCTACATTGTAGCGCAGCTGTGCACCAGTCAAAACGATGTTTGCGACAATGTTTGGTCTCATCAAACCCCAACACGAACAGCGCCCTGCAGCTTTGCGAATCTCCCGAACGCTGACACTGGCCGGATCGAAAACGATGCCAGTCCCCTGCTGCGCGTGAGCGGCCTGCGAAAGCACTTTGGCCCGCTTGAGGTTCTCAAGGGCATCGACCTGGACGTGGCCCCGGGCGAGTGCATCGCCATTCTGGGCGCGTCGGGTTCGGGCAAGAGCACGCTGCTTCGCTGCCTGAACTTCATGGAGCTGCCCAGCGCCGGTTGTGTGGAACTGGCAGGCCAGGCGGTTGGCACGGCGCGCGTGCGCGGCGCCAGCACCGAGCGCATTTACACCGAGCCCGAGCTGACCCGGGTGCGCCAGCGCGTGGGCATGGTGTTCCAGCAGTTCAACCTGTTTCCGCACATGACGGCCGTCCAGAACGTGATGGAAGGGCTGCGCACGGTGCGCGGCATCGCTGTGAACAAGGCGCGTGAACTGGCTGACGCGCAACTGGCGCGGGTGGGCCTGGCCGACAAGGCCGATGTGTTTCCGGCGCGCCTCTCGGGCGGGCAAAAGCAGCGCGTGGCCATTGCCCGCGCGCTGGCGATGCAACCCGAGTTGCTGCTGTTTGATGAACCGACCTCGGCGCTGGACCCAGAACTGGTGGGCGAAGTGCTGAGCGTGATTCGCGCGCTGGCGCAGGAGGGGCGCACCATGCTGCTGGTCACGCACGAGGTGGGCTTTGCCTACCACTTTGCCAGCCGCGTGCTCTTTATTGCCGACGGCGTGATCCATGAGTCGGGCACGCCCGACGAGGTGCTCAAGCATCCGCGCCAGGCGCGCACACAGGCCTTTCTGGCGAGCCACAACGAGTTCAGTTTCTAGATTTCAGGACACCGACGATGATTTCCCCCACCTCCGAGAGCGCGCAGGGCTATGTTGCCGATGCGCGCAATGACACTGTTCAGATCTATGTGAACGGCGAATTCTTTGCCAGAGACGAGGCCAAAGTGTCGATCTTTGACAGCGGCTTTGTGCTGGGCGACGGTGTCTGGGAAGGCTTGCGCCTGGTGCAGGGCCGCCTGATCAGCCTGGAGGCGCACCTGGATCGTCTGTTTGAGGGTGCAAAGTCGATTGCGCTGGAGATCGGCATGAGCCGCGAGCAGGTTCACGTTGCGATCCTCGCCACACTGGAGCGCAACGGCATGACGGACGGCGCCCATGTGCGCCTGATGGTGACGCGCGGGATCAAGAAGACGGTGAACCAGGATCCGCGCTTTGTGATCGGAGGCGCAACCGTGGTGATCGTGGCCGAGTTCAAGACGCCCAGACCCGAAACCAGGGCCAGGGGCCTGGCGCTGCTGACCTCCACCTTTCGGACCAGCAACCCCGATGTGTTTGACCTGCGGCTGAACTCGCACAGCCGCCTCAACCTGATCCAGGCGCTGATCCAGGCCATCAACGCCGGCTCGGACGAAGCGCTGATGCTCGATTCGCGCGGCTTTGTGGCGAGTTGCAACTCGACCAACTTCTTCATCGTGCGCCGCGGTGAACTCTGGACATCGACCGGTCTTTACAACTTCAAAGGCATCACCCAGCAGAAGGTGATCGACGTCTGGCGCGCGCAGGGCCGCATCGCGCGCGAGTGCGACTTCACGCTGGCGCAGGTCTATTCAGCCGACGAGGCCTTTGTTACCGGCACGCTGGGCGGCGTGACCCCGGTGACCAAGATTGACGGCCGAGCGATAGGCGACGGCAAGCCCGGCCAACTGACGGCCGAGGCGAGCGCGCTTTACCTGCTGTCGAATTGATTCGAAATTGATCGCTGTCAATATATCGACTAATCACAAGGTCAAACTTTGCACAATCTTGTTGAAATTTGAACGCGCTTTCAACGCGCCAGTTGATTTCACTTGTCGACCATGCAACCATTTTCAATCACGCTTTTTGCAACCACTGGCGATCCAGAGGGAATCCGCCACATAGACAAGTCGAACTGGTCCGGCTACGGAGTTGTTTTCACCAAGGAACTGGTTGCCAGTTTGAGATCGGAGCCGGGGTTCTCGCAAGCCGGGATCTACGTTCTTGTGGGCAATGCTGCTGAGGAAACGATCTATATCGGAGAGGCTGATCCGGTTGGCGAGCGACTAAAGAATCACGTCGCAAACAAGGAAGGATGGATATGGGGTGTCTACTTCTTTGATCGAAACAACAAGATCGGCAAGACCGAGGTGCAATATCTTGAATCTGCTCTGGTCGCTCTGGCCAAGAATTATGACCGCGCAATCCTGCTGAACAAGAACAATCCAGCGGAGCCGACTATGGCGCGGGCCGCCAAAGCAATGGCGGATGCGTTTTTGGCAGACATGCTTCTGATTCTGCCGATGCTCGGCATCAATGCGTTCACACCACATAAGTTTGAGGATACATCTGATCACGTACAACCAGTTGGATCGGGGATGGACAAATTCGACACCATCGTTGTTCCCGCCCGGGATCAGGGTTTCAAGGATACCTTCCTCGATCAGAACTGCTGGTATGCGGTCCGGATCAATGCGAAGCACATCTCCGAGCTGAAGTACTAAAGTGGACCCCAGTGTCAAGACAATATTTCAGTTAATTTAAGCTGCCCCCGTTTTTATATGCAACTGGACGGCGTTGCCCCGGTTTTCTTTCTATTCCTGTTTTCAATTTCAAATGGCTGTTTGGCAAGCGAAGCGCGTCAGGCCGAAGGCAACACTCTTGTGGGTAAGCACGGGTGGGAGGTGTGGGTATGTGGTCAAGTCGGGCGTTTTGCAGACTTGTCCACATATCCATTCCGACCCCCTGCTTATCCATCAAGCCGCGATGCAACAACGTCGGCGCGAAGGCCGTTTGATTTTTCAACGCCTTCCTCCTTTGCATATTTGTCAATGATCATTGCGCCACCACCACTGGCACTGGCGTATACAGCGTCGGGCGTTTTGTACTGCAGTGACTGGTGCGGACGCTCGCTGTTGTACAGCGCGAAGTATTCACTCAGTCCCAGCAACAGCTCGCCCACTGTGGCATAGCCCTTGAGATAGACGTCCTCGTACTTGACGTTGCGCCATAGTCGCTCGACAAAGATGTTGTCAAAGGCGCGGCCCCGCCCATCCATGCTGATTTCTATCTCTTCGCGCTTGAGCACGCCAGTGAAGTCCGCGCTGGTGAATTGCGAGCCTTGATCGCTGTTGAATATCTCGGGCTTTCCGTAGTTGCGCAACGCCTCTTCCAGGCAGTCTACGCAGAAGCTGGCATCCATGTTGTTGCTGATGCGCCAGCTCAGCACCTTGCGGCTGTACCAATCCATCATGGCCACTAGGTACACAAAGCCGTGGGCTAGGCGGATGTAGGTGATGTCGGTGCTCCAGACCTGGTTGGGTCGGGTTATTTCAAGGCCGCGCAGCAGGTACGGGTAGACCGGGTGCTGCGGGTGCGCACTGCTGGTGTTAGGGCCTGGCGCCATGCCAGCTAAGCCCATCTGGCGCATCAGGCGTTGCACGCGCTTGCGATTGACCCGGTAGCCCACAGCTCTACTGACAATGACAACCATGCGCCGGGTGCCGTAAAACGGATGGCGGGTATATTCCTCGTCGATCAAGCGGCTCAGCAGCAGGTCGTCTTCATTGGTGACTTTGGGCTTCTGGTGGGCGTATACCGTTGCACGGGAAACGCCCGCGAGTTCGCATTGGCGGGTTGTGGCCACATCGCCATCCATATCAATCCAGTCTTGGCGCATCATGATGGGCTCATCCCTGACTTTTTTTTGAGCCAGTCAAGCTCCATTTTGAGACGCCCAATTTCGCTATAGAGGCGATCTGGTTCACTCTGTGCGTCAACCGGCTTGGGGCCGCGCTTGCCCTGGAACAGGGTCTTGGCTTGCTCCTGGATGGCCTTCTTCCACAACCCAACTTGCACCGGGTGGACATCAAATTCCTGACCAATTTGGTTGATGGTCTTGCCGCTGCGCAATGCCTCCAGCCCGACTTTGGCTTTGTAATCGGGGGTATGCACTTTGCGCTTCTTGGTTTCACTCATGATTTTGGATTTCCTGGATTTGAAGACATCTTAAATTCTTGTCTTAAATCCGGGGTCCACTTTAGTACATCGCGGCGTATCAAGTCGCCCCTATTGCCGCTATCACCCACATAGCTGATATCGAGTCAATTGTTCCGTATAACAACACGAGCAAGTATCGAATCAACTTCAAGGATGCTGCTAAGCCAATAGTACCCATTGCGCGTTCTGAACACAGCGTCGTGAGCATGCAATCATCTCGATATGCTCTACGGGACAAGTTGCTCGCGGCGAAGAACCTGGACGAAGTCTGGGCCTGATGAGCGCCAGGGAAAACATTCATTCCCTGGCGCTCAACCCCGCGCTTCACCCCCTGCCCGCCAACTCCGTCTTGCGTGCGCTGCTACCCGGCGCACCAACGCCTACCGGGACGGGACTCTCACCCGTGGAAGTGGCGCAGCTGGCCAAGGTATATCCTCACCCCTCGGGGATCAATTGTTCCTTTGCTTCACGACGCACCATACTGCAATCGTAGTTTCTGTACCGTGATATGTCGCAATCAGATCACGCCAATGAACATTCGGAACGTGCCATTTTGTAGTGATCCACTCGGCATGGATGTTCTCCAGGCACATGAGCGATTTAATGGCACGTCCGTAGTGAGATACTTGCAACGCGTGGCTGGCGTTTTCTGTCCTCGCAACACTGCACGCATGCGTCCACTTCCCCTCATCATCGTCCTCCTTGTAC
The DNA here is from genome assembly GCA_049315845.1 of Rhodoferax sp. Classification (GTDB taxonomy): domain Bacteria; phylum Pseudomonadota; class Gammaproteobacteria; order Burkholderiales; family Burkholderiaceae_C; genus Rhodoferax. Next base: position 4,895 of record JBMOJJ010000222.1, read on the forward strand.
TCGACCACGTGGCCTTCAATGGCAGCCGCATCGCGGTGTCGCTGTTTGCCATTCAGCAACATTCATCGGCACTGACAGTTGGCAGTTTGATCGCGCTGTATGCGTTGCTCCCTGCGCTGTTGTCAGTCGCTGCCGGTCGCTGGATCGATAGCATCGGTATCAACCGGCCAATGTTGGTAGGATCCATTGGCATTTGTCTGGGAACGCTCGCGCCTGCGGTATTGCCGCATTTGGTCGCGCTGTATATCACTGCGATACTAGTGGGGGTGTCGTTCATGCTGATCAACCTAGCGGCCTATCACGCGGTGGGCGAGATGAGTCAGCCTGCTGACAGAACCGTAAACTTTAGTTATGTAGCGATGGGCTTTTCTACCTCGGCTTTCGTCGGCCCCATGCTGACGGGCGTTTGCATAGACAACCTTGGCTACCGCAGTACATTTCTGGTGCTTGCGTTGTTCACCGTGCTGCCGATCATTGCCCTGTCGGCCAAGCTATTGCCCAATGCAGCGCTGCGTGCTGCACAAGACCGGGGCGTCAAGGGACAGGTCTTTGATTTACTGAGGAACCCGGCGCTGCGTCGCCTCTTCTTTGCCATGGCAGTGTTGACGGTTGGCTGGGACGTCTATAACTTCGCGATTCCGGTGTACGGGACGTACATTGGCCTGAGTGCCTCGCAAATTGGTATCGTGATGGGCGCTTTCGCCGCAGCAACTTTCACCGTGCGACTGGCGATGCCGTTAATTATGCAGCGCATGCATCCATGGGGTTTGCTGAGTGCCTCGCTGCTCATGGCGGGTCTGGCTTACTTGGTGATGCCATTCACGCACAGCGTAGGCTTACTGATGGTAATTGCCTTTGTTCTGGGCCTTGGTTTGGGTGCGCCCCAACCAATGGTGCTGACGCTCTTGCACCAGTTCGCACCGCGGGGTCGTGCGGGAGAGGTTCTGGGCCTACGCACCACACTCATCAACACCAGTCAAACCGTCATGCCGTTGTTGTTTGGCGCGGTTGGCGCCACCTTTGGTATGCCCCCCTTATTTTGGGCCATGTCTGCCGCGCTTCTGGGCACTTGTGAGTTTGCTCGGCGGGTGGGCAAGCGCCGTCCTTGATGGCAAGCCTGCCCATGGCCCCACCATGGGTCACGGACCGCTGCGCAACGCGGGGCAGCACTCGATATTCACGGGAGAGACCTGCGACTCGCACCTCCTTGTGCCCGTGATTCCGGTCAAGTGAAACGCTATGCAATAGAGGAGACGAAGCATGAAACGTTTGGGAAGAATTTTCGTTGGCGCTGCGATCCTTGCGTTGGGCCTGGGCTTTAGCCTACTTGCGGCTGCGCAGGCCTGGCCCGCCAAGCCGGTCCGCCTGATCATTCCGTATGCGGCAGGCGGCGTGTTCGACTCGCTATTGCGGCCGATCGCACACCATCTAACTCAGTCGCTTGGTCAACCATTCGTCATAGAGAACAAGCCCGGCGCCAGTACCGCCATTGGAACAGCGACCTGCGCACAGGGTGAGCCGCACGGCTGTGTCCACCGGTAGGTTTCGCTGCCGCCCGAAGGCTCATGTTGCTCTCTCCGGCAAATTCAGTTGACCAATCTCTGCATCGCGTCGCTTTACTAGT
>JBMOJJ010000573.1:0-1501 GCA_049315845.1 Rhodoferax sp.
ATGTCGGAGCCGCCAACGTTGACGACGACAACGGATACACCGCCAAAGTCCTGGCCGAACACGCTCGACTGCAACTGGTGGCCAAAGGCTTGAATGTGCCTTTGACGGCTACTTCTGCGCCACCGACCGGCGCTCCCTTGTCTGTGCCCGCCAAGGCAGACCGTAGTGTTGAAAAGGTCGCCCTTCTGTCCCCCTCCTGAACCACCATGTACAACCGCCAATTTCTCATTGAACAAACCGACCCTGAAATATTCGCCGCCATTCAGGCGGAAAATGCCCGTCAGGAACAGCACATCGAGCTGATCGCCAGCGAGAACTATGCCTCGCCTGCTGTCTTGGCGGCGCAGGGGACTCAACTCACCAACAAGTACGCTGAAGGCTATCCCGGCAAACGCTACTATGGCGGTTGCGAATTTGTCGACATTGCCGAACAATTGGCGATCGATCGTGTGAAGCAGATTTTTGGCGCTGACTGCGCCAATGTGCAGCCGCACTGCGGCGCCTCGGCCAACGAAGCGGTTTTCCTGGCCTTTCTCAAGCCCGGCGACACCATCATGGGCATGTCGCTCGCCGAGGGCGGGCACCTGACCCACGGCATGGCACTGAACATGAGCGGCAAGTGGTTCAACGTTGTCAGCTATGGTCTGAACGACAAGGAAGAGATTGATTACGACGCGATGGAGCGCAAAGCGCACGAATCAAAACCCAAGCTCATCATCGCCGGCGCCTCCGCCTACAGCCTGCGCATTGACTTTGAACGCTTCGCCCGGGTGGCCCGGGATGTCGGTGCGATTTTCATGGTCGACATGGCGCACTACGCAGGCTTGATTGCTGCTGGGGTGTACCCGAACCCGGTGCCGCACGCTGATGTGGTCACTTCGACCACCCACAAGAGCCTGCGCGGGCCACGTGGCGGCATCATCCTGATGAAGTCCCAGCACGAGAAAGCGATCAACAGCGCCATCTTCCCCGGCTTGCAGGGCGGTCCGCTGATGCACGTGATTGCCGCCAAGGCAGTAGCGTTCAAGGAAGCACTGGCGCCCGAATTCAGGATCTACCAGCAGCAGGTGCTGAAGAACGCGCAGATCGTTGCCGAAACGCTGACCGAGCGCGGCCTGCGCATCGTCAGCGGCCGCACCGAAAGCCACGTGATGCTGGTTGACCTGCGCGCCAAAGGGATTACCGGCAAGGAAGCCGAAAGCGTGCTGGGCTCGGCACACATGACCATCAACAAGAACGCCATTCCGAACGACCCGGAAAAACCGATGGTCACCAGCGGCGTGCGCATTGGCACACCGGCACTGACGACACGCGGCTTCAAGGACGCCGAGGCGCGCCTTACGGCCAACCTGATTGCCGATGTGCTCGACCATCCAAGGGACAGCGCGAACCTTGATGCAGTGCGTGCCAAGGTCAACGCCCTGACCGCACAGTTTCCCGTGTACAGATGACAGTCATTGCGAGCGCAGCGCGGCAATCCACTGCACCATGAAATGCCCTT
>JBMOJJ010000013.1:0-26966 GCA_049315845.1 Rhodoferax sp.
GCACCAGTAAAGACGAGGGTTAGCGTGTAAGTACACGCTAACCCTTTTGTCTTTCCAAGGCTACGGAAATCTCATTCGCGTCGAACTCGGTGAACTCAAGCGTGAGAAATCGACCAATGCCGCATTGCTTGGGGGGCCTGCCCTGACGCGGCGGCGTATCTTGACTTCTCGGTTGGCCTGCGACAGCAACTTCTCGGCCTCGGATTGAGCTTGCTCTGTCGTGACGTCTTTCACATCGAACAAACGCATCAGGGCTGCGGCAGCAGCGACGCAGGCAATCGGTAGGATCACGACGGTGATGGTGGTGGTGATGCTCATTTGAAAATCCTCGATGTCGATAGTCCTGTCACTTGACGGGGCGCATCCGGTGACATGCTCGTCTCATATCGCGAAGGCTTTGCCCCGTGCCCGCCGCGTGGAGTCCACAACGGCTTAACGGATGTTTTTGCCAAAACATTAAGGCCGATCGGGCAAAAGACTGAAGTGCGCTGCAGTCCTTGGCCCTCCCCAATGCCCGGAGCGTTCAGAGAGTATTTCATAACGATAGCTTGAAAATGTGACGGGACTGTGAAACCTGCAGGAACCCAATGTGGCATTGGCCAGATCCCGTGTCTAACCAGCCCTCGGGGCCGCAGTGTGGTCGCCACCAAAGAGAAACCCCGGCACGATGACCGGGGTTGTGAGCCTCTTGGTTGTTGAACACAAGGCTCCCGCTTAACGATGTAAGCGGAGGGACGCAATCGCGTCTGGGTTTACTGTAGCACCGCGACAGAAAATGATTGGCGCGAACAGAGCTGCATTGGTGCAGCAAATGCCGCATTTGACTGCCCGGCCAAGGTGGTAAAAGTCATTCGCCGCGTTGCTGTTGGCATCCCGCCACATGGGGGATGGCGCGGCCTTGGCCCATGGCCCACAATCTGCTTCGACTCGTGGTTCGTCGAAAAGAGAACCCAGGCTGATAAATGATGATGCCCGAAGGTCGGGCGGAGTTCAATAGAAACAACTGACAAGTTCTTTCAAACCTGTCGTTTTCGATCAGATAGGAAGCAGACTCGAGCGCGAGAAGATCACGCACGTGTCTTGCCGTATAGAGGGACGAAGAGGAGCCACTGTGAACCCGCTGTTGACCAGAGTTCGGCGCTATTTTGGCTTGGGCCTGAAGGCTCGTGATTTTCCTTTGAATTTGGCCTTTCCGCGAATTTCAGACAGGCTGAAGCCCAGCCATGGCAGTGCCACCAACTTGATGCGCCAACTGGACGAAGCGAAGGAAGCGCCAGCGGAGTATTTGGGTGTACTGCTCGCTGTCATCAAGCATCTCAACCGCTGTGCGATGAAGCCGCAGCAACGCCTGGCGCTGACGCGGGATGTACTGAACCTTTGCTATCCGGTGGCCCAGGCGCAAATCGCCAAACACGCCAAGACTGGCGGAGTGCCGGAAGATGAGGAGCGCAAACTGGCATTGACGCGCTTGGTAGAAATCACCACGATCCTCATCATTTCCTTTCAAATACTGTTCGATGGGTATTACCGAGGCAATAACTTCAGATACGCCAGAGCGCACACCGTTGTGCAGGAATGTGCATCGCGCATCTTTGAGTTGATGATCTTGAAACAACAGGCCTGCGCATTGCGCTATCAGGTGTTGGAGCCGCGGGACTGGCGGGCGGTCAACACTCTCTTCTACGTGATGAGTATTTACGAAGACGTAGAACGAGCGTTCCCGACCCTGCAAAAACTGCTGCAGCAGGGCGGCGCACGAAGCGCCGCCAGCTTGCGGGAACAGTTCGCAGTACTGCATATTGTTGCAAAGTTCGACATGCTGCGCTGGCCTGCCCATCTCCAGTGGGTCATCAGCAATTACGTGTATGGCGTGGAAAATGCCGCGCCAGTCAGAGTAGCAGTCGATGGTGCGCCGGGGCGCGATGAATTGGTGGCCCATTGCTACGGTGAAAAAGCAGCGGGCTTGCCACTCCAGAATCCGCCCGCCCCCGCGCTGTTGATCGACTGCCGAAACCTGAAAGAGGCAATCCGCAAAGATTGCATGGGGCTCGTTGACTCCAAGAAGAGGCACGATGCAGCAGCCATGCCGCCCCGTTTTGCGCGCTTCCGTGAGGCCGACCATCTGGTCATCTCTGATCAACTGGTGCGCGGCCTTGGCAATGCTGAGGTTGATGAGTGCGTGGAAACTGAGACCAGCGTCTACGACCTGCGGATCTTCGTCGGATTTTCGGAGGTGTTTGACTTGCTGCACCATCAGCAAGGGGAGTTCGCCTCAGAAGATCGGCTGGCAGACACATTGGCTAAGCGCTCAGCAAGGATCGCCGAGGACCATCTGGCGACAGCGCGAAGCACTTGGTCGCTGTTGTTTCGAGATGACAAGATGCTGCGTTTGAGCACCCAGGAAACCCGCTTCACGACCGGGATGAATATCGGCTCGCTCCTCGCTTATGGCTTGGGCGAGAACATCAACCGACCGAGCCTTGCGGTGGTCGTGAGAATTTTTCGTCCTTCCAGCAGAGAAGTCATCATCGACCTGCAGAGCATTGCCCACTACGCCGAACAGGTTCTGATGACGGTCAATGCAGCACAGCAGTCTGCGACCGGAGCGCGCCATGGCAGGGCGGCCTTGCTGCTGTTCGACAAGAGTAGCTTGGGCGGCTGGGGGTTGATGTTTCAGCCACAGGACGTTTTGCCGGGAATTGATCAAATTGTCGTGCACCGCAAACAGCGGGAGTTGACAATAGCCCTAGGAAGCAGGTGCAACGTCACGCACGATTTCCACCTGTATGCTACTTCCTTGACCTCTGCGAATTTGGGGATCTCGGGTGAGCCAAGCTATCCTTGAAACAAGTTCTATGAGATCTTCTCCCACGCGGTTCGATGCCTCATGCTTTTCCGCTACACCTAAAATTCGCAATGAACAAGGCTTTTACCAGGGAAATTGACGATGCAGACGACGCAGGCGATGAGCCGCAGTCGCCTGCCGTCTCTGCCAGCGGAAAAAACTACATCACAGCTGCCGGGTATGCGCGGATCCGCACAGAACTGCTGGATTTGATCGACAACCAGCGTCCCAAGGTGGTGGAAACTGTCCACTGGGCCGCGAGCAACGGCGATCGGTCGGAAAACGGCGACTACATCTATGGCAAGAAGAGACTGCGGGAGATTGATCGGCGCATCCGGTTTCTGACCCAACGGCTTTCCATCGCCCAGATCGTCGAGCCCGCGCTTCATCACGGCATCGAGCAGGTCTTTTTTGGCGCCACCGTGACCTATGCCGAGCCCGACGGGGAGGAGCGCAAGGTTTCGATTCTGGGAATTGACGAGGTCGACAGTTCGCTGGATCAGGTCAGCTGGGTTTCACCCATCGCCAGGACCTTGCTGAAGAGCCGGGTCGGCGATCTGTTGCAGCTTGCCACGCCCGCCGGGATGGTCGAGATCGAGGTGCTCCGCGTGCAATACCCGGCACCGCTGCTCAGCTGATGGTGCGGGTGTTGCGAGCGCGTTCTGCCTTCAGCACTGAAAGCGTTTTTTTCAGATTTTGCAGCGCCACATCGATCTGGTTGCGATCGCGCACGGCAATCAGAAAGTGCAGCACAGTCGCCTCCAGACCGCCTTCATTCTGCATGTCGACGTGAGTGATGTCGGCCTCGGCGGCCGCCAGCGCGGCGGCGACGCGGGCCAGAACCCCTTTGCCGTTGGTGACCGTGACCAGCACCTCTGTTTCAAACGTGCGAACCGGCTCATCCGACCAGTCGACCTCGATAAAGCGCTCACTGTCCTTGTGTTTGAGCTTCCTGGCAACGGTGCAGTCGTCCGCATGGACGATCAAGCCTTCGCCGCGTCCAAGGTAGCCGACGATGCTGTCGCCGGGAACAGGCCTGCAGCACCGGGCATAGGAGACGGACGCGTTTTCGCTGCCGTCGAGCACCACGCCGCCCTGTGAGCCGGACTGGCGCATTGCCAAGCGCTCCCGCGTCAGCAGCACGGCATCAGTCTTTTCGCCGCTGTCCGTCAGCAGCGCGCGCAGCCGCTTGGCGACAATGCTGGCAATGCGCTTGCCCAGTCCGATATCGGTCAGCAGTTCGGCGCGGCTCTTGTTGCCGCTGAAGCGCAGAAGTTTTTCCCAGATCTGCCGGTTGTTGACGGTTTCTTCGAGCGAGGTGTCAATTCCTTCGGCGCGCAGCGCCTGTGTCAGCATCTTCTCGCCCAGACCCTCGGAGTCGGCCAGAGCCAGGGTCTTCAGATGCTGGCGGATCTTCGAGCGCGCACGCGCGGTGCGGACAAAGCTCAGCCAGTTCGGGTTCGGCGTGGCGGCGGGGTCGGTGATGATTTCAATCACATCACCGTTCTTCAGCTCGGTGCGCAGCGGCACTTGTTCGCCGTTGATTCTTGCGCCCTGGGTCCGATCCCCGACGTTGCTGTGGATCGAGTAGGCGAAATCCACCACGGTCGCCCCGCGCGGCAAGGCCATGATCTGGCTCTTGGGCGTAAAGACGTAGACGGCATCCGGAAACAGATCGACCTTGACATGGTCCCAGAATTCGGCGGCATCCCTTGTCTCGTTCTGGATGTCGAGCAGCGACTCGATCCATTTTGACCCGAAACGGTCGCCAAGGCTGGCTTCGGCCGGGCTGTTGACCTTGTACAGCCAGTGGGCGGCGACGCCGGACTCGGCCACGACGTTCATCGCCTCGGTGCGGATCTGGAACTCCACCGTGATGCTGGAGGGGCCGACCAAGGTGGTATGGAGCGACTGGTAGCCGTTGAGTTTGCCGATCGCGATATGGTCCTTGAACCTGCCAGGCACCGGCTTGTAGAGCTGGTGCAAGGTGCCCAGTGCGGTGTAGCATTCGATCACGCTGGGCGCCAGCACGCGGAATCCGTAGATGTCGGTCACCTGGGCAAAGCTCAGGTGTTTTTCGTCCATCTTCTTATAGATCGAATAGAGGGTCTTCTCCCTGCCGCTGATCTTCACCTGCATGCCGCTGGCGGCAAAAGCCGAATCAACTTCCCTTTGAACTTTCTGGATCAGGTCGCGGCGCCGACCGCGGGCTTTTGCCACGGCTTTCGACAAAATGGCGAAGCGCCAGGGCCGCAGGTGTTGAAAGGCCAGATTTTGCAGTTCGCGATAGACCTGGTTCAAACCCAGGCGGTGCGCTATCGGGGCGTAGACATCCAGTGTCTCCGAGGCGATGCGCGCCCATTTTTCACGCGGCACGTCGGACAAAGTGCGCATGTTGTGGGTTCTGTCCGCCAGCTTGATCAGGATCACGCGCATGTCCCTGGCCATCGCCAGCAGCATTTTTCGAAATGACTCGGCCTGGTTTTCTTCCCGCGTATTGAAATGCAGTTTGTCGAGCTTGGTCAGCCCGTCCACAAGTTCGGCGACGGCAGAGCCGAAATGCTCGATCAACTCGATCTTGGTGACCGTGCAATCCTCCAGCGCGTCGTGAAGAAGCGCGGCCATCAGCGCCTGGGCGTCGAGTTTCCATTCGGCGCATTGGGCCGCAACGGCAATCGGGTGCGTGATGTAGGGCTCGCCGCTGTTGCGGATCTGTCCCAGATGGGCCTGATCGGCAAACCGGTAGGCGATGCGCACCTGTTCCAGATCAGCGGGCGGCAGGTAGTCGAGCTTGGCGGTCAGGCGGGCAAAGCTGGCGGCCGCTGCATTGGCCGCTGCCGGACTGGACAAGCTCGCGCCAGCAGCGCCCTTGTTCGGCACAGTGTCTTTGGCGGCAGGTGATCTGAGCGTGGTACTCACCCCCCAAATATAGCGCGCAGCGGGCCGTTTGCCATACAAAAACAAAAAAGCACCGCCAGCGGTGCTTTTGCAGGGCCTAAAAAGGCCTTAAAGAGGTACTTTCTTGAGCATTTCCAGGCCGATCTTGCCCGCGGCGATCTCGCGCAAGGCGGTGACGCCGGGCTTGTTCTTGCTGGCAACCTTGGGCGCGTGGCCCTGGCTCAGCATGCGCGCGCGGTAGGTCGCGGCCAGCACCAGCTGAAAGCGATTGGGTATCTGCACCAGGCAGTCTTCGACGGTAATACGGGCCATGTAATTCTCCGTGAGATCAGTGAAAAGCACTAGGGAATGTGCAGAGCTTGGAAGGTTTCAGCCCTCGCGCGACGCTGCGCCGAGAACTTGAGTCGTTGCGAGTGAACGATCGCCTTCATGTCGAAAAGCGCCCGATCAAACAGTTCGTTGATTATAACGAAGTCGAACTTGTGCACCTGGGCCACTTCAACCGCGGCGTTCTTGAGCCGCAACTCGATCACTTCGGGGCTGTCCTCTCCGCGGCGCTCCAGCCGTGCGCGCAGTTCTTCCCAGCTTGGGGGAAGGATGAAGATGCTGACGGCATTGGAGAAGATGCTCTTGACCTGCAGCGCGCCCTGGAAATCGATCTCCAGAATGACATCGGCGCCTCGAACCATGCGCTCCTCGATCGCCTTCTTGGAGGTGCCGTAGCGGTGCTGATGGACATGAGCCCATTCGAGGAAGGCGTCTGCCTGAACCATCGCGTCAAATTCCGCCTCGGAGACGAAAAAATACTCGCGCCCGTGTTTTTCCTGTCCCCGGGGCGGCCGCGTGGTGTGCGACACCGACGGCTGCACGTGCGAGTCAAGCTCAAGCAGTGCCTTGACCAGGCTTGATTTACCCGCTCCGCTGGGTGCCGCAACGACAAACAAATTTCCGGGGTAGTCCATTGATCGGGCCTATTCTATGTTCTGCACCTGTTCGCGCATCTGCTCGATCAGCACCTTCATGTCGACCGAAATATGGGTCAGCTCCAGTGCCGCCGACTTGGAGCCCATGGTGTTCGCCTCCCGGTGCAATTCCTGAATCAGAAAATCCAGGCGCTTTCCGATTTCGCCACCCTTATGGATCAGGCGATCGATTTCATCGATATGCGATATCAACCGCGTGATTTCCTCGGCAACGTCGATCCGGATGGCAAACGCCGTGGCTTCGGCCAGCGCCCGGTCCTGCACCATTTCCGGCAGGCTGCTGGCGTCGGTCAGCGCCATCGCCTCCTTCCAGCGGTCCATGAAACGCTGGCGCTGCTGCGCCACCAGCTGCGGCACCAGCGGTCTGGCCTGCCCGGCCAGCGTGCGCAGTTGGCTGATCTGTTCGAGCATCACGACCGCCAGACGCTCGCCTTCGCGCCGCCGGGCCAGCAGCAGTTCATTCAGGGTCTGTTCGGCCAACGGCATGATTTCCTGACGCCAGTCGCGGCTGTCGAACTGCTCGTTGACCGAAAGACGGATCACATCGGCCACGCTCAGCGCCTGGGCCTCCGGTAACCACGCCTTGATGTTGTCCTGCAAGGCGTTCAGACGCTGCAGCAACCGTGGATTGGGGTCCGGCACGGTGTTCACCGCTGCGCTCTCGATCATCACGCGCACCTCGATCTTGCCGCGCTTGATGCGGCTGGTGATGATTTCGCGCAACGCCGGCTCGCACGGGCGGAGTTCCTCCGGCAGGCGAAATGACAGGTCCAGGAAGCGGCTGTTGACGGACCGGATTTCCACGCCCAGATGGCTTGCAGCGGTGTTTCTGGATTCTGACTCGGAACCGGAAATGCCGGCGCTGTGGTGGGCGCTGGCATAACCGGTCATGCTGTAAACTGGCATTCTGGACTCTCTTATCAATGGCTTGGACTTGAGAATAACCCGATTCCTTGGCGCCGGCGGTCGTTGATTCAAAAATTATGGCAAAGGTCAAACCTGCACCCCTACCCCCCGACACCATGATTGGTGGCTACCGCATCGTTCGCAAAGTCGCGGCCGGTGGTTTCGGTGTGGTGTACCTGGCCGCGGATTCGACCGGCCAGCAGGTGGCGATCAAGGAGTATCTGCCGGCGTCGCTGGCCACGCGCGCGCCCGGCGCGCTGCTGCCCGAGGTTCCGCCGGAGAAACTGTCGCTGTACCGGCTGGGCCTGAAGAGCTTCTTTGAAGAGGGCCGCGCGCTGGCGCAGATCTCGCACCCTTCCGTGGTCAGCGTGATGAACTTCTTCCGTGAGAACGAGACCGTCTACATGGTGATGAACTATCTGGAGGGTGCTTCACTGCAGGACTTCATCATCACGGCGCGCGAACTCAAGCAGGCCAAGGTATTCAGGGAGTCAACGATCCGTTCCCTGTTTGACGAGATCCTGCGCGGTTTGAGGATCGTCCATCAGCACAAGATGCTGCATCTGGACATCAAGCCCGCCAACATCTTCATTACCGATGACAACAAATCGGTCTTGATCGATTTTGGCGCTGCGCGCGAAGTGCTGAGCAAAGAGGGCAATTTTATCCGGCCGATGTACACCCCCGGTTTCGCCGCGCCCGAGATGTACCGGCGCGACGCTTCGATGGGGCCCTGGACCGACATCTACGCCATCGGGGCCTGCATCTACGCCTGCATGCAGGGCTACCCGCCAAATGAAGCGCCGCAACGGCTGGAGAAGGACCGCATCGCGATCGCCCTGACGCGCTTGCGCGGCGTTTACTCGGACAACCTGATCGAGGTGGTGGAGTGGTGCATGTCGCTGGATCCGCTTTCCAGGCCGCAGTCGGTGTTTGCCCTGCAGAAGGAACTGGGTCGCGAGGGGGAACGTCGCTACACCAAGCTCAGCGTCGGTGAAAAGGTGCGCTTGCAGTTTGACACGATGGTGGCCGATACCAAGAAGAACGTGCTGAAGGCGACAGCGCTGAGCGGAAGGCCCAAATGAAATTTTCCGTCTTTCAGGTCAGTCGCAAGGGCGGACGGGAAATCAACGAAGATCGGATGGGCTACAGCTACACGCATGCGGCCGGGATATTCTTTGTCACCGACGGCATGGGCGGGCACCCCGAGGGCGAAGTGGCCGCCGATCTGGCGCTGCAGGTGATCTCGACCATGTTTCAAAAAGAGGCGAAACCGGAACTTCCGGATGTCGCGCTGTTCCTGACATCGGCGGTGACTGCCGCGCACCGGAAGATTCTCAGGTATGCGACGGAAAAAAATATGCCCGATTCGCCCCGCACGACGATTGTGGCGGCGGTTGTGCAGGCAGGCGCAGTGACCTGGATTCACTGCGGCGACTCGCGCTTTTATCTGGTGCGCCAGGGCGATCTGCTGACCCGCACCCGCGACCATTCCTACATTGAGCAGCCGCAGGTCGGGTTGACCGGAGAGCGGCTGGCCGAGCGCATCAATCGCAACATCCTGTTCACCTGCCTGGGCTCGCCCAGCAGACCGATGTTTGAAGTGAGCGGCCCGCTCGCGCTGCAACAGGGGGACCGCCTGATGCTCTGCTCGGACGGCCTCTGGTGCAGCCTGAGCGACGAAGACATTGCCTACCATCTGAGCCAGAAACCGGTCAATCAGGCGGTTCCGGATCTGGTCGAAAGCGCGCTTCGCAGGGCCGGCGAAGCCAGCGACAACGTGACCGTGATCGCGCTCGAGTGGGAGACGCCGGACGGCTTCGAGTCAACACGCGGAAGCATCGCAACCGAACCGATGAGCGACAGCGTTTTCGCCTCGACTGTCCAGGGTGATCAGAGCGTCAATGCGGCGGAAGAGCTCGATGAAGCAGCCATTGAGCGGGCGATCGCCGAAATCAACGAGGCGATCCGCCGCTCCGGGGCCAGGAAGGTTTGATGGAGACTTTGACCCATGACTAGCTATGTGCGCAGCGACGGGCGTTTGGCGGACCAGCTTCGCGCCGTGCGCATCACGCGCAGTTACACGATCCACGCCGAAGGCTCGGTTCTGATCGAATTTGGCGCGACCAAGGTCCTGTGCACCGCTTCGGTGGAGGAGAAGGTGCCGGCTCACAAGCGCGGCAGTGCCGAGGGCTGGGTGACCGCCGAGTACGGCATGCTGCCGCGCGCCACCCACACCCGAAGCGAGCGCGAGGCCGCGCGCGGCAAGCAAAGCGGGCGGACCCAGGAGATCCAGCGCCTGATTGGCCGCTCCATGCGCGCGGTCTTCGATCTCGCGCTGTTGGGGGAGCGCACCATCCACCTCGACTGCGATGTGTTGCAGGCCGATGGAGGAACCCGCACCGCGGCGATCACAGGTGCTTTTGTGGCAGCGCAGGACGCGGTGACAAAGCTGCTGGAACTGGGCAAGCTGAAGCAGAATCCAATCCGGGACCATGTGGCGGCCATTTCGGTTGGCATGGTGCAGGGCACGGCGCTGCTCGATCTGGAGTACGTCGAAGATTCGAATTGCGACACGGATATGAACGTAGTGATGACGGGAGCCGGCCATTTTGTCGAAGTCCAGGGCACCGCCGAGGGGCTGGCGTTTTCCCGCAAGCAGATGGATCAATTGCTGGCGCTGGCCGAAAAAGGAGTCGGCGAACTGGTTGCCCTTCAGAAGCAGTGCTTGAGCGCATGAAGATTGTGCTGGCGTCCAACAACCCGGGCAAGCTGGCGGAGTTGCGCGTCATGCTGGCGCCGCTCGGGCTGGACCTGGTCGCGCAGGGTGATCTGGGCATCCCGGAGGCGGCCGAGCCCTTTCACACCTTTGTGGAAAACGCGCTGGCCAAGGCGCGGCATGCTTGTGAACTGAGCGGTCTGCCCGCGCTGGCCGATGATGCCGGTCTGTGCGTCGAGGCCTTCGGCGGCTTGCCGGGTGTCGATACCGCGTTCTACGCGACCCGGTTCGGCCTTGAGAAGGGCGATGCCAACAATGTCCGGGCCCTGCTGGAACAGCTGCGGGGCCAGTCCGATCGTCGCGCGGCGATGGTCAGCACGCTGGTGGCGATGCGCTCGGCGCAGGACCCGCAGCCATTGATCGCGGTGGGCCACGTCAGCGGCGAGATCAGCCTGGAGCCCAGGGGCGGCAATGGCTTCGGATTCGATCCGGTGATGTACATCCCGGAGTTGGGTCAGACCTTTGCCGAGTTGCCGGTGGCGGTCAAGAATGTGCACAGCCATCGTGGGCGCGCGGTGCGGGCGATGGTGGAACTGATGCGCGAGCGCTGGCTGAAATAAATTGGGGTCAGACTCCAATTCATTGCATCTGCGGCCGGGGACCCTGCAACTGGCGGCACTGCCGCCGCTCTCGCTTTATGTCCACCTGCCCTGGTGTCTCAAGAAGTGCCCGTACTGCGATTTCAATTCGCACGAGATCCGTATCGCGCAGATGCCGGAGCAGCGCTACCTTGATGCGCTGATGGCGGACCTGGAGGCCGCACTGCCGCTGGTCTGGGGGCGCACCGTGCACAGCATCTTTTTTGGCGGCGGCACGCCCAGCCTCTTTTCTCCGCAGGCGATCGACCGCTTGCTGAGCGGCATTCGGGCGCGCCTGCCGCTGGAGCCAGGCTGCGAGATCACGCTGGAGGCCAATCCGGGCACTTTCGAGCAGGACCGCTTCCGGGCCTTGCGCTCCGCAGGCATCACCCGACTGTCGGTGGGGGTGCAGAGTTTCAATGATGTTTTCCTGAAAGCACTGGGGCGCGTTCACGACGGGGCGCTGGCCCTTGCAGCGGCGCAGGAGGCCGCGCGGGCCTTCGATACTTTCAACCTCGACATCATGTACGCGCTGCCAGGCCAGACGCTCGATGACCTGAAAAAAGACATGAGCACCGCGCTGGCTCTGGCGCCACCGCATATTTCGATCTATCAGCTGACGATTGAACCCAATACCTACTTCTCCAAGTTTGCGCCGCAACTCCCCGAGGACGACCTCGCCTATGAGATGCTGGACCTGATCACCGAGATGACCGGGCGCGCCGGAATGCAGCGCTATGAAGTGTCGGCCTACGCCAGCCCGGGGCATCGCTGCCGCCACAATCTGAACTACTGGCAGTTTGGCGACTATCTTGGCCTGGGTGCCGGCGCGCACAGCAAACTCAGTTTCGCCCATCGCATCGTCCGGCAGGTGCGCTTGCGGGAACCTGCGCTTTACATGGAAAAGGCCATCGCAGGCGACTGCCTGGCGCAACAGACGCAGGTCAGTCGGACCGAACTGCCGTTCGAGTTCATGCTCAACGCGCTGCGACTGAAAGAGGGCTTTGACTTGCGGCAGTTCCTGGAACGCACCGGTCTGCCGCTCTCGGCCATTGAACGCGGATTGCAGGAAGCGCAAGCCAAAGGCTGGATTGAACGCGATCTGACCGGCGTCAAGCCAAGCACACGCGGCTTCGACTTCCTGAATGATCTGCAGAGTCTGTTCCTGCCCGCGCAGGACTGAAATCAGCGGCGCTTTTTTGGCGTGCCGGTTGCCGGCAAGGGCGACAGGGTGTCAGGCACGGTGAGCGCGAATGCGCTGTCGGCCTCCGTTTTTTCCTGCTCGGCTTCGGTCGACAAGTCTTCCCACAGGGCCCAGGCTGTGTCGGTATCCGACTCGACCGCTTCAGGAACTGGTATCGGGTCGGTCGCGGCGTACAGGTGAACGACGACCGCCGGATCGGTTTGCCCGCTCGTCTGCTCAGAGGCTTTTTCAACAACTTTCTTCACCATGAAAACACCCATGTTGGGTTACGACAATGCTCTGTTCTTGCGCGCTTCGATTCGGAACCGGCAATCCTAACGCAGGCATTGTAAAACGCAAAAAGGGCCTGGCGCCGATCGCCAGCGCTGGCGCGCTAGGCCGACTGTTTCTCGCTGCGCCGGCGTGTCGCAAGATGGCGGCGGCAACTGGCGTTGATGACGCGCAACTCGGCCAGTGTCGCGTCGATCTGGGAGCGCTTTTGCTCAAGTTCCCCGATCGCGGTGTCGGTGCGGTCAATCACATATCGCAATTGCTCGGCCCGGCCTTCGCCATGGTCGCCGTACAGGTCGAGATAGCGCTTTATTTCAGACAGCGGCGATCCGATGTCCTTGGCGCGCAGAATCAGGGCCAGCCGGGCCCGGTCACGCCGCGTGTAGACGCGCGCGCCGTTGACCCGTCGGGGCGCCAGAAGCCCCTTGTCTTCGTAAAAACGAAGGGCCCGCAGCGTGATTCCGAATTCCTTGCACAGTTCGGTGATGCCGAACAACTCCGAGGCGCCGACATCGCGATGCGCGTCGACAACGGCCTGCGCATCGCTGGCCTGAGAAGTTCTGGACGGAGTGCCTGAAGTGGCCACGACCTGGATCGGCAGGGCGACTCAGATGACGCGCTGCAGGCGCATGGCGACGCTCATGTCGCCCGTGACCTTGAGCTTTCCTGCCATGAAGCCGTTGGCGGGCTCAAGCTCGCCGCTCAGCATGGCGTTCAGATTCTCCAGCGTGATGCCGACCGTGCAATCGGCATCGTCGCTGCTGTTGCTGACCGTGTTGGGGGTGGATTTTCCGTCGATGTAGATGACGCCGTCGGGCCCGCAGTCAAACTTGAGGGTGGCGGCAAGGCCGCTGTCGGCGCCGACCTTGGTGCGAATGGCTTCGGTGCAGGCTTCGATGTTCATGGT
Source organism: Rhodoferax sp. (assembly GCA_049315845.1). Lineage (GTDB taxonomy): Bacteria > Pseudomonadota > Gammaproteobacteria > Burkholderiales > Burkholderiaceae_C > Rhodoferax. The sequence continues at coordinate 13,371 of JBMOJJ010000013.1, forward strand.
GTTCTTTCAGGGGTTGGGTTCAAAAGCGAATGCGGTGGCGCGTCCAGATGCTACCAAGACCGCATGACGTGAAGTATAGGGGAAATACCTATACGAAATCCGATTGACGTTAACGTTACCTTAATGTCTAATCCGAAGCAATCTAGGGGATCAGATCCAATGCCAGCCATCCGTTCCAAAATCAACGCCAAATCCGAGGCCTTTGCCGTCAATGCGCGACGCATGCTTGAGCTGCTCTCGGAGGTGCAGCGGCTCGAGCAGAAGGTGATCGCGGAATCCGACTCCAAGCGCGCGAAGTTCGATGCGCGCGGACAGTTGTTGCCGCGCGAACGCGTGGCGCGTCTGCTCGACCGGGGTTCACCCTTCCTCGAGCTCAGCCGCCTGGCGGGCCTGAACATGCACGATGACGATGGCAAGAAATCGGTGCTGGGCGGCGGCTCCATCGTCGGTATCGGGGTTGTGGCCGGCAAGCGCTGCCTGGTGTCGGCGAGCGACAGCGCGGTCAAGGGCGGCACGGTGGCGCCGATGGGCTTGCGCAAGGCCCTGCGGGCGCAGGAGATTGCGCGTGAGAACAAGCTGCCGCTGATCTATCTGGTCGAGAGCGGAGGTGCCAATCTGATGTACCAGAGTGAAATATTCGTGGAAGGGGGTCGCAGCTTTGCCAATCAGGCGCGCATGTCGGCGGCGGGCCTGCCGCAGATCGCGGTGGTGCATGGCTCCTCGACCGCCGGCGGCGCCTATCTGCCAGGTTTGTCGGACTATGTGATCCTGGTGCGCGGACGCTCCAACATCTTTCTGGCCGGGCCGCCGCTGGTGAAGGCGGCGATCGGCGAGGACTGCACGGAGGACGAAATCGGCGGCGCCGAGACCCATGCCAGGGTCACCGGTCTGGGCGAGTATCTGTGCGAGGACGATGCGCATGCGATTGGCATGGCGCGCGAAGTCATGGACAAGCTCAACTGGGACGTGGCGCCGACCGCGCGCGACTGCGCCGAACCCCTGTTCGACGAGCAGGAGCTTCTGGGCCTGGTGCCGGCCGACGAGCGTGAACCCTACGACGTGAGGGAGGTGATTGCGCGCCTGGTCGACGGTTCCGATTTTCTGGAGTTCAAGGCCGAATACGCCGGCGAGATGATGTGCGGTCATGCCCGACTGCAGGGTCGGCTGGTCGGTATTCTGGGCAACAACGGTCCGATCCAGCCCGCCGGATCGACCAAGGCGGGCCAGTTCATCCAGCTCTGCGATCAGAGCGGCACGCCGCTGATTTTTCTGCAGAACACGACCGGCTACATGGTCGGGTCCGTGGCCGAGCGCAGCGGCGCGATCAAGCATGGCTCCAAGATGATTCAGGCGGTCGCCAACGCCCGCGTGCCGAAATTCACCGTGGTGCTTGGAGGCTCCTATGGCGCCGGCAACTACGGCATGTGCGGTCGGGGTTTTGATCCACGCTTCATCTTTTCCTGGCCGACCGCGCGCACCGCGGTGATGGGCGGCGCGCAGGCCGCGAAAGTGATGGACATTGTGAATCGTGCCAAGATCGAGCGCAGCGGCATGGCGGCCAACGAGGAAGCGCTCAAAGCCATGTCGGACGGCCTGCGCCTGCGCCTGGACAAGGAGTCTGCCGCCTTGTTCGGCACCGCAAGGCTGTGGGACGACGGCATCATCGATCCGCGCGACACGCGCCGCCTGCTGGGGCTGTGCCTGGTGCTGGCCGAGGAAGCGCAGAGCCGCAGCCTGTGCGCCAATACCTTCGGCGTTGCCCGCATGTAGCGATAGCCTTGCAGAACCCGGTTTCCCTATTTCGAATGAAAGGTCCTTATGAAATTCAGTCCTGAACACGAGCAGATTGCCGACACCGTGCGCAAGTTTGTTGCCAAAGAGATCAACCCCCATATCGCGGCCTGGGAGGCGGCCGGGCAGTTCCCGGCGCATCAGGTGTTCAAGAAGATGGGCGACCTCGGCCTGCTGGGTATCAAGTATCCGGCGGAGTACGGGGGCCTGGGGCTGGACTTCAGCTACTCGATGGTGGCGGCCGAGGCGCTCGGCGAGTGCAACGGCGGCGGCGTGCCGATGGCCATTGGCGTTCAGACCGACATGTGCACGCCGGCGCTGGCGCGTTTTGGCTCGGACGAACTGCGCCGTGAATTCCTGGCGCCGAGCATTGCCGGCGACATGGTCGGTTGCATCGGCGTCAGCGAGGCCGGTGGCGGCTCCGACGTGGCGGCGCTGAAGACGAGCGCGCGCAAGGACGGTGACGACTACATCATCAACGGTTCCAAGATGTGGATCACCAACGGCATGCAGGCCGACTGGTGCTGCCTGCTGGCCAACACCTCGGAGGGGGCGGTGCACAAGAACAAATCGCTGATCATGGTGCGGCTGGACAGTCCCGGCGTGACGCGGCAGAAAATCGACAAGATCGGCATGCATTCCTCGGATACCGCGCAGCTGTTTTTTGACGACGTGCGCGTGCCCCGGCGCAACCTGATCGGGCAGGAGGGCATGGGCTTCATGTTTCAGATGCTGCAGTTCCAGGAGGAGAGGCTCTACGGCGCGGCCGGTTCGCTGCGCTCGCTCGACCGGTTGATCGACCAGACGATTGACTATACACGCCAGCGCCATACCTTTGGCCAGCCGATCCTGCACAACCAGGTGGTGCACTTCCGGCTGGCCGAGTTGCGCACCGAGGTCGAGGCGCTGCGCGCGTTGACCTACCGCGCGGTCGAGTCCTACATTTCGGGCAAGGACGTCACCAAGCTGGCATCGATGGCCAAGCTCAAGGCCGGACGCCTGAGCCGCGAGGTGGCCGACAGCTGCCTGCAGTACTGGGGTGGCATGGGCTTTACCGCGGACAACCCGATTTCCCAGGCCTACCGCGACGGCAGACTGATCTCGATTGGCGGCGGCGCGGACGAAATCATGCTGGGCATCATCTGCAAACTCGAGGGCACGCTGCCCGGCAAGGGCTCGGCATGACCCTGGCGATCGAGCGCAGCGGGCCGGTTCTGCGCATCACGCTGAACCGGCCCGAATTGCGCAATGCGATGTCGTTGCGCATGGTGGCCGAGTTGCGCGCGGCGCTCGAAGCGGCCGAAACCGAGGGGGTGGTGCGTGTCATCGTGCTGCGCGGCGCTGGTGGGAATTTTTGCGCCGGCGCCGACCTGAAGGATATGGCGCAGGCGCGCATGCAGGCCATGCAGGGCGAGCCGCGGACCGAGGCGGTCGGCGTCTCACCGGATGCCGTCGCGCACGCCAATCGCCAGTTTGGCGAACTCTGCGCCGCCTACGCGAGAACGCCGCTGGCGCTGGTGGCGGTGCTGGAAGGCAGCATCATGGGCGGCGGCTTTGGCCTGGCCTGCGTTGCCGACGTGGCGCTGGCCTGCGAGTCGGCGCTGTTTCGCCTTCCCGAGACCGCGCTGGGCCTGGTGCCGGCGCAGATCGCCCCGTTCCTGGTCGAGCGCCTGGGCTACTCGCAGGCCAAGCGACTGGCGGTGACCGGCGGGCGCGTGGTGGCCGCTGATGCGCTGACCATCGGTCTGGTGCACAGCGTGCACGCGGCGGATCGAATTGAAGCCGCTGTGGCGGGCGTCGTGGCCGATATTCTGGCCTGCGCACCGGGCGCGCTGGCCGCCACCAAGGCCCTGATCGGCAGGGCGCGGTTGAGCGCCGCGGCCGATCTGGTTCAGGAGGCGGCGCTTGTTTTTTCCCGCGCCGCGCAGGGTGCTGAAGGCGTCGAGGGAACCACGGCCTTTCTTCAGAAGCGCAAACCAAGCTGGGCCATGCCATGAATTTCACAAAGATACTGATTGCCAATCGGGGTGAGATCGCCTGTCGGGTGATCCGGACCGCGCGCAGGCTAGGCTATCGAACCGTTGCCGTCTACAGCGACGCGGACCGGACCGCACCCCATGTGCGGTTGGCCGACGAGGCGGTGCATATCGGCGCCTCGGCCGCCGCTGATTCCTACCTGCGGGTCGAATCCCTGCTGGAGGCGGCCCGCAAGACCGGCGCCGATGCGGTCCATCCGGGTTACGGCTTTTTAAGCGAGAACGCGGACTTTGCGCAGGCCTGCCTGGACGCCGGTCTGCTGTTCATCGGTCCGCCCCCGACCGCCATGCGGGCGATGGGTAACAAGGCGCTGGCCAAGCGCCGCATGCTGGCCGCAGGCGTGCCCTGCGCGCCGGGTTACCTCGGCGAAGAGCAGGATGACGCGCGCCTGGCGCAGGAGGCTTCGCGGCTCGGCTTTCCGCTGCTGGTCAAGGCGGTGGCGGGCGGTGGCGGCCGCGGCATGCGACTGGTGCGCGAGGAGGGTGAAATCGCACAGGCGTTGATCGGCGCGCGGCGTGAGGCGCAAAGCGCATTCGGCGACGGCACGCTGATGCTCGAGCGCCTGATCGAGCAGGGTCGGCACATCGAGATCCAGATTTTTGCCGACGAGCACGGCAATGCCGTCCACCTGGGTGAACGCGATTGCACCGCCCAGCGCAGGCGCCAGAAGGTGATTGAGGAGGCGCCATCGCCGGTGGTCAACGCGGCGATGCGCGCGGCCATGGGTCGGGACGCGGTGGCGGCGGCGCTGGCGGTCGGCTACCGGGGTGCCGGCACCGTCGAGTTCATGGTCGATGCCGATCTGAAGCACTATTTTCTGGAGATGAACACACGCCTGCAGGTCGAGCACCCGGTCACCGAGATGGTGACCGGCTTCGATCTGGTGGAATGGCAGCTGATGGTGGCCTCCGGATTGCCGCTGCCCGCCACCCAGGCCGAAATCAGGCTCAGCGGCCACGCGATCGAGGCGCGCCTGTACGTGGAGGATCCCTATGCCGGCTTTGCGCCGCAGACCGGCACCGTGTGCTGGTGGCGGCCGCAACAGGCCCGGCCTGAAGGTGTGCGCATCGACGACGGCATTGACGAGGGCAGCGACATATCGCCCTTCTACGACCCGATGGTGGCGAAGGTCATCGTGCACGGGCGCGACCGCGATGACGCGATCCGGCGTCTGCGCGCGGCACTGGAGAATGCGCCCTTGCTCGGCCTGCGCAACAACGGGCGTTTCCTGGCCGATCTGGTCGATCATCCGGCATTCCGGGGCGCGGCCATGACCACCGGCATGATCGATCAGTGGCAAGAGCACGGCGAGGCGCTGCTGCAGCGCCCGGTGCCGGGAGATCAGATCTGGTGTCTTGCGGCAGCTGTGTTTGCGATGCAGAACGGGGGCAACTGGCGTGCCGACAGCGTCGCCGCCTTCGACATTCCGCTGCAATGCGACGATCTTGTCCAGACGCTGCGCGTCCACCCGGACCGCCTGGGGCAGGTGACGGTCACGCTGGCGGGTCAGCCGCGCCGGCTGAAGATTGTCGACTTCCATGATGGCGCGCTGCGCTTCGAGGTCGATGGCGTGACGCGCCGCGCCGTGGCGGTGCTGCTGCAGCAGCGGTTGCACATCGCCGTCGCTGGCGCCTCCTTCGTGTTTGCTGAAATCTCGCCGTTCCCGGGCAAGAGCCAGTTGGCGGATGCGACCCGGGCGCGCTCGCCGGTGGCGGGGAGAATCACACAGATCAAGGTCGCGGTCGGCGACCAGGTCGGCGAGGGACAGGCGCTGCTGTGCGTCGAGGCGATGAAGATGGAGATGTGGCTGACCGCACAGGTCGCCGGCACGGTAGCGGCCGTGCACGCGACGCTTGGCGAGCAGGTCGAATCAGGCGTATTGCTGGTTGAAATCGAACTTGAAGACAAGAAGGAAGCATGATGGACAAAGCCATTCTGACCTGCGCCCTGACCGGCGTCCTGACCAACCCCAGACAGCACCCGGTGCCGGTCACGCCGGCCCAGATGGCGGCGCAGGCGCTCGATGCCTTCAACGCCGGCGCCTCCATCATGCATGTGCATCTGCGCATGCAGGAAGAGGGTATGGGTCATATGCCAAGCTGGGACCCGGATGTCGCCGAGTCGGTGGTCGATGCGATCCGCGCCGCCTGCCCGGGCGTCATCATCAACCTGACCACCGGTGTCGTCGGCAAGGACATCTCGGGCCCGCTGGCCTGCATCCGGCGCGTCAAACCTGAGATCGCCGCCTGCAATGCGGGCAGCCTGAACTACCTCAAGATCAAGGACGATGGCCAATGGGCCTGGCCGCCGATGGTGTTCGATAACCCGGTGGCCAAGGTGCAGCAGTTTCTCGATGTGATGCAGGAGTGCCACGTGCACCCGGAGTTCGAATGCTTCGACGTCGGCATCGTGCGCTCGGTGGGCATGTTTCTGAAGAGCGGCATGCTCAAACCCGGCATGGGGCGCGCCGAATACAACCTGGTGATGGGTGTGGCATCGGGCATGCCGTGCGACGCTGACCTGCTGTCGCTCATTCCGCGCTGGATGGCGAGCGACAGCGTCTGGCAGGCGACGCTGATCGGCCGCGCCGAGATCTGGCCTGTGCACCAAAGGACCGCCGAACTGGGCGGCATGCTGCGCACCGGTCTGGAAGACACGTTTTACCTGCCCGGCGGCGAACGCGCCAAGGGCAACGGCGACCTGATCGAAGCGCTGGCGGATTGCGCGCGCAAGGCGGGTCGTGCGGTGGCCAGCCCGGCGCAGGCGCGAGCCATGCTGGGATTGCGTGAAAGCGCAGCGTCTGCCTGATTGAAGCGGCTGTGACGCCGGTGCCCGTTCTGAGCTTCAAAGCGAATAGTCGATCGGCAGGCTGTAGGCCGGGTCAGCGTGCCAGTCCCAGTAGGTCTTGACCAATTGGCGCGTGATCGGTCCCGGTCGCCCGTTGCCGATCATCTGCCGGTCAACGGCAGTCACCGGCAACACGCCGCCACCCGAGGTGGATATGAACACCTCGTCGGCCGCTCGCAGCTGCGCCGCAGGCAGTGTCCGCAATTCGGGTTCCAGACCCAGAGACCGGGCGATCTCGATCACCGTGCGCCGCGACACGCCTTCGAGCATGCCCTCGCTCGGAGTCACCAGCGTGCCTTGGCAGACACAAAAAACATTGAAGCCCGGCCCTTCAACCACGTTTCCAACGGGATCGACCAGAAGCACGCTGTCCGCCCCCGCGTCGAGCGCGCCGAGCAGGCCCATTGTCAGGTCGTTCCAGTGGTAGTTCTTGGCGGTCGGGTCCACCGAGGCGGCAGGAATGCGCTGCACATCGCTGATCATCAGGTGCAGGCCGGCTTCACGTTGTCCGGCATTGGCGATCCAGACATAGGGAACCGCAAAGGCGTAGAACTGGTTGACCGCCAGGCGCGGGTCACGCGAGCCACAGGGAGGTTGACCCCGGGTGCAGATCATTTCGACATACGAGGCGCGAAGCGCGCTCAGGCGCACGCATTGCGACAGCACTTCGGTGATCTGCTCTGGCGTCAAGCCCGGATCAAGGCGCCAGCGCTTGCAGCTTCGCATGAACCGCTCCAGGTGGGCATCCAGGCGGAAGAACGAGCCATCCCAGACCGTCACCACATCGTAGGTGGCGTCAGAGCGCAGGAAACCCCAGTCGGTGATCGGAATGCTGGCCGCGCCAATCGGCACATACCGGCCCTGTATGCAGGCGACGCCTTTTGAAAAGTCTGGGTCCATCATCGGTCAAGTCCTTGCAGTCGAATATGCATTGCGGTGTCGCCTATCCGCCGCTCTCCTGCAAGGTCCGCCCATTCAGCGGTTGCACCGGCCGGGCGTTCATGGGATAGAGCTTCTTGAACGCCGCCAGCTGCGCTGCTGATATTTCAACGGCTTCCTTCAGTACGTGCCACTGCACGTCTTCGCTGCAGGGCGGCGTGGTCAGCGAGCCTTCAAATGCCCAATAGGCGCGCTTCGCGGGCAACAGGCTGGTCGCGTTCATGCCGCCTGCCAGTTCGGCTTTGGCGTCCTCGTTGGCAGGCATGGCGGTAAACACCTTGTCCAGCGCGGCATTCTTTTGTCCTTCCTTGAACAGAATCGCAACGACGGCAAGCTTGCCGGAGTCGCTCCTGTGCACCAGATGGGCAACCAGCGGATACGCCTTGCCATTGACCTGTTCCTCGCTGGGCGTATGGAAGTGGAATTGCAGCAGCTTGTAGCCACCCGAAGCCACCTTGACATCGCCCCCGCTGGTCAAGTTGACCTGGATCGTATGCCCGTTGTTCACCACCTCCGCGTTGCTCTGTCCGTAATTGAAGCCAATCGCCGGGAGGCCGCCCTTGCTGGCTCCCTTGATGTCAATCGGAGACTGCTTCCTGCCAAGTTTGCAGGTGGCGAAGTCGGCTTGCATGTCTCCCCATTTGAGCGCCCCCGTCGACCCGGTGTAACTCCAGTGCGCAGGCTTGCCCGCATCGTGCCTGCTGCCTTTTTCCTCCGCGACCGCGGTGGATAGCGCGAGCGCGGAAAGAGCGGCGACCAGGATCAACTTCTGCATGACGACTCCAAATTACGGGTTGAAATGGAGCTTAAACCATCTGCAGCATGTTCACAGCGCGAGCCCATGTGGCGCCTTTGCGCGGTTGATGCGCTTGGAGACAGTCTGAAACGACTGGATGGTGCCGGAGTCGCACACGCAGACCCGGCGCTAACCCGCATGAATCCTTGCTCTTTGTTTGGCGGTGGCTGAAAATGCCCCCAATTCTGCCCCCAAACATTGAAGGATACCCCGACCATGCCACTTACCGATGCACAAGTCAGGAACGAAACCAAAACCGGCAAGCATTTTGACGGCGCCGGGCTTTATATCGAGGTCAGCAAGACAGGCAGCAAGTACTGGCGCCTGAAGTACCGCCACGCTGGCAAAGAAAAGCGGCTTGCCCTGGGTGTCTATCCTGGCGTGAGCCTCAAGGACGCCCGCGAGCTGGCCAACCTAGCCCGCCACGCCTTGAAGCTGGGGCGCGATCCGGGCGAGATGCGCAAGGCCGCAAAAGCCAAAAAAGTGCATGAGGCCGTCAACACCCTTGAGGCCGTGGCGGGCGATTGGATGAAACACCAGGCGGCCCGCTGGGACACCGAGACAGCGGCCCGCATTCGTGCATCCCTGGCGACGGACATCTTCAACACGTTGGGCGCCCGCCCGCTGGCATCCATCAAGCCCGGCGAAATCATGGCGGCTGTCAAAAAGATTGAGGCACGCGGCGCCAGCGACCAGGCGGGCCGGGTGTTGCAGCGGGTGAAGGCCGTCTACCGCTGGGCCTTGATCCATGAGCGCATTGATTCAAACCCCATGCTTGATCTGGTGCGAGCTGAAATTCTCAAACCCCACACCGTGCAACACCGGGCGGCGATGGCAGACAAAGAATTGCCCGACTTCCTGGCGAAGCTGGCAGCCTATGACGGCGACCCACACACAAAGCTGGCCTTGCGCCTGCTGATCCTGACCGCGACCCGCCCTGGCGAGACACGCGGCGCGATGTGGGCAGAATTTGACCTTGACGCGGCGCTATGGATCATCCCGGCAGAGCGCATGAAAATGAAGATTGAACACCGGGTGCCACTGTCAACACAGGCGGTTGACGTGCTGCGACAGATGCACACCTTGAGCGGCGGCGGTGCCCTTGTTTTTCCAAGCCCGGTATATCGCAGCAAGCCACTGAGCGAAAACACCTTCAATTCGGCCCTCGCACGCATGGGCTACAAATACACAGCCACGGCCCACGGCTTCCGGTCCCTGTTTTCGACCGTGGCCAATGAATGCAACTGGAACCCTGACGTTATCGAGCGACAGCTCGCACACAAGGAACAAAACGAAGTCCGGGCCGCTTATCACCGCAGTACTTACCTGGCAGACCGCGAACGCCTGATGCAATGGTGGGCCGACTATCTGGACGGACGCAAGGCGGGCAATGTGGTGAAGCTGCCCCAGCGGGCCGCGTGAAACCACATTTACAGGCTGCTACTGTGCCAAAACGCTGCGACACTGCGGACAAATCAGCAAAACCCAGCAACCATGCGGGTTACAGCCTGAAAAGCGACTGCGGACAAAGTGCGGACAAACTGAGGACAAAGTGAGGACACTTCTATATGATGAAATTGATTCAATCTCTATTCTCTTACTGTTTCCCGCTGCCCAGCCCCCGCACCGACCCGGCCCTGTACTTTGCCGGATGCCTTCACGCATTGTCGGAAATGGGCGCGAGTGGGCTTCCCCTTTGGCGCACATCACAACGCGGCCCGGCTGAAAAGTGGGGGTATCAAAGGCCAACACGGGGAACAAAGCGGGGAACAAATCGCACTTTACGCCATGCTGCAAAGCTGTTTCCATTGGAGAAGCAGCTTTAACTTGGAATCCTTACTGACCGACCGCTTAGAAACCGCCACGCCCGGCGGCGGGTTTTGCCGGGCAAAACAGGCGGGGCCGGAAAGTGGTGACACACAGCCCAGCCCCTGACCATCAAAGCAAAAGGAATGCAATCATGGCTACCAAGACTTTAACCCCTTGTTCACGCGAACGTCACACCCTTGCTCTAGATGTAGCCGGGGAAATTGAAGCGAGTGTGAATATGTTGATTCGAGAAATGCAGGCAAATAGCGATGCCCACTCATTTGATTTGATTCTCAATACGACGCTTCGACGCATTCGCGCCGTGAACAGTGTTTCGATCTCCGTACTGAGTGGCGACGATGACAGGACAACCGAAGAAATGCAAGAGGTTGTGCATGGGCAAGTACTTACGATGGCATCGTAAGCCTGCTGCACACCGCTAGCCGGCAAAGTGTCGCCACGCCTACCCCGCGCCTGATCCGCAAGGGGGAAAAGCCGGAACCCTTCCTGGCCTGGCGCTGGCACCCAATGAAGGCCGCACCGTGAAGGGGATGCGATGACCAATGACAAAAGCCAGCCGAGCACATGGGAGCGCTTTCGTAGCAGTATGTGGCTTGCTGAAAGTGACTTCGACAACCGTGAGCGTGATGTCGCCAAAGTTGAACTTGCTTGGGCAAAATCCGCCCTCGGCTTTAGAACGGGTAAGCGCATCGGGCATCAAGGAGAAAATCGAGCGCGAAGCTTATTAGCTGTGAGTAAGCAAACCGATGTATTCAAACGGCGGTTTGAGAATGGCAACACCCTGGCATTGCTTCAAGCTGTAGAACTTTGTGCAGAGGAAAACATACCGATGCCTGCCTGGCTTGCAACCGCCTATATCCACCAGTTGGGTTTGTTTTTGAAGCCTGGGACTTGTGTCTCCCTTGATGAAGTCTTTTGCAGCAAAACCCTACCGACTGAAACGCCAGCGAAAGCAGCGGCGGCCCGGCAAGACTGGCTTATCGGTGGGCAATTATGGGCCGAAGCCTGGGAAATTGCGATCGCCGATAACGCTGTCACCTCCCTTGATGCAGTTCTAGTGAAGGTTCTAGATAAGCGTGCCTTTGGCATCGGGAAAACGAAAGCCCGAAAGCTTTTCAAAATGATAGACAGTAACCAAGCCGAACACACTTCAGGTAAAACACTTTCGCGGTTTCTTGAGATTCGGCGAAAACAATTTACACCAAAGTAGCACGCCTTCACAGTGTGGCTTTTCAACCAAGGAAAGCCCGTGAAAACCCAAGTAAGCCCGCCCGCGTCCAGTCCTGAAATTCTCCTGAGACTACCCCAAGTTGAAGCCCGCGTAGGGCTTCGCAAATCCAGCATTTACGAGATGCTGAACCGCAACCCGCCGGCATTCCCGCGTCCCTTGAAATTGTCCCGGCGTGCCGTGTGCTGGCCAGCGTCCGCAATCGACGCATGGATCAGCGAGCGCATTGCAGCCGGGGCACAAACACCAGAGCATTGAAGGGCCCGCCATGACAGCCCCCGGCAATCCGGCAAATGCGACCTTGATGGCCTTGCGGCGCGAGTCCTGGGACTATTCAAGCCGCAAGCCTGGCAGGGTCCCGCCCGCCGATTCACCGACACGTCCGGCGCTGGCTTCACTATGGATAGCGGCGCATGTTGCGTCAACCAAGAGAAGGCGACTTCGCACCTTCAAATATGCCGGTCAAAAATTCGGCGTTGTGTATCTAGACGATTTGCTTTGTGTTATGGACTGGGGCAGGCGGCGGCTGCTTGTGCGTCCGCCCACATCATTCGCAGCGTTGCATGACATGCTGAATTCGCAGAGGTGTTATGCATGACCAGCGACACCACCAGGCGACAGACCGACACCCGCCCGGCGCAAGCGGCCCGCGTTGCCGATTACTTGGAACAACACCCCTACAGCACGCAAAAGGAAATTGATGCAGTCTGCGACACCGGCTGCATTTCCAAGGTGCTATCAGACATGCCAAGCCTTCGCTATGGCCTTGCATACCGCTGGCGCTTTGTGCCCTGCGCTGGTGGCGATCTGAAGCGGCGGGTACGCACGTACAGCCTGCTTTATCGACCACACGCCCAGCCCCAGCCCGACCTATTCCCCCCAGCATGAAAACCACAATCACCCCTGAGCTGATCCGCAGTGCCTTGCAATACGTGTCTGCAAACCTGCCCCGCGATGAATGGGCACGTGTCGGCATGGCGATCAAGTCAGAGTATCCAGACGATGCCGGGCGCGACCTGTTCACCGAATGGAGCGCGACCGCTGCCAGCTACGATGCCAAGGCCACGGGCGCAACCTGGCGAAGCCTCAAACAATCCGGCGGCGTAAGCATCGGCACGCTGCTGCACCTGGCCAAAGAAAACGGCTTCACGCTGCCAAAGGCTGACCAGGCCGTGACCCCACCAGACCCCGCAACGGTGGCACGCCTGGCACGCGAGCAGGCAGAGCGACAGCAAGCCGAACAAGCCCGACAGCAAGCGGCCCACGACCAGGCCGCAAGCGAAGCGGCGGCGCTGTGGGCACAGGCCAGCGAGACAGGCGAAAGCCCCTACCTGGCACGCAAGGGGGTAAAGCCCCACGGCGTGCGCTTTGCTGCTGACGGTTGCCTGTTGGTGCCAGTGCGTGACGCATCCGGCACGCTGTGGAATGTGCAGCGCATCGCACCCGCAAAGCCCGCAGACGGTGGCACCGACAAACTGTTTTTGAAAGGCGGACGCAAGTCTGGTTTGTGGCACTTGCTGGGCGATGTGGCCACGCTGGCCAGCGACGGCGCCGGGCCTGGCGTGCTGTTGGTGGCAGAGGGTTACGCCACGGCGGCGAGCGTGTTTGAAGCCACGGGCCGCCCCACGGCCTGCGCATTTGATGCGGGCAACCTGGCGCCCGTGGTCAAAGCCCTGCACCAGGCACACCCGGCGGCGCTGATCGTGGTTTGTGGTGACGATGATGTGCAGACGTTTGCACGCACCGGCCACAATCCGGGCCGCGACAAAGCAACGGCAGCGGCAAAAATGGGGCGGGGGGGCATTGCAGTTTTCCCCGAAGGATTGCCCGCTGGTGGCAGCGACTTTAACGACTTGCACCAGGCGTCCGGCCTTGATGAAGTGCGGCGCATTGTTGAGGCCGCAATAACTGCACACCAGGCAGCGCAAGCGGCTGCACACGCTGCGCAATCCGACCAGACAGGCAAGGGCAGCCACAACACCCGGCGCAAGCCCAGCGGGGCCGATAGCGACCACGGCAACGGCGACACGGGCAGCGATCACGACCCCTTTACAGTTGTCGATTCTGGCGTGTGGTTTGTCGGCGCCGACCAGGACGGCAAGCGCAAGCCCCCCGAATGGATATGCAG
>JBMOJJ010000223.1:0-6373 GCA_049315845.1 Rhodoferax sp.
GCCTTCTCGGCCGCCTCCTTCAGGCGCTGCAGCGCGAGCACGTCCTTGCCCAGGTCGACGCCTTGCTCCTTTTTGAATTCGGCAATGATGAAATCGATGATGCGCTGGTCAAAGTCCTCGCCGCCCAAGAATGTATCACCATTGGTGGACAGAACCTCGAACTGCTTTTCGCCATCCACATCGGCAATTTCAATGATGGACACGTCGAAGGTGCCGCCGCCAAGGTCATAAACCGCGATCTTGCGGTCGCCTTTCTCGTTCTTGTCGAGTCCGAAGGCGAGGGCGGCAGCGGTCGGCTCATTGATGATGCGCTTGACGTCCAGACCGGCAATCCGGCCAGCGTCCTTGGTCGCCTGCCGCTGGGCGTCGTTGAAATAGGCCGGAACCGTGATCACGGCCTCGGTCACTGCCTCGCCCAGATAGTCCTCAGCGGTCTTCTTCATCTTGCGCAGAATGTCGGCGCTGACCTGCTGGGCGGAAATCTGCTTGCCACGCACTTCGACCCAGGCATCGCCATTGTCTGCAGCGGCGATCTTGTAGGGCATCAGATCGATGTCTTTCTGGACCTCTTTCTCGGCGAATTTGCGTCCGATCAGGCGTTTCACGGCGTAGAGGGTGTTTTTTGGGTTGGTCACCGCCTGGCGTTTCGCCGACGCTCCGACCAGAACCTCGCCGTCCTCCTGATAGGCAATGACGGACGGCGTGGTACGGGCACCTTCGGCGTTCTCGATCACCTTGGGGGTGTTGCCCTCCATGATCGCAACGCAACTGTTGGTTGTACCCAGATCGATACCAATGATTCTGCCCATGATTTTTCCTTTAGTGGTTGAGGATAGAGCCGGCCTGCCAAGCAGCCTGTGATCCGTCCTGTGAGGGTTTTGAAATTTGACTGTTTCTAACTTGTGGATAAGCTGAAAATTTTCAAGTCAGGAAAAGGTTTATTTCGACGCGGCGACGGTGACCAGGGCAGGGCGCAGTATGCGTTCGGCGATGGAGTAGCCTTTTTGAAGCACCGCGACCACCGCGTTGGGCTCCATGTCAGACGGCACGACGCTGATTGCCTGCTGCTGATGAGGGTCGAACTTGCTGCCGCCCTCCGGGTTGATCACGATCACCTTGTTGCGTTCAAGTGCGGCCAGCAACTGACGCAAAGTGGCCTGTGCCCCTTCCCTTATTTGCTCGACGGTCGCGTCCTTGAGCAAGAGGCCTGCCTCCAGACTGTCGACGACCGGCAGCAGGCTGTCTGCGAAGGCTTCGACGGCGAATTTGCGTGCCTTGGAAATCTCATCCTCGGCGCGTCGGCGGGCGTTGTCGGCTTCGGCCTTCGCGCGCAGAAACTGATCGGCCAATTCGGCGCTCTTCGCCTGCAATTGCACCAGTTCGGCCTGCACGCGTTCCAGCGTTGCGGAGTCACTGGCTGATTGATCGGCGCCGTCCTCGGTGCCTTCTTGCTCACTGGCGCTTTGGGTGTTGACGGGGGTTGAATCGTTTTGAGACATGCGGATAAGCCAATTTCTTGATGGAACTTGCCCTATGTGGGGGCGCGCACTGACGCTTCAAGAGCCGCTGCAACGGGTCTTTCAGCAGTTTGTCAACCGGCGAAACTGCCGGCAAACGGGCGATTCAGTCCGAAACCGCCAACAACTCGACGTCAAACTTCAATGTCGAATTGGGCGGAATGACGCCGCCGGCGCCACGCGCGCCATATCCCAGCTCAGCCGGGATGATCAGGGAGCGTGCACCGCCCACCAGCATGCCGGCAACGCCTTCGTCCCAGCCCCGGATGACCATGCCGGCGCCGAGCGCAAAGACAAAGGGATCGTTGCGGTCCTTGCTGGAGTCAAACTTGGCCCCTTGCGCGCCGTCGTTGTAGAGCCAGCCGGTGTAGTGGACGGTGACATCCTTTCCCTTGGCGGCCTGCGTTCCAGTGCCGACCACGGTATCTTCATACTGCAGGCCAGAGGGGGTGGTGTTCATGCTGGGGTCCTTTTGTGCGGGTGAAATGCATCGTCCCGTGCATCCGGTGATGCGCGGGACGCGGCGAACCTCAAATTATGCCAGCAGCCTGCGATGGCGCGGTACGGCCAACAGCGAGCCGCCGGTGCGCGGCTCAAGTTGGCTTCTTGATCTGACCGGCCGCCCATTTGGCTGCGAATGCGGGGATTTCAGACATGCGTCTGAGCAGATCGGTGCCGGCGGAGGTCACGCAATAGCCTTCCTTGCCATGGGTTATCAGTCCTGCCAGGCGCAATTCCTTGATGCGAGTATTGAGCGTGTTGGGTGTAATGCCGCCCACGCTGTCCTGCAACAGTCGAAAAGTCTGTGCATGACCATCCTTCAAGGCCCAAAGAACGCGGATCGCGTAACGGGACTCCAGAAGGCAAAATAGTTGACCCATGGCGGCGTCTTCTTTGGCACCCATTCAACGCTTTCCCTCAGACTTCTTATTGTTTACCGCAGTGATTCGATGACCGACAGCTTCACGAGTTCGATGGGTTTCCAGGATAGGCTGCAAACCGTCGCGACGGCAAACTATAGCGCAGATTGCGGGCTGCTACCAGATTCATAGCGACGGTGCTCAATCTCCTGTACGCTCCGGCTGTCCATTCTCCAATTCCGCCATGAACCGTCTGCCATCACAGGATCGACGCCGCCTGCTCCAGCTCTTGGCGGCCAATGCGGCCGCATTGTGGCTGCCTGGCGCCCGCAGCCAGCCGCGCCTGACCGGCAACCCCTTTACGCTGGGTGTGGCGAGCGGATCGCCAACCCTCGACTCGGTTGTGCTGTGGACGCGTCTGCAGGGGGCGGACGCAGCGGACGGCGGCCTCGGGCGTGACCCGCTGGTGGTCCGCTGGGAGGTCGCGCACGACGACCTGTTCAGGCGCATGGCGGCGGATGGGCAGAGCACGGCAAGTCCGGCCTTGGCCTATTCGGTGCATGCCGAGGTTGCCGGACTCGAGGCCGACCGGTGGTACTTCTACCGTTTCAGGGTCGGTGATGCCTTCAGTGCGGTGGGACGAACACGAACCTTCCCCAAGCCCGATGCCGCTGTCGCCAGCCTGCGTCTGGCCTATGCCTCGTGCCAGAAGTGGGAGGACGGCTACTTCAGCGCCTGGAGGCATATGCGCGAGGAAAGTCCCGATGCAGTCCTGTTCCTGGGCGACTACATCTACGAGTACCCGGGCAGTAGCAGCAAGTTGCGCCGTCCCACGGGTGGCTGGGTGCTGGGACTGGACGACTATAGACAACGGTACGCGCTGTACAAGAGTGACGCCGACCTGCAGTCGATGCATGCGGCCTGTCCCTGGCTGGTCACCTGGGATGACCACGAGGTGCAGAACGACTATGCCGGCGTGCATCCGGGTGGCAGCGGCGCGTCGGATCCTTCGTCACCGGCAGACTTCTTGGCGCGCCGGGCGGCGGCTTACCAGGCATGGTATGAGCACATGCCGGTCCGCGCCTCAGTGCTGACGCAGGGTCTGCAAGGGCTGCTGCGCGGCGCCGAGATGCGCATCTACCAGCGTCTCGAGTATGGACGACTGGCGTCGCTGTACTTGCTCGATGCCAGGCAATACAAAGATCCTCAGGTCTGCAACAAGGCTGATGCGACCGGCTCCAGCCGGGTGAAACCGTCCGCCTGCTCCGTCTGGCACGACCCCCGGCGCAGTTTGTTGGGCACTCGGCAGGAGGCCTGGCTGGAGCAGGAATTCGCGCGCCCCCGGTCCTCTGAGACTCGATGGAACGTGCTGGGCCAGTCAACGCTCTTTGGTCAGCGCGATTTCAGTGCAGGCGGCGTCCAGACCTTTTGGAACGACGGTTGGGACGGATATGCGCCGGCGCGCACCCGCCTGACCGATTCGCTGCAAAAACATGGGGTTGCCAACCCGGTGGTGTTGGGCGGCGATGTGCACGAGAACTGGGTGGGTCACGTCAAGTCCGACTACGCGAATGCCGACAGTGCCAGCGTCGGCGTGGAGTTTTGCGGAACCAGCATCTCGTCACGTTCTGGCGGCAACGCCGGTATTCTTCAGAGCTTGGCTCGAAACCCGCATTTTGTGTACGCGGACGCAGAGCGCAAGGGATATGGCATCGTGCATTTCACCGCAGCTGAACTCAGTGCGAGTCTGCGTGTGGTGGATGACGTGACTCGCCAGGACAGCCGGATTGAAACACTGGCCCGTTTTGCAGTGCAGGCTGATCGTCCCCGGGTCGAGCGGGTTTGACAGACAGACTGCGTCAGCCGAAAAGCGCAAGCAGCCGGTCCAGTCCGCCTGAATTGATGCAGACCTTGGCGGCCTGCCGCACCGGCGGCTTGGCGTGATAGGCCACTGACAGACCTGCCTCAGCCATCATTGGCAGGTCGTTGGCGCCGTCGCCCATCGCGATCGATTGACTCGAATCGATGCCCAGCCGGGCACAGGTCTCGAGCAGCATCCTGCGCTTCTCGTCGCCATCGCAGATATCACCCCAGGCTTGATCCACCATGCGACCGGTCAGCTTTCCATCGCGGACTTCGAGCACGTTGGTGCGCGAATAGTCGATGCCCAGACGGTCACGAACCCGGTCCGTGAAGTGGGTGAAACCACCCGAGACCAGCAGCACTTTCAGGCCAGCCTGTTTGCAGGCCGCCACCAGTTCTGCCGCGCCGGGGTTGAGCTGCAGTCGTTCCCGGTAGATCCTGTCGATCTCGGCCTCACTGACCCCTTCCAGCAGGGCCACGCGGCGGCGCAGGCTTTCCTTGTAGTCCTCGATCTCGCCTCGCATCGCAGCGTCCGTGATGGCCGCGACTTCCGCCTTTCGGCCCACTGCATTGGCGATCTCGTCCACCGACTCGATGTTGATCAGGGTCGAGTCCATGTCGAAGGCGATCAGCTTGAAGTCACTCAAACGCAAGGGCGGATTGATGCCCCGGATAACCAGGCCAGGGGCAATTTCGGTGGTGATGTTCATGATTTCGATGGCTTTGAACTGACAGTTTTAAAGAGCAAATTCGGACCATCAGGCGGGAATGGACGAGCTTGCGGGTTGCCCCAGCGAGCGCAATACATCACGCACCATTTGAGCCCGTTCCTTCGGCTCCGGCAGCGCGCGCTCAATTCGTAGCTTTTCGTTGCCAGCCAGCTTGATGTGCCTGTTTTTCTGGATCAGCGCGATGATGCGCATCGAGTCGATCGGCGGATTCTTCTTGAACGTGATGGTGATCACGCCCGGCGCAGCGTCGACCTTGACGACACCGTACCACTCGGCAAGCACGCGCAGGCGATGCACGTCGATCAGCGTCTGCGCCTGCGCCGGCAACTTGCCGAAGCGGTCCACGATTTCTTCCAGCAGCGCATCGATCTGGTTGGCGTTCCTGGCCGTGGCCAGTTTTTTGTAAAAGCTCAGGCGCAAATGAACGTCGCCGCAGTAGTCGTTGGGCAACAGCGCCGGCGCGTGCAGATTGATGTCGGTGGTGACGTTGAGCGGGCTGAGCAAATCGGGCTCGACACCGGCTTTGAGGCAGCGCACAGCCTCGGCCAGCATCTCGTTGTAGAGCTGAAAACCGATTTCCATCATGTTGCCGCTCTGGTTCTCGCCCAGCACCTCGCCCGCGCCGCGGATTTCCAGATCGTGCATCGCCAGGTAGAAGCCGCTGCCCAGTTCTTCCATCTGCTGGATCGCATCGAGCCGCTGGCTTGCCTGTTTGGTCAGGCCCTCCAGATCGGGCACCATCAGGTAGGCGTAGGCCTGATGGTGACTGCGCCCGACACGGCCGCGCAATTGGTGCAACTGGGCCAGGCCGAACTTGTCGGCGCGGCTGATGACGATGGTGTTGGCGGTCGGCACGTCGATGCCGGTCTCGATGATCGTCGAGCACAGCAGCAGATTGAAACGCTGTGCTACAAAGTCGCGCATCACGGACTCGAGCTGACGCTCAGGCATCTGGCCGTGGGCCACCGCGATGCGGGCCTCGGGCAGCAACTCCTCCAGTTTTGCGCGGCGGTTTTCGATCGTTTCGACTTCGTTGTGCAGGAAATAGATCTGGCCGCCGCGCTTCAGTTCGCGCAGCACTGCTTCCCTGATCACGCCGTTGCCCTCGCTACGGACAAATGTCTTGATGGCCAGGCGCCGCTGCGGCGCGGTGGCAATCACGCTCAGGTCGCGCATTCCCTCGAGCGCCATGCCCAGGGTTCGTGGAATCGGCGTCGCGGTCAGTGTCAGCACATCAACCTCGGCGCGCAAGGCTTTCATGGTCTCTTTATGACGGACGCCAAAACGGTGTTCCTCGTCAATGATCAGCAGGCCCAGGTCATGGAACTTGGTGTTCTGGCTCAGCAGCTTGTGGGTGCCGACGACAATATCGACAGTGCCATCGGCCAGACCCTTCAGAGCG
>JBMOJJ010000224.1:0-6332 GCA_049315845.1 Rhodoferax sp.
AACCAGCTCGCGCACCACCTGATCGCGCTGGGCGTCGGGCCCGAGGTGCTGGTGGGCATCTGCATGGAGCGCTCGTTCGAACTGATCGTCGGCCTGCTGGGCATTCTCAAGGCCGGCGCTGCCTACGTGCCGCTGGACCCGGGCTATCCGAGGGAGCGCCTGGCCTTCATGCTGGCCGACACCCGGTCACCGGTGCTGCTCACGCAGCAACGCCTGCTCGCTCAACTGCCGCGCTATGAAGGCCGTCTGCTGTGCCTGGATCGTGATTGGCCGCAAATCGTTGCCGCCGGTCGGGACAGGGACTCGCAAAAACTCGGTGGCGGAGCCGCTCGGCCCTGGGCGGCGGGCGTCGCGAGTTCAGATCCGGCCTACGTCATTTACACCTCGGGATCAAGCGGCGAACCCAAAGGCGTCCTTGGCCTTCACCAGGGGATGGTCAATCGCCTGAGCTGGATGTGGCAGAAACTGCCGTTTGGGGCAGACGAAATCCTCTGCCAGAAGACGTCGCTGAGTTTTGGCGATTCCATTTGCGAAATTTTCGGCCCGCTGTCCAGAGGCTTCCCCCTGGTCGTGGTGTCTGACGAGTCTGCGAACGATCCGCGGCGTCTGGTCGAACTGCTGGCGCGCCGGCAGGTGACGCGCATCGTGCTGGTGCCGGCGCTGCTGGCCGCACTGCTGGAATTGTTCGATGACCTGGCCGATCGCCTGCCGAAATTGTCCCTTTGGATGAGCAGCGGCGAGGCGCTTTCCCCCGAACTTTTGCAGCGTTTCAGAACGCAATTGCCTGGCTGTCGGCTGATCAATCTGTACGGCGCCTCGGAAGTCTCGGCCGACGTCACATTCTTTGACGTGACAGGTGCAGCGGCCGGCTCGCCGGTTCTGATCGGGCGCCCGATTTCCAATACGCAGATCTACCTGCTGAATCAGGGCGAGCCGGTGCCCTTGGGGGTCGCCGGTGAGATTTTCGTCGGCGGGGCAGGGCTGGCACGCGGCTACCTGAATCGTCCGGAGCTGACGCTGGAAAAATTTCTTCCTGACCCGTTCACGCGGGTGCCGGGCGCGCGCATCTATCGCACCGGTGATCTGGCGCGTTACCTCCCGAATGGCCAGATCGAGTATCTCGGCCGCATCGATGGCCAGGTGAAGATCCGGGGCTTCCGGATCGAGCTCGGCGAGATCGAGGGCGCACTGCGGCAACATCCTGCGGTGCAGAACGCAGCCGTGCAGGACCGCGAAACGGACGCTGGCGGCAAGGAATTGGTGGCTTTCATCGTCAACAAGCCCAATGTGACTCTTTCGGGTCCGGACCTGCGTGAATTTCTGCTGCGCAAACTGCCCAGGCACCTGATGCCCGACAGAATGTTCTGGGGCGGCGCGCTGCCGCTCAACGTGAACGGCAAACTGGACCGAGTCGTCCTGAAGAATCTGAGCTTGCCAACAGGGGGTGAAGAATCGAGCCGCCAGCCGCCCTACGATGCTTTGCAGGCCACCTTGCTCAAGGTATGGATGGGACTGTTGGAGACTGCAGAGATCGGCATCAACGACAATTTTTTCGATCTGGGCGGCAACTCTCTGAAGGCGGTCATCATGCTGTCTCGGGTGGAAAAGCTGACCGGCTGGTTGGTGCCCTTGACGGCGATTTACGACTGCCCGACGGTCAAGTCGCTGGCCCGCTTCATGCTCGAAAATGAGGGTCGGCGGCAGCCCTCGGCGCTGATCGAGATTCAGGCTGGCACAGAAGGGCCGCCCTTCTTCTTCATGCACGGCGACATGCACGGCGGCGGCTACTTCTGCTATCAGCTGGCACACCACATGGGGCCGCAGCAGGCGTTCTACGCGGTCCAGCCGCACGGCCTGCCCGGGCGCCCGTTGCCGTCGACCATCGAACAAATGGCAGCCGAGTACCTCGCGTTGATCCGCGCCTCTTTTCCTCACGGGCCTTATTTCCTGGGCGGCCATTGCAATGGCGCCATGGTGGCATTCGAGATGGCGCAGCGACTTGTTGGCGAAGGAAGCAAGGTGGAGTTGCTGGTGATGATGGACCCGCCCGTGACGCGGGCTCATCTGTCCACTGAGGTCGCCGGGACCACGCCTGAGGCGTCAGGTCTGGCGGACCCTGTCAGCGCCGCCATCGATCTGGACCAGTTGTCTGCGGAAGCAAGGCACAACAAGGTGCTGCAAATGTATGGCCGACTCTGCCAGAGTTACGCGGCAAATTTCTACCCGGGAAAACTGACGCTCTTGCTGGCCCAGGAGGCGCTGCATGCACAGGATCCGGCGCGGGGATGGGGTGGCAAGGCGGCGGCAACCGAGGTCCATGTGGTGCCTGGCCATCATGTCACCATGATCACCGGGCATACCGACACACTGGCCAAGAAATTGATCGAATGCCGGGACAGGATCAGGTGGACTTGACGATCGCTTCGCCGCTACAGGATTGGCCGGCCGCGCCGCGCTTGCCGGTCCTGCATGAAGCGGAGATGCACATCTGGCGAGCCGACGCCTTGTCGTTGGCAAGGCACGAAGCAAGACTGACGGCGCTGCTCCCGAAGGCGCAATCCCTGCAGGGCGGCAAGGTCAGCCAGGGAACGGCACGGCACCGAAGCCTGCTGGCTCGCGGCGTGCTGCGCGACATCCTGGGCCGCTACCTCGGGCACGATCCGCGCGGCCTTCAATTTATTGTCACCAGCCTCGGCAAACCCTTGCTGGATCCGCAAGTGCATGCCGGCGCGCCGCAGTTCAGTGTTTCCCATTCGGGCGACCTGGTGCTGTTTGCGTTCGCACGAAAACACGAGGTAGGTATCGACGTGGAGGCGATCCGGGACGACATTGAGCTCGCTGACCTGGCGCAGCGCTTTTTCGCTCCGGCCGAGAGCAGGGAGTTGCTGGCCTTGCCCGAAGCAGCGCGCTTGAACGCCTTCTATGCCGGCTGGACCCGCAAGGAGGCGTATGTCAAGGCCAGGGGGGCGGGAATTGGTTACGGTCTGGAGCGCTTCGCGGTGACCTTGAGGCCCGATCAGCCGGCCCGTCTGATCAGCGATGACCGCTGTGCGCAAGAGGTCGGCCAGTGGCATCTGGAGAATCTGGCGCTGGGGACTGGCTTTTCAGCCTGCGCAGCAGTGCGCAGCAAGGACTTGAGCTTTCGGTACTGGATGTGGCAGGAACCGGCTGACGATGACGGACAGTTGAAAGGAGTTGATCCGCGCCACTGACCATCGCAAGGCAATTGGCCGTTCAGGCTGCTTCCCGGTAGAAGAATGACTTTTGCAGCATGCGCCCCGGCAGCGGTGCAACGGCGGCGCAGATGGCGCCAACGTGCTCCGGCGTGGTGCCGCAGCAGCCGCCGACGATGTTGACCAGACCCTCGGCGGCAAATTCGTGCAGCAGGCGGCTGGTGTCGGCCGGCGTCTCGTCGAAGCCGGTCTCGCTCATCGGATTGGGCAGGCCGGCGTTCGGGTAGCAGCTGATGAAGGTGTCGCTGGCCACGCGCGCCAGTTCCTGCAGATAGGGGCGCATCAGCGCTGCGCCGAGCGCGCAGTTCAGGCCGACTGCCAGCGGCCGCGCATGGCGCACGCTGTACCAGAAGGCGGTCACGGTCTGGCCCGACAGCAGGCGTCCGGAGGCGTCGGTCACGGTGCCGCTGATGATGACCGGCAGGCGCTCGCCCGAGTCTTCGAAATACTCGTCGATCGCGAACAACGCCGCCTTGGCGTTCAGGGTGTCGAAAATGGTCTCCACCAGCAGCGCGTCAGCGCCGCCTTGCAGCAGCGCCTCAACCTGCTCGTAGTAGGCGGCGCGCAGCTGTTCGAAGTCGACGTTGCGCGCGCCGGGGTCGTTCACATCGGGGCTGATACTCGCGGTTTTCGGCGTCGGCCCGAGCGCGCCGAGCACGAAGCGTGGCTTGTGCGGCGTCGCGTACTTGTCGCAGGCGGCGCGCGCCAGGCGGGCCGAAGCCAGATTCATCTCGGGCGCCAGACCGGCCATGTCGTAGTCGGCCTGCGCCACGCTGGTGGCGCCAAAGGTGTTGGTCTCGATCAGGTCGGCGCCTGCGCCCAGATAGCTCTCATGGATGCTGCTGATCACATCGGGGCGCGTCAGCGACAGCAGTTCGTTGTTGCCCTTGACGTCCTTCTGGAAGTCCTTGAATCTCTCGCCCCGGTACTGCATCTCGTCGAGCTTGAAGCGCTGGATCATCGTGCCCATGGCGCCATCGAGGACGAGGATGCGCTGTTGCAGTATCGTGGGCAGCGCTTGACCGCGCGTGTAGACAAGAGGTTTCATAGCCGGCTATTGTAGAAAGCCGGGGGCGGACCAGCTGATGGATGGGACAATGACCCAACAATTTCAGCTTTGTGGCGTCCAAACTTGTCTATCCAGTCCATTCTTCAAGAAGTCTTTGGCTACCGTGGTTTCCGCGGGCCGCAGCAAGCGATCATCGAGCATGTGGTGGACGGCGGTGATGCGTTGGTGCTGATGCCGACCGGCGGCGGCAAATCGCTTTGCTACCAGATTCCGGCGATCGCGCGACAGCGCGCAGGCCGTGGCATCACGCTGGTGATCTCTCCGCTGATCGCGCTGATGCACGACCAGGTCGGTGCGCTGCATGAGGCCGGCGTCAGCGCCGCCTTTCTCAATTCCACGCTGTCGGGCGAAGAGGCGACGCAGGTCGAGCGTCGTCTGTTGCGCGCCGAGATGACGCTGCTGTACGCGGCACCCGAGCGCGTCACGACGCCGCGCTTTCTGGCGCAGCTCGATTCCCTGCATGAGCGCGGGCTGCTCAGCCTGTTCGCGATCGACGAGGCGCACTGTGTCAGCCAGTGGGGCCACGATTTTCGGCCCGAATACCGGGCGCTGACCGTGTTGCACGAGCGCTACGCCAGCGTGCCTCGGATGGCGCTGACCGCGACCGCCGACACGCTGACCCGCGCCGACATTCTGGAGCGCCTGCAATTGCAGGACGCGCGCCAGTTTGTCAGCAGCTTCGACCGCCCCAACATCAGCTACACAATCGTCGAGAAGCGCGAGGCGACGCAGCAGTTGCTGCGCTTCATCTCGCGCGAGCACCTGGGCGATGCCGGCATCGTCTACTGCCAGTCGCGCAAGCGGGTCGAGGAAGTGGCCAATCTGCTGTGCGATGAAGGCATCGCCGCCTTGCCCTACCACGCCGGGCTGGACAACAAGGTCCGGCAGGCCAATCAGGACCAGTTTCTGCGCAGCGAGGGCATCGTGATGGTGGCAACGATCGCCTTTGGCATGGGCATCGACAAGCCCGATGTGCGCTTTGTCGCGCACCTTGACATGCCAAAAAACATCGAGGGCTATTACCAGGAAACCGGCCGCGCCGGGCGCGATGGCGAGCCGGCCGATGCCTGGATGTGCTACGGCCTGCAAGACGTTGTCAACCAGCGCCGCATGATCGACGAGAGCCCGGCCGAGGAAGAATTCAAGCAGGGACTGCGCGGCAAACTCGACGCGCTGCTGGGTCTGGCCGAGGCCACCGACTGCCGCCGCGTGCGCCTGCTCGCCTACTTTGGTGAAGCCAGCCAGCCCTGCCAGAACTGCGATAACTGCCTGATTCCGCCGGCGGTCTGGGACGGCACTGATGCGGCGCGCAAGCTGCTGAGCACCATCTACCGCGTCCAGCAGCGCGACGGCATCAGCTATGGCGCCGTTCACATCATCGACATTCTGCGCGGCAAGAGCACCGACAAGGTGCTACAGCGCGGGCACGAAACCCTGAGCACCTTTGGCATCGGCGCCGCTTTCAGTGAAGTGCAATTGCGCGGTCTGTTGAGGCAACTGATCGCCATCGGTGCGGTCATGGTCGATGCACAGGCCTTCAACACGTTGCAGCTGACCGACGCGGCGCGCGCGGTTCTGAAGGGCGAGGTGCCGGTGCGCCTGCGCGAGTCGGTCTCGACGCCGGCACCGCGCAAGGGCAAACGCGACCGGATCAGCGCCGCGGTCAGGCTTCCGGCCGCACTGGACGCCAGTGCGCAGGACCGCTATCTGGCATTGAAGACCTGGCGCGCCGAAGTGGCCAAAGAGCACAACTTGCCCGCCTACGTGATCTTTCACGATGCGACACTGGCCGCCATTGCGCAGAGAGCGCCGCAATCTCTGGACGATCTGCAGGGCATCAGCGGCATAGGCGCCAAGAAACTCGAGGCCTATGGGGAGCGCGTGCTGAGTTTGCTCGTCAGCGCGTGACAAGGCGCCGGCCATGATGCTTTTCAGAGGAACGTACGCATGACAACAAGCCAGAATCAAACCCGTCAGCCCCGCGTTGCGCTGATCACCGGCGCCAACACCGGCATCGGGCGCGTGACCGC
>JBMOJJ010000225.1:0-6292 GCA_049315845.1 Rhodoferax sp.
AATTGTGTTTTGCAAATTGTCAACAAAAGCCTTTTGTGTTGTAATAAAAACATGACGGCTGCGCTTCATCCGACCATCGCTCTGCTGCAAAGCAATTCCCTTGCCAACCTGGTGCAGCAGGAGATAGAGCGCGCCATTCTGGCGGGCGACTACGCGCCCGGCTCCAAGCTGAACGAGGCCGTGCTGGCCGAGCGGATGGGGGTCTCGCGCGGGCCGGTGCGCGAGGCTTTTCGCATGCTCGACGAAGCCGGGTTGGTGCGCACCGAGAAGAATCGCGGCGTCTTTGTGCGCGACATACCGATCGATGAGGCGCTTGAGATTTTCGATCTGCGCGCCGCGATGGACCTCTGGGTCGGCCAGCGGCTCGCCGCCAGCATCACCGATGCGCAACTGAAGGAAATCAGGGCGATGGTGGCTGAAATGGAAAAGGCGGTGAAGGCACAGGACGCGCGCCAGTATCACGTGCTGAACCTGAAATTTCACGACCGCATGGTGGAGGCCACCGGCAACCGCAAGCTGACCGATACCTACCGCAAGCTAATCAAGGAGCTGTCGCTGTTTCGTCGCCAGAATCTGGCCGACGGCGTGCTGATGCGGACCTTCCTCGGCGAGCACAAGCAGATCGTGAAGGCAATTGCCTCGGGTGACGCGCAAGCGGCCGGGCGGGCCATGTTTGATCATGTGATGCTGAGCCGACAACGCACGCTGGACAATGACCTGCGCCAGCAGTCGCAGCGCCAGGCCCCCGCCGCAACGGCGCAGGCCGGTGCCGATGCCGCCGAGGCGGCGTGATGGCAGAGCTGGACAGGAAAGCGGGACCGACGCAAAGTGAAGGCGACGTCAACCGGTCGCCGCAGCGCAGCGCCTGGCAGTCGCAGCACGTGGATGCGGCGACACGCACCTTGTTGGCGCGCGACAGTGACGCCTTCTTGCACCAATCGGTTTCCACGCCCTGCCTGACAGCGATCGCCAAGGCCGAGGGCATCTGGATCGAGGACAGCGCGGGCCGGCGCTACATGGATTTCCACGGCAACAACGTACACCATGTCGGCTATGCGCACCCCAAGGTGATCGCCGCGATCAAGGCGCAGCTCGACGCCTTGACTTTTGCGCCGCGCCGTTTTGCCAGCGACCGGGCGGTGGAACTGGCGGAGGCGCTGGGCGCGCGCTTCAAGGCGCTGACCGGGCTGCACGGCAAAGCGCTGTTCACCACCGGCGGCTCGGATGCGGTGGAGGTCGCGATCAAGCTGGCCCGCCTCGCGACCGGCCGCTTCAAGACGCTGAGTTTCTGGGATTCGTTCCATGGCGCCGGCTTTGGCGCCTGCAGCGTCGGCGGTGAGTCGCTGTTTCGCAGCGGTCGCGCGGTCGGCCCCTTGCTGCCCGGCACCGAACATGTGGCGCCGTTCGGCTGCTACCGCTGCCCCTATGGTCATGGCGTCGATGCCGATGGGCAGCCCCGGCTCGAGGTTTGCCGTA
The DNA here is from genome assembly GCA_049315845.1 of Rhodoferax sp. GTDB lineage: Bacteria > Pseudomonadota > Gammaproteobacteria > Burkholderiales > Burkholderiaceae_C > Rhodoferax. The sequence continues at coordinate 1,477 of JBMOJJ010000225.1, forward strand.
TGGCCTGCGCCAGCATGGTGCGTTATGTGCTCGAGCGCGAAGGCGACGTGGCCGCGGTGATCGCCGAGCCGGCGCGCGCCGTGCCCTTCATACCGCCGCCGGGCTACTGGCGAGCGGTGCGCGAGGCCTGCAACGCGCATGGAACGCTGCTGATCTTCGACGAGATTCCAACCGGCCTGGGAAAGACCGGCCGCTTCTTTGCCGCGGAGCATGATGATGCCGCGCCCGACATCGTTGTTCTGGGCAAGGCCCTGGGCGGCGGCATCCTGCCGATCGCTGCCTGCATCGCGCGCGCCGATCTCGATCAGGCCGGGGACTACGCGTTTGGCCACTACACGCACGAGAAAAATCCGGTGACCGCCGCTGCTGCGCTGGCGACGCTCGACATCATCGAGCGCGAGCAACTGGTCGAGAATGCCGCGCGCGTTGGCGCCTATGCGCTGGAGCGCCTGCAGGAGATGAAGCAGCGGCATCGGTCGATTGGCGATGTGCGCGGCCGCGGGCTGCTGCTGGGGATTGAACTTGTCGCCGATCGCGATGCCAAAACCCCGGCCGGCGACGCCGCCGAGCGCGTGCTCTATGCCGCGCTGTCGCGCGGCCTGTCCTTCAAGACCACGATGGGCAACGTGCTGACGCTGACGCCGCCCTTGATCACCACGCGGGAACAGATGGGGCAGGCACTCGACATTCTCGACCACTGCCTGGCGGAGTCGGGCCGCGCTGGCTGAGCGCTCGCCCTGGCCTCGTCCAAGTCAGGGGAGCGTCACTGCGGCCGCTGGTAGCCAGAATCGATCCATGTCCGCGCGCTGTCGACGTTCAACTTGACGGCAGGCGAAACGCGGGCCCGAGCGAGTTCTTGACCAAATTCGTCCTGCGCACTCAGCGTTGCGGTGGCACCCTCTTCGTCCGGCACGATCGACAGAGTCACCAGAATGCGTCGACCTTGTGCCGCTACGGTCACGCTCTTGTTGAGCTGAGCATGGAGTTGTTGCTCGGAACGGCGCACGAACTCCTTGGCCGTCTTGACCAGCGTATTGAAGGCAGCCGTGTCCAGTGGCTTGGGATTCTTCTTGTCCCGCCCCATCGTCCATGGGCCCACCAAAGCCGGCTCGGATTGGCCTGTCAGGTACATCGCAACGGCCCAGCCATCGTCGTCTTCGTTCTTGATGACGCGAGCGGTCCACTGCTCATCGCCCCATAGGCGGGCTTGCTGGATGGGTTCGGGATGATCCACTGTCATGATGCGTTGGCGCAAAGAGCCCGAGCATAACCGGCGGCGCTCTCGTGGCGCTCCTGTCTGCAATACTGGTGGCGGTTGGCATCAACGCAACCATGCTCTGGAAGTTCGACACCGTGGCCCAGCAAGGGACGCAGGCTGATCCGAACGAAGGAAATTGAAGCCGACCGCTTCGGCCTCAATCTTTATCCTGATCGCGACGTTTGCCCCTCCATCAATTGCAGCATGACGCTGATGCGCGCCTTCACAACGCTCAAGCCTTCGGTGTCGGGAAACAAACCGTCCGTTCTGTTGACCACTTGACCGAGCGGGCAGCGCGTGCTCAAACAGACCGCCACGCCTCTTGCTCGCGCATCCTGCAACGCAGCTGCAAGCTGATGGTGCACCGTGCCGTTGCCCGTGCACGCGACGACCAGGCCGTCCACGCCGGAGGCCACAACGGCGTCCACCAGCGCGCGCCCGGCGCCCGCGTGGCTCCAGACGACCTCGACCCGGGGCCAGTCCTTCACATCAGGCAGCAGGCGATCGAGTACCGCCTGCGCCCTGGCCGACGCCATCTCCGCAGCTTCGGGGTTGACTGCCCAACGCACCTGGTGGGCCTCAACCCACCCCAAGGGTCCCGCGTCGCCCGAACCGAAGGCGTCCAGGCGGTAGGGATGCACTTTCTGCACTCGCCGCGCCGCGTGTATCACCCCGGCACAAACGGCGATCACACCCCGACTCATCGGATCGCTGGCCACCACCAGCGCGTCGATCAGGTTTTGCGGCCCGTCTCCCCCCAGAGCCGTGGAGGGCCGCATGGCGCAGGTCAGCACGATCGGCTTGACCGGCTGAAGCACCTGCTGCAGGAACCACGCGGTCTCCTCCAGCGTGTCGGTACCGTGGGTAATGACCACGCCTTTGACCTCTGCCTGCTCCAGCCAATAGGCGCAGCGCCGGGCCAGCAGCAGCCATGTGGCATGGTCCATGTCCTTGCTGTCGAGTTGGGCAACCTGCTCGACCTCCAATGGGCGGTCCTGAAGCACCTCGGCCAGCCCTGGAAGGGACCGGATCAACTCCTGGACACTGAGCTGCGCCGATTCATATCCGGTATGGTCCATGGCTGAATCCGCCGTGCCGGCGATGGTTCCGCCGGTGCCCAGAAGCACCCACTTTTCAATCTCTTTTGATTGGCTCATTTCACAACCCTGAACGCAGCTTGCACTTCACAGAGACATAGCCGGCCGACTCGCCATTGCCGCCCGCCAGCGCTGCAGGTGGGGGTGTTGTTCACCCGGCCTGACCTTCACGACGCGCGCAAAGTCAACCGTCACCACAGCGGTGATGTCGGCAATGCTGAGTCTTTCGGTCGCGATGAAGTCCCTGCCGGCCAGTCGGTCGTTCAGCGTGACCAGGAACTGCTGCAGCCTTGACAGGCCGCGCTGCGCCAGCTCGGGGATCTGCTGGTAGTCCATCGGCCCGGGCAGCGCCCGGTTGGCCATGGCCGGCGCGCTGTTGCGAAGCGCTTCGGCGACGGCCATCAGACCTTCGAATTCGATGCGCCAGTTCCAGCTGGCAATTTCGGCCTTTTCGTGCGGACTGATGCCAAGCAGCGCCGGCTCCGGGTAGCGCGCCTCCAGGTAGGCGGCGATCCCCGCGTTGTCGGTCAGCACCACCCCGTCCTCAGTGCGCAGCGCCGGCACGGTGCACAGCGGATTGATCTGTCGGTAGGCGTCGCCCAGTTGCTCGGAGTTCTTCAGGTCCACCTGCACCGTCTCAAAGGAAAGCCCCTTTTCGGCGAGCAGAATGCGCGCGCGGCGCGGGCTGGGCGCGGTGCTGCAGTCGTACAGTGTGATCATGATTGAAGCAGCTTGTCCTGCGTCCTGGTTTCGAAATCGCTCGCATCATGGCGTTCGTGCAACTGCCGGGCAGGCTCCCCGAAGGTGCGGTTGACCATGCGCCCGCGCTGGACGGCCGGACGCTGGGCAATCTGGTTGGTCCAGCGCAAAACGTGGCTGTACGCCTGAACCTGCAGGAACTCGCCGGCTTCGTACAGCTGGCCCTTGACCAGCGTGCCGTACCACGGCCAGACCGCCATGTCGGCAATGGTGTAATCATCGCCCGCCAGATAGGGAGTCTCCGCCAGGCGTCGGTCAAGCACGTCGAGCTGGCGCTTGACCTCCATCGCGTAGCGATCGATCGCGTATTCGATCTTGGTCGGCGCGTAAGCGTAGAAATGACCGAATCCGCCGCCAAGAAAGGGCGCACTGCCCATTTGCCAGAACAGCCAGGACAGGCATTCGGCGCGCCTGGCGCCCTCGGCGGGAAGGAAGGCGTCGAACTTCTCGGCCAGATAAACCAGGATCGCACCTGACTCAAACACCCTGGTCGGCGGCGCGGTGCTGCGGTCCAGCAAGGCCGGGATCTTGGAGTTCGGGTTGACCGCGACGAAGCCGCTGCCAAACTGGTCGCCTTCCTGGATCCGGATCAGCCAGGCGTCGTACTCCGCGCCTGTGTGTCCGGCTGCGAGCAGCTCTTCCAGCATCACCGTGACCTTGACGCCGTTGGGCGTGCCCAGCGAATAGAGCTGAAGCGGATGACGTCCCACCGGCAGTTCTTTTTCATGGGTCGCTCCGGCGGTGGGTCGGTTGATGCTGGCAAAGCGGCCACCGTTTTGCTTGCTGGGGGACCAGATCCTGGGCGGCGTGTAAGAGGATGAATTGTCCATGGAGAAGGCGGTTTTTGGTGACGGAAGGCGGTTTGACCGGGCTTAGCTGCGAATGGTACGGCATCGCGGTCCATCGGACATGTTGTTCGCGCGGACCCCCTTATCATTGTCCTGCTATGTCTTCGTTTCCTTGCCTGGATTGCTGAGCCCCATTGGCGCCGCGCCTGCGGTCACCGCTGGATCAGCCTGAGCTTTCCAAACATGGTTTCGATGCAGGCATTTCTATCAGAGGCATTCAATATGGCGAATAGTGTCTTTTTCGATCTGGAATTCATTGTCCTTGTTGCATCGTCCCTTGTCGTTCCCACGGCAATTTACTTCTACCTGCTCAGAAAGCAAGCCATTTCGCGCGTTTCGATCCTGCTATTTGCATCGGTCCTCATTGCCTTGTCGGCACTTGATGTCTATCTGCTCCAGCTGTTGGCGATGTCCGCAAAGGCGTCGCTGTCAAAAGTTGACGACACGGTCTTTTCGTCGGAACTGTCCATTGCGGTCTATATCCTGCCCGCTGTCTTTGCTGGAATTGCGGTCAACCTTGTATCGAACATATTGAATAAACACCTCGATGCGGCTGAGCTCAAGTTTGATCAGCAAGCCAGCGCAACGCCATCGCCACGACGTCGGCCCTAAAGCGGCCTGCGTCAGCGAATTTTTTCACGCGGCTGCAGGGGAGACCTGTAACCGGCTGAACGCCAGCGCGAATGCGGCCAGCGTCCAGACGATCACGGCACCGGATGGCAGATCAAACAGGGCCGACAGCGTCAAGCCGCTGGCATAGCCCAGCGCGCCGATGACATAGGCGCTCAGGTGGCGGCGCCGGCCTTGCAGCCGGCGTGTTCCCAGGGCCGGAATGATCAGGCTGGAGAACACCA
>JBMOJJ010000226.1:0-6281 GCA_049315845.1 Rhodoferax sp.
GCAGCGCCGATGTCGAAGCCGACTTTGCCTACTACGGTCTGGACACCTGCGCCGGTTGCGGCCTGTGTTCGACCGCCTGCCCGGTCGGCATCGACACCGGTGAACTCACGCGCCTGCTGCGCGGTCGCGGCATGGGCAGCGCATCGCACACCGTTGCCAAACTGACCGCCGATCACTTTGGCAAGGTCGCCAGCCTGTCGCGCGCCGGCCTCAGCGCAGGCCACGCGGCCGCCAGCGTGCTGGGCGAAGAACTGGTGCGCCGCCTGAGCGGCGGCAGTTGGAAGCGCGGCATGCCACAGGCCGGCAAGCTGCCCACCGCCTACAGCGGCGCCGGCGACCCGGTGGTCTATTTTCCGGCCTGCGGCGGCCGCATCTTTGGCGCCAACAGCGCCGACGAAGCCGCGCTGCCCGAGGTCATCATGGATCTGCTGGTGCGCGCCGGCTACGCGCCGCGCCTGCCGCAGGGTTTCGACAAGCTGTGCTGCGGCCAGATGCTGGCGAGCAAAGGCATGGCCGACGAAGCCGACGCCATGACCGATGCCGTCAGCCGGGCCCTGCTGCAAGCCGCCGATGACGGCCACGGCGGCTATTACCCGGTCATCATGGACGCCAGCACCTGCTCGGTGCGCATGCAGAAAATGCTGGCCGGACGCCTGCAACTGTTCGACTTTCACGAGTTCGCACACGATGCGCTGCTGCCGCGCCTGCGCCTGACGCGCAAGGCCGGTCCGATTGCGCTGCACATCAACTGCAGCGTGCGCCGTACCGCGTCCGACGCCAAGCTGCGCAAGGTGCTTGAAGCCTGCGTCGAGACCATCGTCGAGCCCGCCGGTGTCACCTGCTGCGGCTTCGGCGGCGACCGCGGCTTTGTTGTGCCTGAACTCAACGTGCACGCGCTGCGCAAGGTGCACGAGGCGCTGCCTGCCAATTGCTGCGAGGGCGTCTCGACCAACCGGACCTGCGAGATCGGCCTGACTGCCGAAACCGGGCGCTCCTATCGCTCGATCGCCTATCTGCTCGAAGAATGCAGCAGGGCGGGCGTGCCGATGGCATGCTGAACGATCACGGCTTGACGGGCGCCAGCGATGCGCCCCGGTCTTCACTTTTCATTTATCAACACATCAAAGGAGATTCTTATGGTTTGGCAACAGGTTTATGACCCCTTCCATAGCATGGCGCTATCGACACTGGCGGCCGCGATACCGGTCGCGGTGATGCTGATAGGGCTTGGCTTTCTGCATCTGAAGGCCCACATCGCGGCCGCCGCCGGCCTGGTCGCCGCGCTGGCCATCGCCATCATCGGCTACGGCATGCCGGCCGACATGGCGGCCAAGGCCGCCATCCTGGGCGGCCTGACCGGCCTGATGCCGATCGGCTGGATCGTGCTCAACATCATCTTTCTGCACCAGCTCACCGAGCAGAGCGGCTCCTTCAAGGTGCTGCAGGATTCGATTGCCGGCATCACCGAAGACCGGCGCCTGCAACTGCTGCTGATCGCCTTTGCCTTCGGCGCCTTCTTCGAGGGCGCAGCCGGCTTTGGCACACCGGTTGCCGTGACGGCGGCGATCCTGATTGGTCTGGGTTTCTCGCCGCTCGCCGCCTCTGGTCTGTCCCTGATCGCCAATACCGCGCCGGTCGCTTATGGCGCGCTGGGCACGCCTGTCATCACGCTGGCCAAGGTGCACGGCTACGACCTGATGGCCGTCTCAGCCATGATCGGGCGTCAGCTGCCATTCTTCTCGCTGCTGGTGCCGTTCTGGCTGATCTGGGCCTTTGCCGGACGCAAGGGCATGATGCAAATCTGGCCAGCGATTCTGGTAACAGGCCTGAGCTTTGCCATTCCGCAGTTCCTGGTGTCCAACTACATGGGGCCGGAACTGGTTGACGTCATTGCAGCGCTGGTTTCGATGACCTGCCTGGTGCTCTTTCTGCGCGTCTGGCAGCCCAAGGAAATCTGGCGCTCGGTCTCGCTCAAGGGGCATGAATCTGACGGTGGCACGGCACAGGCTCCGGTGGCCATCAAGCAACATCCGCGCGCCGATGTGATCCGCGCCTGGGTGCCCTGGATCATCCTTACCGTATTCGTCTTTGCCTGGGGTCTGCCATCGGTCAAGACCTTCTTCAACGGCATCTTTGCACCGGCCTTCCCGATGGACGGCCTGCACCAGATGGTGGAAAAAGTGGCACCCGTGGTCTCCAAACCGACCAAGGAAGGTGCGATCTATGTCTTTGGCCTGCTCTCAGCCACCGGCACCGGCATCCTGCTGGCCGCACTGGTTGGCGGGTTGACGCTGAAGTTCAGCATCGGCCAACTGATCGGCGCCTACGGCCGCACGCTGTGGCTGGTCCGCTACTCGCTGCTGACCATCGTGCTGATGCTCGGCCTGGGAACGCTCACACGTTACTCGGGTCTGGACACCACGCTCGGTTTGGCCTTTGCCACCACGGGCTTCCTCTATCCCTTCTTCGGCACCCTGATGGGCTGGCTCGGCGTTGCGCTGACCGGCTCCGACACCGCCTCCAACGTGCTGTTCGGCGGCATGCAGAAAGTGGCGGCCGAGCAGTTGGGACTGAGTCCCAACCTGATGGGCGCGGCCAACAGTTCGGGTGGCGTGATGGGCAAGATGATCGACGCCCAGTCGATCGTCGTGGCCTCCACCGCCACGCGCTGGTTCAACCACGAAGGCGACATCCTGCGCTACGTGTTCTTCCACTCGATCGCGCTGGCCAGCCTGGTTGGCCTCTTCGTCACGCTGCAGGCCTACGTCTGGCCCTTCACCGCGATGGTTATCAAGTAGGCTGACCCCGCAACCACCCCGGCAGCGCCGGGGTGTCATGACCAGTGGCAGAATCAACGACATGAAAATGCATGTTTTCTGCCACTTCTGCGTCAGGGCCGTGCCCAAGCGGCACCGCGCGCGATGACACCCTCCACCCTTCTCGAACACTGCGACAGCGGCCGACTCTGGCCGGCGGCGCCGAGCGACGACCCGGCCTTCGACGTCGCCGCCGCCTACCGCCAGTCGCTTGCCGTCAGGGAGTTGCGGATAGCCCGCGGCGAACTGCCGCGCGGCTTCAAGATCGGCTTCACCAACCGCAACATCTGGCCGCGCTACCAGGTCTACGCGCCGATCTGGGGCACGGTCTGGAACACCACCGTGAGCGATTGCGAAGACCAGGGCAGCGTCTGTCTGGCCGGCAGTTGCCAGCCCCGCATCGAGCCCGAGACCGTGTTCGGCATGCTGGTCCGCCCGCCACAAGACGCCTCGCTGCAGCAGCTGTTCGACGCGATCGACTGGGTCGCGCCCGGCTTCGAGATCGTGCAGTCGCACCTGCCAGACTGGAAGTTCAAGTCCGCCGATACGGTCGCCGATGGTGGCCTGCACAGCAGACTGCTGGTTGGCCGCCAGTTGCCGGTGCGGCAGATCGCAAAGAGCGCGGACGAACTCGATGCGCGGCTCGCGGCGGCCCAGGTTACGCTGCGCCATGGCGAGCAGATCATCGACCAGGGCTACGGCGCCAACGTGCTCGACAGCCCGCTGCGCGCGCTGCACCACTTTCTGCGGGAGTTGCGGCATTGCCCCGGCGCGCCCGACCTGGCCGCCGGCGATATCGTCACCACCGGCACCTGGACCGACGCCTGGCCAGTCCAGCCCGGCCAACGCTGGCACGCCGCATTCAGCGCCCCGCTGCAGCCCTTGAGCGTCGAATTCACCTAAGCGTTCGGGCTCGGCCGCCAACCCTGCGCACCCTCACAGCATCCGGTCGCGCCGTGCCAGGGCGGGAAACAGCTTGAGCCAGAGCGCGGCCACCAGCACCGTGCCCAGGCCGCCCACCAGCACCGAACCGACCGGTCCCCAAAGCGCCGCCGTGGCGCCGGACTCGAATTCCCCCAACTGGTTCGATGCGCCGATGAAAATTGAATTCACGGCAGAGACACGGCCCCGCATTTCATCGGGAGTCTCCAGTTGCACCAGCGTCAGGCGCGTCACCACGCTGATGTTGTCGGCCGCGCCGGTGATCGCGAGCGCCAGCAAGGACAGGAAGAAGTTGGTGGAGACGCCAAACACCACTGTCGCCAGGCCAAAGACCGCTACCACCGCCAGCAAGCGGTGACCGACGCGGCGGCGCAACGGAAAGCGCATCAACAGCAGTGACATCGTCAGCGCGCCCAGCGCCGGCGCGGCCCGCAACAAACCCAGACCGGCCGGCCCGGTATGCAGGATGTCGCGCGCGTATATCGGCAACAGGGCGGTCGCGCCGCCCAGCAGCACCGCAAACAGGTCAAGCGAGGTCGCGCCCAGAATCACCTTGCTGCGCCAGACAAACGCCACCCCGGCCAGCACGCTGTCCCAGGAGGCTGCCAGATGGGACGGTTGATGCCGGTAACGCACGATCAGCGTGAGTCCGAACGAGAAAATCAGAAGTGCGGCGCAGCTTGCATAGACCAGGCCGGCCCCGATCACGTACAGCACACCGCCGAGCGCCGGACCGCCGATGATCGCAAGCTGCATGCCGCTGGAACTCAGCGCGATCGCGCCCTGCAGCAGAGCCGGCGGCACCAGCAAGGGGGTCAGCGCCTGCTGCGCCGGCATCTGAAAGGCGCGCGCGACGCCGAGCACCACCGAGATCGTGAAAATCAGTTCGCGCGTGGCAAAGCCGCCGGTCGTCGCCGCCAGCAGCAGCAGTGCCACCCCGGCCTGGGCCAGCATGCAGGCGGCGAAAATTCGCCCGCGGTGCAAACGGTCGGCCAGATGGCCGGCCGGCAGCGTTATGAGCAAGGCGGGGACGAACTGAAAAAGCCCCACCAGACCCAGATCCCAGGCGCTGGACGTGATGTCATACATGTGCCAGGCAAGCGCCACCATCAGCATCTGATTCGCCATCACACCGGCCAGCCGGGCGAGCCAGAAACGCATGAACTGGCGCTGGGTCAGCAATCGGGAAATGTGATTTTCAGGCATGGCTCAAGGTTAACAGCAAGGTCTGCACCGCGACCACGCCAACCCATAGAATGAACCAACGTCTGGCCGGCACCCGCAAATCCATTGGTCAACAAAGGAGACTCAAATGAACATCGAACTATTCATGCAGGCCTACAAAAAGGCCTGGGAAGAGAAGGACGAGGCAGCCTTCTGCGCACTCTTCACCGAGGACGGCGCCTACCACAACACCCCGTTCGCCACACAGCGCGGCCATGACCAGCTGGCGGCCTACTGGCAGCGGATCAAGCTGCAGGACGACATCGAGCTCACTTTCGAGATCCTGTCCTCGGGCCCCGTCTACGGCGTCGCCCACTGGCATGTGAACTACCAGGTCGCGTCCGAGGAACTGTTCCGGATCTGGGCCGCGTCGACCGGGACCAACCTGATCGCCCGCAAGCCCGGCGATCCGCTGCCCCGCATGGCGCTCGACGGCGTGCTGCAGGCAACTTTCAGCGGTGATCTGTGCAGCGAGTGCCGTCTGTGGTGGCACAGCATGCCGCTGCCGGCATAGCGGCCGGCGACTGCCGCCGGCTAACCGAGCGTTGCTTGACGAAGAACAAATGCGGCAGCTGGCATGCCGTTCTACGATGACGCTTGGGTCATTCACATCCATTTTCATTCACTGGAGTTCTTCATCATGAGCATCAAAGTAGTGGGCATCATCGGCGCCGGCACCATGGGCAACGGCATCGCGCAGCTCTGCGCGGTGTCAGGAATCGATGTCGTCATGGTCGACATTTCGGACGCGGCGGTCGCCAAGGGCATTGCAAGCGTGGCGGGCAGTCTGGAGCGCCTGATCAAGAAGGAAAAGATCAGCGCCGCGCAACGCGACGCCGCGTTGGCCCGCATCAAGGGCAGCACAAGCTACGACGACCTGAAGTCGTCCCAGCTGGTCATCGAGGCGGCGACCGAAAACCATGAGCTCAAAGTCAAGATCCTCAAGCAGATCGACGCGATCGTGGCACCCGACGTCATCATTGCCTCCAACACATCGTCCATTTCCATCACCAAGCTTGCCGCCGTCACCGGCCGGCCCGACCGCTTCATCGGAATGCACTTCTTCAACCCGGTGCCGCTGATGGCGCTGGTCGAGATCATTCGGGGCCTGCAGACCAGCGACGCCACCCACGATGCCGTGCAGGCCATGGCCAGGGCGCTCGGAAAGACGCCTATCACCGTAAAGAACGCGCCCGGTTTTGTCGTCAACCGCATTCTGGTGCCTATGATCAACGAGGCATTCTTCGTGCTGGCGGATGGACTGGCGACAGCCGAAGACATCGATGCCGGCATGAAGCT